>PAJD01000006.1:0-133331 GCA_002705605.1 Fidelibacterota bacterium | reverse complement strand
ANNANNATCTTTTTCTTCAAATNNCATNGCCCANTCTAANTNNTCATAACTNACACCNANTTGNTCTTCNTCTGTTCTTCCATCATCCCAAAGACCATCAGTTGGAGACGCATTAATAATTTCAGTATTAATACATAAATCTTTTGCTAATTCATAAACCTCTGATTTCATTAANTCAGCAATAGGACTTATATCAACTCCACCATCACCATATTTTGTAAAAAAACCTACTCCAAAATCTTCTACCTTATTGCCTGTACCAACAACAATTCCTTTGCAACCACCAGCAATCATATATAAAGTTGTCATGCGAATTCTTGCTCTAGTATTTGCTAAAGATAGTTTACTATGGTAATCTTCTGGAATTATATCAACAAAATTGTCATATATTGAAGATAAATCGGTTTTNATNATATCAACATTATTATATTTTTTTTTCAAAAAATCACAATGATTAAGNCCTCTTTTAGTTTCATCTTTATTTTGATATATCGGCATAACTANTAGCTTNGTAGGATATCCAGTCATTGCACACAATGTAGAAGTTACAGCTGAATCAATACCNCCTGATATCCCAATTACTAAAGTTTTTAAATTATTTTCTTTTAAATAATTNNAAATCCAATTTGATATTTGTTGATGTAAAGTCACCTTATGGGTTTAACCTACTCATTGTTCTAGCAAAAGGAATTGTTTCTCTAATATGTGATAAACCACATATCCAAGAAACCACTCTTTCAAGACCCATTCCAAAACCTGAATGTGGAACTGATCCATATTTTCTCAAATCTAAGAACCAATCATAATCTTCTTTATTTAAACCTTCTTCATTTATTCTTTGNAAAAGGACATCAATATCAACTTCTCTCTCAGAACCACCAACTATCTCACCATAACCTTCCGGCGCCAATATATCCATNCCTAAAACTACTTTTGGATTTTCTGGATCTCTTTTCATATAAAAAGCTTTTATTTTTGATGGAAAACCATAAACAATAACAGGTTTATTATATTGATCTGAAATATATGATTCTTCTGGAGAACCAAAATCATCACCCCATTCTATTTTATAACCTGCATCTTTTAATAGATCAATACATTTAGTATAACTCAANCGAGGGAATGACCCNTTTATTTCACTTAATTTAGAAATATCTCTTTCTAAANTTTTTAANTCATTAGTATTATTNNTTAANACTTCATTTATNATATACANTAATAAATTTTCAGCCCATTCCATATTCTCNTCTATATTACAAAATGCAATTTCAGGCTCTACCATCCAAAATTCAGTTAAATGTCTTCTTGTTTTACTTTTTTCAGCTCTAAAACANGGACCGAAATTATAATGTCTTCCAAAAGCTAGAGCACTTGCTTCACCATATAATTGACCAGTTTGGCATAAATAAGCTTTTTGATCAAAATAATCNGTTTNAAANAATGTNGATGTACCTTCAGCTGCATTTGGAGTAAAAATTGGAGTATCAATTAATGTAAAATCATTNTTATCAAAAAAATCTCGTATTGATTTTATAATTCTATGTCTAATTTTTAATATTGCATATTGTTTTTTTGATCGTAACCATAGATGNCTATTATTCATTAAGTAATCTATACCATGTTCNTTNGGAGTAATAGGATAATCTTTTGACAATTGATAAATTTCAAATGAATCAACTAGAACTTCATATCCACCTAAAGCTCTTTCATTTTCAACAATAGTCCCACNAANTTTCAATGAAGATTCTTGAGTAAGAGTTTTAAATATATTGAAATTTTCATCACCTAATTTACTTTTTTCAANTATACACTGAACNATTCCAAATCCATCTCTTAACATAAGAAATCCAATTTTACCNCTNCTCCTACTATTATAAACCCAACCTTTAAGTGTTACAATCTTATCTTTATAATTTTTAATATCTTTTATTTTTACAAATTCCATNCTTTCCCTTTTACCATGTTGATGTTATCTCATTAATTATTCTTTTAGAAACTTTATCAATTGCTATTCTCATTGCTCCTTCTTTTGGAGTTCCATATTCATCACTATCTTCAGAATCTATNAAACCATCTAAATCATTATCTATCAAATCATTNCCTATATCTGCATCTAAACTATAAGTAGACCATTCAGTAATTGATTTATTAATAATATCTTTATTATTTATTAAATCATACCAAATCACATCCACTTGAATCATAACTTTCCACTCATTTACTATTTCATAACCAGTAGAANTATCAGGTGTAAATACATTTGGTTTATCTGTAATAGATTTAATAATTATATCTAATTTACTATCAGCACTTTCATATGATACTATATCTAANATATTCTCTAATAACATTAAATCTAAAAATTTCTCATTTAAAATAGTAGCNACAGTATATTCNGAAGTTTTATTAACAATTGGAGGAATAACGACATTTTTTATATGAGCTGGAATTGAACCTTTAAATGAATAATAGGTACAATTAGAGAATACAAATAAGAATATCATATAATACGCTAATCTAAACATCGTACTCCTTAATTTTTCTATATAACGTTCTTTCTGATATATTCAAAGCTTTCGCAGTCTTTTTTCTATTATTTTTAAACTTTTTTAAATATTTTTCTATAGCTTCTTTTTCTAANTCATCCATTGTCATTTCACCAACAGCNTCNTCTTTTAATCCTGAAATTGAAGCATCCTCTACNCTTGAAAATTGAACTTTATTTAATTNATTATTATTTTCATCNTTAGAGGTTGGTAAAAATAANGCTGGATTAGCTGGTTTATCATTAGATGTCAATGATTTTCCAGATGTTATAATTTGTTTTAATTCATTAACATCTTGTCGTAAATATAATAATTGTTTTAAAATTAATTCTCTTTCAAGCTGATCTGAATCCCCATCTAAAGAAACAGGCAAGCTATCATTGTTATTTATTGGGACCATATTTAAATTTTTTCTTACCATTTCATCAGTTATACGCAAACCATGATTCATAACAATCAAACTCTCGACTACATTTTTTAATTCTCTTATATTCCCTGGCCAACTATACTTTTTCATTTCCGATATTGCTTCAGATGAAAACCCCTTAAATGCGATATCATTCTTATTTGTAAATTCTAATCCAAATCTTTCAATATATAAATGCAAGTCACTAAGATGATCAGATAAAGATGGAACATTTACATTAATTGTCTTTAATCTAAAGTATAAATCTTTCCTAAAATTATTCTTATTAACTTCATCTAAAAGTTTTCTATTTGTAGCCGCAACTATTCTAACATCGACCTTGTTTGTTTTAGATTCTCCAACTCTCATAAATTCGCCACTTTCAATAACTCTAAGTAATTTAGACTGAGTTTCTTTAGGAAGCTCACCAATTTCATCTAAAAAAATAGTTCCTTTATGAGCTGATTCAAAATAACCAATTTTATTATCAACAGCCCCTGTAAATGAACCTTTTTTATGTCCAAATAGTTCACTCTCTAGTATTCCTGATGGAATAGCAGCGCAATTAACTATAATTAAAGATTCGAATTTTCTCTTACTATTTTTATGTATTGCTTTAGCAACCATTTCTTTTCCTGAACCAGAATCTCCAGTAATTAGAACTGAAATATCCGTTGAAGCAATTTGACCAATTAAAGTGAGAATTTCTACAATTTTATCAGAATCACCAATCATACCTACGGACTGTCTTATTTTATCTAAATCAATCATTACTGATCCTCTTTTTTCAAATATTTAAACGCTTTACTTCCAATATCTTTTCTATAATATTTATTATCAAAATTTATTTTTTCTATTAAACTGTACGCATCATCAATAGCAGATTTTAAATTTTTATTTATACCAATTACATTTATTACTCTGCCTCCTGAAGCAATTATATTATTATTTTCAATTTTAGTGCCAGCATGAAAAACAATCTCATCCTTTATTCTTTCTAAACCCTTAATTTTCATACCTTTTTTATATAAACTTGGATAACCATTAGAAGCCAAAACTACAGTAACTGCATAGCAATCATCTAAGTCAATTTCCAATGAATCCAAATTACCATTTACAGATGATAATATTATTTCTAAAAATGAACTCTTTATTAATGGAATCAATACTTGTGCTTCAGGATCACCCAATCTAACATTAAACTCTATTACATAAGGTTCATTATCTACCATCATTAATCCTACATATAAAAATCCTTTAAAGGGATGACCTTTATCTGACATTGCTCTTAATGTTGGTTTTATTATTGTTTTTTCAACTTTTTCCTTTAACTTTTCATCAAACAAAGGCGTTGGTGCATATGCTCCCATACCACCTGTATTTGGTCCCATATCATTATCAAAAATTCTTTTGTGATCTTGAGCAGAATTAATAATCTTATAATTTTCACCATCACAAATAGCAAATACAGAAAGCTCATCTCCTTTTAGACATTCTTCAACTGATATTTTAGAAGAAGCAGTACCAAATTTTTTATTAATTATCATCTCATCAATTGCGAGATTAAGCTCCGATTCATTATTGCAAATAATAACTCCTTTACCAGCAGCTAATCCATCTGCCTTTAAAACCATCGGAAAACCCAATTTATTTCTCAAAGACAAAATTTCTTCCTCATTAGAACATTCAAAAAAAGCTGGCTGAGGTATATTATATTCTTCCATAATATATCTTGCAAACAATTTACTTGATTCTAATTGAGCAGCAAATTTAGAGGGCCCAAATATTTTAATATCCTTATCATCAAAATAATCAACTATTCCATTTTCTAATGGCTGTTCAGGGCCTACAACAATTAAATTAATTTTCTTTTCTTTTACAAAATCATATATCAAATCATTATTCATTATATCTAATGAAACATTTATTGCTACAGATAATGTCCCAGCATTTCCAGGAGCACAATAAAGCTTATTAACTTTTACATCTTTAGAAAGGGCCCAAGCAATTGAATGCTCCCTTCCACCTGAACCTAATAATAAAATATTATACATTTTTTAATTTTTCCAATTGATCTCTTAGTAATGCCGCTTTTTCAAACTGCAAATCCTTAGCATAATTTAGCATTTTTCTTTCAATTTCTTTTACTTTGTCTTTTAATTCAATTGAATCAAGATTATTTATTTGAATTTCTATATCATCATTGATAATTTCTTCTATATCATTATCAGCTACAACTGTAGTAGATTTTATTTCATCAATATTTTTTAATATTGTTTTAGGTGTTATGTTGTTTTTTTCATTATATCTATTTTGAATTATTCGCCTATTATTAGTCTCATCTATTAAATATTGCATTGATTCCGTTATAACATCTCCAAATAATATTACTTTACCATTAATATTTCTTGCAGCTCTTCCTGCTACTTGCATTAAAGATGATTTAGATCTTAAAAAACCTTGCTTATCAGCATCAATGACTGCAACCAATGAAACTTCGGGTAAATCTAAACCTTCTCTTAATAAATTTATACCAACTAAAACATCAAAATGTTTTAATCTTAGTCCACGCAAAATCTTTACTCTTTCAATTGAATCAATATCACTATGCATATATTGACACTTCAAACCCATAGAATTTAAATAATCAGTTAAATCTTCAGCTGATTTTTTTGTTATTGTTGTAATTAATACTCTCTCTTTCCTTTTAACTACTTTCTTAATATTCTCTATAAGAAAATCAATTTGACCTCTTGTCTTATGAATTTCAATTTGAGGATCCAACAAACCGGTTGGTCTAATAATTTGTTCTACAATATTATTTTCTGATAATAAAGTTTCATATTCAGATGGAGTAGCAGAAACATAAATCACTTGATTAATTTTTTCTTCAAATTCATCAAATTTCATAGGTCTATTATCTAAAGCAGAAGGCAATCTAAAACCATGTTCTACCAATGTTTCTTTCCTAGATCTATCACCATTATACATAGCTCGAACTTGAGGTATTGTAACATGAGACTCATCAATAATCATCAAAAAATCTTCAGGAAAAAAATCTAATAAACAATATGGTCTTTCTCCTTTTTTTCTTCCATCAAGATGTCTTGAATAATTTTCAATACCTGAGCAGTAACCAAGCTCTAACATCATTTCTATATCATAAAAAGTTCTCTGCTCAAGCCTTTGAGCTTCAAGTAAATTTCCATTATTTCTTAAAAATTTCAATCTATTAAACAATTCTTTTTTAATTAATTTTATTCCTTTATTTATTGTCTCTCTTGATGTTACAAAATTTTTACAAGGATAAAATGTTACTTGATCAATTTCTTTTATAATTTCACCAGTAATTAAATCAAAANTNGAAATTTTTTCTATTTCATCACCAAAAAANTCCAATCTAATTGGNTGCTCATCATATATAGGNAATATATCAACTACATCTCCTCTAACTCTAAATATACCTCCTTCNAGTATCAAATCATTTCTTATATAATGAATATCAACTAAAGACTTAAATAACTCCTTAGGNGNAATTAATTGATTTTTTTTAACTGAAATTAATAAATCTGAGTATTCTTTAGGNGAGCCAACACCATAAATACAGCTTACACTAGCAATAACAATTACATCGCTTCTAGATACAAGAGATGTAGATGATTTAATCCTTANTTTATCAATCTCAGCATTAATAGAAGAATCTTTTTCAATATATGTATCAGTAACAGGCATATAAGCCTCNGGCTGATAATAATCATAATACGAAATAAAATANTCAACAGCATTATNAGGNAATAATGATTTAAACTCTCCATATAATTGAGCTGCTAAAGTTTTATTATGAGATAAAATAAGCGTTGGTTTCTGAAATTTTTGAATTACATTTGCAATAGTAAAAGTTTTTCCTGAACCAGTGATNCCTAATAAAGTTTGATCTCTGTCATTATTTTNCAACCCATTGACAAGAGATTCTATTGCTTTAGGCTGATCACCTAATGGCTTATATTTTGAAGTTAATTTAAANCCTGCCATATTGTCCTGTTTTATTAATTCTCANTTCATATATATTAATGACAATATTTCGTATTTTTAAGTATTTTATTTTAATATTCAGAAATAGATGGNACATCTCTTATATAAGAAAATCCACCACCNTGCTGACCAGAAGTCCAACTTATAAAATCAAAATTTATATAAATATCATAATCNACAAGATATGCAACAATAGGNCTATTAGGTAATTGAACTAACTGCCCAAAGTTTCCCGCCTCATTTGATAACCCATTGTAAAAAGTCAAATCACCNCTTAAAGCCTCATCAATAGTTCCTTCAGCCCATTGAATTAAAACATTATCACCAGAATTAAGCATATCATTATAGGAAGAATAAATATAAGCATTATATAATGCNCCATTATTNCCTCTAGTTAAACAAATATTATCAACTAAGCAATCCTGATTATCCAAAATATCTGCATTAGCATAATTATCTTTAGTAAACTCATAACACAAACAACATTGAACNCCATAATTACAATTTTCTTCTGATAAACTAATTGGATTACTANTTTTGCAAGAAATAATTAATATTAAACAAAAAAGTATTTTTATTAAATTACGCATATTAAAAAATTAAATATAATTTAATACTTGAAAAAGGGAATTTATGAGTTACGCAATTTTTGGAGCTGGATGCTTTTGGTGTGTTGAAGCAATTTTTTCTCAATTAAACGGAGTATCGGATGTTATATCTGGCTATACAGGAGGAAATACAAAAAACCCTACATACAAAGATATATGTNCGGGAAAAACAAATCATGCAGAGGTATGTAAAATATCATATGATCCTGAAATCATCTCTTACGAAAAACTGCTACAAGTTTTTTTTGAAAACCATAATCCAACAACATTAAACAGACAAGGAGCAGATATTGGAACACAATANAGATCTGCTATTTTTTATAATAGTCAAGAACAAAAAATATCTGCTGAAAAGTATAAAAAAATTTTAAATGAAAGCGATGAATTTAAGCATNCAATTATAACAGAAATTACAAAACTAGATATATTTTACGTNGCAGAAGACTACCATCAAGATTATTANAAAAACAATTCATCACAACCGTATTGCAAAGTTGTTATAAAACCAAAACTTGATAAGTTTTTTAATAAAAATTATAATTTAAAATAAACCTAAATGAACATATCCAAAATATTTATCATATCAGGAACTTGTTTATTAACTANTGGAATATTAATATATTTTTTTGAAGATAAACTTAATTGGTTTGGGAACTTACCTTTAGACTTTAAATACGAGAATGATAATACAAGAATTTATGCTCCAATTGGAAGCATGATTATTGCAAGTATAATATTATCACTGTTAATGAATTTTTTTTCNAAACTATTTAAATAGACTTTTTATATAACCTAANTCTGGNGATAAAACACCNACTCGAGATTTATAATCAAGATATTTAGGTCTTGTCTTAATTATTTTATTTTCAATCCATGGGATACTAACATAAAGAAACATAATTGTCATTGNAATTGGAGCAAAAATCCAATTAAAAATATTTTCAATTGAGACTCCATATAAATAAACACCCCACCAAAATAGTATTTCTCCATGATAATTAGGATGTCTTGAATATCTCCATAATCCTGTTTCTATAATTCCTTTATTATTTTTCTTATAATTATATAACTGCTGATCGCTAATTATCTCATATAAAACTCCTATAAAACAAAAAGAAAAACCAATATAAGTAAAAACATCAATATCTTTATTTAAAGCTCCAAACATTGGCATACAACAAACAAAAACAATCAATGTTGGAAATAAATGAATTCCTAAAAAATTTGAAAATTGAAAATATTTTCCAGAATGATTTCTCATATCAATATATCTCCAATCTTCATGGTGCATGCCAGGCCATCCTCTAACCCAATTAAAGGTTAATCTAACACCCCAAAACAAAACACTAAATAAAAGCATACAAGCTTGAGCATTAATAATACTTGTCAAACTAATAAAATATAGTAAAATAAATGGTGGAACCACACTCCAGTAAGGATCATATATTGAAGAATTACTATAATAAACACTAAATATATAAATAATAATTGTTGCAACAACATCTACTATCAATATATCAATGATAATACCACAATCAATAACTTCTAATATATTTAAACCAATAAAAAGACATAAAGAATAAGCAAACAACACAATAAATAAACTTTTATATTTTGACATAAATTATTGTTTTCTCCTTATTAAATAGAATAATGATGATGTAAATAATAATTCGACTATAATAAATAAAAATAAATTCATTGCAACATTATCGGTAAAACCATAGCTATGCAAACCAACATTCAAAAGATTTACACCAAACCATGCAAGAGCAACTATAATATTAACAAGAGAAATTCCATATGCATAACCAACTTTACCAACAATACCAGANACCCTTAAATGAAGCATCATTAAATGCCATAATACGATTAACAATGCACCATTTTCTTTTGGGTCCCATCCCCAAAACCTACCCCAAGATTGATCAGCCCAAATGCCACCTAGAATTGTTCCAAACATTGTAAAAAATAAACCCATCAATGTTAGACCATAAGCATTATTAAATATTTTATTTAACAACTCCTTATTTTTAGGCTTTATTAAACTTATAACTAGATAAATATGACCCATAAGACCCGCAACTAATGATACCCCATATCCGACTGTTATTGTTGTCACATGTGTTGCTAACCAAAAATTTGAATTCAAAACAGCCACAAGTACACCTAAAGTATCACCATCAGCTGCATATTTAAATCCAACAAAATGCAAGAAAACACCACCAATAGTAGCAATCAAGATACCTAAAGAATCTTTTCTAAAATATTCAAAAATCAGGGCAAACATTACTAAAATAAATCCAACGAATATTATAGATTCATATAATGTGCTAACTGGAGGTCTTTGCATAATTATCATTCTAAGAATCAAACCTATTCCATGAATGATAAAACCCAAAATCATTGATAAAAATGAAAAAACATGTAAATATTTATTAAATATCATCCAACTGATACCAATAGAAAAAAATCCGACTATATAAAATATCATGCTAATTAAAAAAATATTTACTTTATTATAGAATGTCTCTAAGGATAATAAAGAAGTATTAAAATTAGAATTCTCATTAATCTTACCTACTATTAAATCAGCATATTCATTTACTGATGATATATCATGATTAACATAATAATAAAATAATTTTTCATATAATTCTAAAATTTCATATTGGAATTGAGTTAACGGCCTTCCATCCATCATCTCCCAAGGTGAAAACCACTCATTATCACTACCTGGAATTATTTTAATTGATTGAGCATAATGAAACTGAGTCATTGATTCTAGCTGTAAAGCAATATTACTTACCTCTAAATGAGATGCATTCCAATCACTTTCATCGGTATCAAGCAAATTTTGCAATAAGAATCTAAACTTATCTATATTCCTCATGAAATATGAATAACTTAAAAATTCATCTGTTTTTAAGCCCATAAATTCACGATTAACTTCATTTGATAAATTGATTAGAGGTAATAAACAATATACACTATGAGATATTTGATCATATGATAAAATATTATTATAAACTTCAATTATTTGTTTATCTACTAAGCTCTGATTATCTTCTTCTTTATTTTTTAATACTTCTAATAAATCATTATTATTTTTAAAACCATTTATAATTTGAGTAAAATTATATCTATGATTATCATTTTTATCTAAACCTAAACCAAATGCAACTTCAGGATTTCTTATATTAAAGATTTCTCTTTCAAATTCTTCATTTGGATTTACAAAAGATTTAAATAACCAATCAATTGAACTCAAACTATTACCATTATCAACCTTAATAGCTTTTTTTCCATAAAATTGAAGCAAAGCATTTCTCGAATATGTATCAAGAGGTTTAATTCTCCCTGATTGCAATACAGGTAATTCTTTATATGTAAAATCTTCACAAAGAATAAAAGAAAAAACAATAAATCCAATTATACAAAACATTTTATTTATCATAAAGATTTCCTTTTAAAAATCATAAATAACATATGATATAAAATGCCAATACACATAATTATTGTTGAAATATAAGGGAATAGTCTACCATGATTTTTAACTGTTGCNAAAACAGTTGTTTGCTTAAACCCCTCTTCTATAAAAGAGGCTTGATAAAAGGTATATCCTCTATGCCTTAAAGGTTCATTCATGGAGATTAAAATTTTCCTTGGAACATTATTTTCAATCAAATTAACCAATGATGAATAGCTTTTTGCTATATTTGTACCTGGATGCATAACTTTTTCAAAATCAACCAACTCCAATTCAAATGGCAAATAAGTTCTTTGTCTCCTTAAGAAAAGCATATAATCTTTATTTCTATCTGTTAAAGTCTGAGTTATTGGCTGACCAATATAATTAATATATATTCCATTAGAAGATTCAGAATTAATAATTTTATAAATTATACCAGAAATATTCTTTTCATACTCTTTATTAGATGGAAGTTGTTGTAAAATAAAGTTTTTTGCCATTCCTTTAAATTCATCACTACCTTCATAAATTCTTGCTACTGGTTTACAATTAACAAAATAATCAAGGATTTCAATATCAAAGGGAATTGTTTCTTCAGANAACACATTATTTACACTCAATAAAGGNTCATCAAAAATAATAAATCTATCAAAATTAGGATCTGAAGTATCTACTATAGCTAATTCTTTATTATAGTAATTTTCATAAAAATTTGATTTCTTACCCTCATCAATAACAATACTACCTTCATTACTAAAAAACGATGTTAAACCACCTCCTAAAAGCATTAAAATAACGCCTGCATGTGTTATACTAATACCTAATTTATTTTTTAATAATATNCCTGGCCTAAAAAAATAACATGATAAATTAATAAACATAATTAACATTGTTAATTTTCCACTTGGAAGTGGTAAAAACCATACCCATTTAAACCAGCTAGAAAAATATTGCATTTGAGCAGAATACAAACCTATATCTTTTTGAACAATAGTTCCAACAAACACTAAAACTATCATCCATATAACTGTATATGAAAAAATTTTTGGTGAGCCTATAATTCTAATATATTTTTTGAAATTATACACTAATTAAATGATGAACAAAAATTAATAAATTCATTTTCAAGCAACTGTACTCCTTCAATTGTACTATTTAACTTTACAAATATTGTATTATTTTCAATTTGCATAATCGAACACAAAAAAGCTGTATCTTTATTATTTATATTAATAATTTTAATATATTTATAGTTTCCTAAATTAGATTCTTTAACTTCTATATTATTTTCTAAAACCTCAATAGAGATAGCTTCTAACCCTAATTGTTTTCTCCATCTATTAATATTTAGGAGCAATCCGCCTCCATCACCTGAAAAATTTGTTATAGATACATCTGCAACTTTTCCATCATAAGGGATACTATAACTAGCTAATCTCATTGATGATTTTTTACCTTCAGTCCAATAATCAGGAACAATCCAGTTAAATGATTTTTTAATTTTGTTTTTAGAAAAATTTTTATTTTTACTTACTTCTTCTAATTTCGGAATTGAATATCTTTTTATATGTTTATCCTGATTACAAGAAAATAAACAAACTAGCAATATTATATAGAAAAATTTCATAGTGATAATTTAAATATAAAATATCAAGAAATGCATTGATATACAGGAATTATTTAAATAATTCAGGATAAATCATAAACTCTTTTTTACCTTTTATAATTTCTGACCATGAACTCGTATCAAACATAATAGAATACATAGAACATGTTGGAAATGTATATACAATTTCTCCTGATAATTTCTGTGATAAATGATGAAGGGTAGGATTATGTCCAAAAATCATAATTGTTTTATATTCATCCGAAATATTATTAATTAAATTCATCATAAAATCAATTGATGAATTATAAATATTATTATCTTTTTCTATTTTTTTATTATAAGAAATACATTTTGAAACTATTTTACATGTTTCAAGTGCTCTATTTGCTCCACTTGTTATAATATAATCAACTTCAACTTTATATTTTTTTATTTGATTGCCCATTACATTCGCTTCAAATATTCCTGTTTTATTTAAAGTTCTATCAAAATCTTTAATTTTTATATTCTTAAAAGGTGATTGAGCATGCCTAACTAATATTATTTTTCTCATTTAAGATTTTTTTTCACATTATTAATTAATTTATCTGTAAAACCTGTTTTATTTTGAATATTCTTCATTGTATCAGATTTAAAACTTTGCAAGCTATCATAATTATCCCATATAATTTGAATTGATTTTTTACCAATACCTTTTATATCATTTAATTTAGATTTAAATAAATCATTTGATCTTTTAAGTCTATGAAAACTAACAGAATATCTATGAACTTCATCTCTAATTCTTCTCAATAAATACAATGAAGATGAAGTTTTACTAATATTTTGAGGATTTGATAAACCAGGTAAATATACTTCCTCTAATTTTTTTGCTAATCCTATAACAGTTATATATTCAAGATTCAATTTATCTAGAGAACTCTTTGCAGCTGAAAGTTGACCTTTTCCTCCATCAATCAATATTAAATCTGGTAATTTATTTTTTTCTTCAATTTGTCTTTTGTACCTTCTATATACTACCTCTCGCATTGATTCAAAATCATCAATTCCTTTAACTGTTTTAATATTAAAATATCTATATTCACTCTTAACAGCCTTACCATTTACAAAACATACTAATCCTGCAACTGGATTACTTCCATTAATATTTGAATTATCAAAAGCTTCTATTCTACGAGGTAATACAGGCATATTTAAGGCATCCTTTAATTCTGACAAAACTTTAGGGATATATTCATTTCTTTTTATTTTTCTAAATAACATTTCTTTTAACTTTAAATCATTATTTTTAATACATACTTGTAAAATATTTTTCTTATTACCTTTCATAGGTGAAAATATGGATATCTTTTTATTAAATTTTTTCAATAACCAATCTTTTATATTATCTGAGTTATTAATTTTACAAGGCAATATAATTTCTGATGGTATATCCATTGTCAGGTGATAATATTGAACAATAAATTTCTCTATTTCATCAACTAAATTAAATCTATTATTTATTTTTAAATCAAATGATTCTTTACCAACAAGTAAACCATTTCTTATTCTCATCACAAATGCTATCCCATAATTTTCTTTATATGAAATATTAAATATATCTTGATCTTCAAAATTTTGAGCTAATTTCTTTTGTTTTCTTATAAATGTTTTTAAAGCAATTATTTGATTTCTTAATCGTGCTGCCTCTTCGTAAAGCAAACTATCACTTGCCTCATTCATCAAACTACTTAAATATATTTCGACATCTTTGTTTTTACCCTTTAAAAAAGAAATAACCTTACGAATCATCTTACTATATTCATCTATAGTTATAGTTTTCTCACTTAAACAAAAACCACAAAAACATGTTTTTTTCTTATTTATTGTTGTACTACTAATTAATTCACATGTCCTTATAGGGAAAATTTGATGTAAAGTTTTCAAAACAGACTTTAAATAATAAATATCTGTATAAGGTCCAAAATAAACATTCTTATCTTTGTATATTTTTTTCTTCCTAATCAACTGAACTCTTGGATATTCCTCATTAGTTATAATTATATAAGGAAACGTTTTATCATCTTTCATAAATACATTATAACGTGGTTTATGAATTTTAATTAAATTTGATTCAGTTAAAAGCGCTTCNACCTCATTTTCTACTATAATAATTTCTANNTCATTTGCTTTTGAAATCATTATTCTATTTTTTGAAGAAGAATTACTCTTATTAAAATATGAAGATACTCGTTTTTTTAAATTCTTAGCTTTTCCTATATAAATAATTTGATTTTCTTTATCTTTAAAAAAATAAACTCCTGGATTAACAGGAAGATTCTTAACTATATCTTTAATATTCAATTTAATTTATTGTTTTTGACAAAGCTCTATTAAAACACCGGGGGAAGATTTTGGATGAATAAATGTTATTAATTTATTATTAGCCCCAATTTTAGGATTATCATAGACAAGAGTGATATTTTTATATTTTAAAAATGATATTGCATTTTCAATATTATCTACATTCAATGCAATATGATGTATTGCTTGATTATTTTTATCTATAAATTTATTTATTGTATTGTTATTTTCTATTGGCTCTATAATCTCAATCGATGTATCACCATTTTTTGGATACAATTTAACAACATCTACAAGCTCAGATGTAATTGTTTCTTTATTTGATGATTCCATTCCTAGTATATCTACAAATAAAGAATATAAATTGTTAAAATTATTAGTCGCAACAGCTATATGATCAATACTTAATATTTTAAAATTTCTCTTAATTAATTAATTCTCCTATAACATCATACTCATAAGCATCAGTTATTTTAACATTATAAAATTTACCAACATCTAATTTATGATTAATTTTAACATAATTATCTATTTCTGGTGCATCTCTATACGACCTTGCAAGGGACCAACCTTCTTCATTAGNTANATCAACNATAACTTTTTCAATTTTACCTAATCTTGATTTATTTTTTGATAAATTAATTTTTTGTTGAATTTTCATTATNTCAGAATATCGTTCTTCTTTTATTTTTTTAGGTATATTATCTTNATAATCTAAAGCTGCNCTAGTACCTTCTTCTTCTGAATATTTAAAAACTCCTAATCTATCAAATTNTATTTCTTGAATAAAATCNACNAAATTCTTAAAATCTTCNTCNGTTTCATTTGGNAANCCCACAATAANTGAAGTNCTTATAGCAATATNATNNTTTGCTTTTCTAAGTAAATCTATACGATTTTTTATACCAGCTGAATTTAACCCTCTTTTCATATTTTTNAACATATTATCTGAACCATGCTGTGTTGGCATATCNATATATGGAATTANTTTTGATAAATGAGAAAATTGTTTAATCATTTTTCTNCTTAAATGAGCAGGATGAGCATAATGNAGTCTAATCCATTCTATATCNTTAACTTTATCCAATACATTTACAAGTTCATGAATCGATGATCTAGGATTTAANTCTCTCCCATAAGTAGTNGAATCTTGAGCAATNAGTAAAAGCTCCTTAACACCTCTACTAGCTAGATTATTTGCTTCTAAAAGATTATACTCTANAGTATTACTTCTTTGAAGNCCTCTCATCATTGGAATTGAACAAAAAGAACAAATATTATCACATCCTTCAGCAACTTTTAAATAAGCATANTGTTTAGGTGTTANCAATGATCTNAAATAATCGGGATCATCTTTNTTAAAATCTTTTCCTGTAATAAATGATAAGATTTCNGAATGATCTGAAGTCCCAAAAAAAGCATCTACCTCTGGTATTTCTTTAACTAAATCATCCTTNTATCTNGAAGAAAAACAACCCATTACAATCAANTGTTTTACTATACCTTTTTTCTTTAAATCAGTACACTCNAAAATNGTATCAACAGATTCTTCTCTTGCAACATCTANAAATCCACAAGTATTGATTATAATTGTATCAGATGACTTTAAATCTTTNACAATATTNTAATCCTCACTTTTCAATCCTCCAATAAGAATTTCTGAATCAACTAAATTTTTAGCACANCCTAAACTCACAAAATAAATATTATTATTCATATTATTTAATTAATGATTCCAANTAATTATCTAANTCAAATTCTAATAAATCTTCNTATGACTCTCCAANACCTAAAAAGGATATAGGTATTTTTAANTCATGCATAATAGATAACGCAATTCCACCNTTTGCTGTTCCATCCATTTTATTTAACATTATGTTATTAATTGGTAATACTTTTCCAAATTCTTTANCTTGTTTAATACCATTNTGTCCAGTATTACCATCNATTGAAATAAAAACTGAAATATCTTCAGTTAANTTACAAATNACTCTATAGATTTTCTCTAATTCATTCATTAANTTTTTTGATGTATGCAATCGNCCNGCAGTATCAATAATTATATAATCATCATTTCTAGTTATNCCNGATTTGACACCATCAAATGCAATNGAAGCTGGATCTTGTGTNTTTGGATTTGAAATAAAATTTATATTTGTNCTTTGTGCCCATATCTTCAATTGNTCTATAGCNGCAGCCCTATAAGTATCTGCTGCAACAAGAGTAACTGAATTATTATTAATTTTCAAAAAATTAGCTAATTTTGCAGCACTAGTTGTTTTTCCAGAACCATTTACGCCAACAATTAAAATTACTTTTCTTATATCATTACAACTAATTTCTAAATTTTCAATAGATGATTTTAATGTTTTTAATAATATTTTTTCCCAAGTATGATTTTTTTCATTTTTTTCTAATTTTTCTAAAATTTTCTCAGTTAATTCCCAACCTAAATCAGATGAGAGAAGACATTCTTCCATTTTTTCTTTATCATCCTGAGTTAAAGAAGTAAAAGATAAAACTTTAGAAAAAGTTTCCTTGATTTTATTTTTTGATTTAAAGATTTTAGAAAAAGTATTTTTAAATATTTTCATATTTTTTAATCCGGTTTATGTGATCTTTCATATAAATCACTGTACTAATAATTAACATAATTATTGTAATAATATAAATTGAAAATGAAATCAAGCTATTAAGATTAAATAAAAAGAAAATAATCATTATAACCGTTGATAACATAAAGTACTTTCCTAATTTATTTGCTTGAGAAATAAAATTATATCTTATTGCTAAATAAGTTGTTAAAGAGACCAAAATAATATCTCTTGCTGATAATAAAATAAAAAAAACCAAAAATATAAAGTTATATTTATTAATTAAGAAAATTAAAACTACCATTAAACAGATTTTATCTGATACTGGGTCTAATATTTTTCCAAATGATGATACACTATTTAATTTTCTTGCGAGAAACCCATCTAAGATATCACTTAAAACAATCATTGCGATAATAATGATAGAATAGATTGCATATACAGAATCTATTTCAATCTTTTCTAAACATAAAATTAATGGAAGCATCATGAAAATTCTTGAAAAACTTAATAAGTTTGGAATAAAACTTAACATATTAAAATTTTCTTCCTCTATTAAAATCAATAGCATCAATTAATAATTGTTTATATTTAGAATCATCAAAATATTCCAATTGATTATAAGCTTTTTTTGAATATTCTTCTATCATCTTATTTGTATACTCTACACCGCCATTATCATAAATTATATTTTTTAAATTTTTAAAATCATTTCTTTTAGTATAATATTTTATTTTAGATAATATAATATTTTTATTTTTCATATTATTTAAAATATAAATATATGGAAGAGTTAACATNTTTNTTTTTANATCTAACATTGCAGGTTTTCCAGTATCTTTTAATTTNCCNAANACATCAAANAAATCATCTTTAAGCTGNTATGCAATTCCTANATATTCACCAAANTTTTCTANATTATCCTTTTTTTNATCATTNNNAACNCTTATATAACCNAANTTACAAGATGNNCCAATTAANGATGCTGTTTTATCAGAAATCATTTTAAAATATATTTCTTCTGACATATTCTTTGTTTTAGAATTTTCAATCTGCAATATTTCNCCTTCACTGAGCCTTTTTGATGTATTAGACAATATTTTTATATGCTCAAAATNATTAAAAGAAGCAATATTNTCTAAAGATTTTGAAAACATNTAATCACCAATTAAAATAGCAAGNTTATTTCCCCAGATTTTATTNATAGTTGGCCANCCTCTTCTTAAATATGATTCATCAACAACATCATCATGNAATAATGTTGCAACATGCAACATTTCAACTGTTGANGCTGACAAAAAAGTCATATNATTTGAATTTCCNTTTAGTTTAGAACATAGNATACAAAGCATAGGCCTAAATTGNTTNCCTTTAAATTTAATAACATATTTNAGAACTTTATTTATNAAACCAACTTTAGAGTTTAATGAATCANAAAGATATTTATTATANAGNACTAAATCNTCACTAATCTCACTNGCAATATGATTAATAATTTTCTTCATTTATTACTCTTCATAAAAAAAATACTAATTTCAAANAGTANATACATTGGGATAACTACAATTATTTGACTTAATGGATCTGGNGGTGTNAAAAAGGCACCAAAAATAAAAAATAATAAAATAATACTTCTACGGTGCCCNATTAGATAATCTTTATTTATAATNCCTATTTTATTAAAAATTAATAGAATAAATGGTAATTGGAAGATAAAAGATGAAATAACCAATAACCAAACCATATAAAATAAATAATTTTCAAGAGTATAATTCAATTCCACATATTCTATTGAGACAGATAATGAATTAAAAAATTCAATAGATAGTGGAACTAAAATAAAATATCCAAAAGCTAAACCTAAAATAAAAAATATCAAATTTAATAAAACATATCTTGAAATTTTAATAGTTGTTACTTTATTTTCAAATGCNGGTAATAAAAACACTAAAAATTGATANAGAATTATTGGTAAAGAAAATAACATCCCGCAGATAACTGCTAAACCAATCTTAACTAAAAATACACTAGTAATTTTTAAAACTTGAAATGTTACATCTAANTNNTCAACAGGCTTTACTAAAAAGCTAATAATATTATTTGAATAAAGATATCCTAAAATTGAAAAAAGTANAATAGCTATGAAACATTTAATAANTCTAAATCTTAATTCTTCTAAGTGATCTAAAAATGGTTTATTTGATTTATCATCAATCATTTAACAATTTCTCAACTAATTTATAAGGAGAGACTCTATTTTTATAATCTTTTTCTAATTCTTTAGAAATGACTTCTTTATTCTGAACACTCCAAAATGAATCTAATAATTTTTTATTTAAAATTTTATTAATTTGATTTATATATCTAGTATTAATTTTATAATTATCAATATTTATTTTATTATTTAAAAATTTAAAGTGTTTATTTAATTCCTCAATTAAATCATCTATACCTTTATCTTTTATTGCAATAGTTTTTATTATAGGATAATTCCATAAAGNANTATCTTTTTTCGTATTAATTAANGANAACATTTTCTGNAATGATGTAAATAATTTATCNGCATCACTTCTATCTGATTTATTAATAACAAANATATCAGCTATTTCAATTATTCCAGCTTTCAACATTTGAATATCATCTCCAGACTCAGGAACAAGAGTAAGNACAACAGAATCTACTTGCTCAACTACATCAATTTCTATNTGGCCAACTCCTACAGTTTCAAAAATAATAACATCATAATTTGCNAAGCTAAAAATATCAGCTATTTCATTTATATTATCAGANAAACCACCTTTACTNCCTCTTGAACCAAAACTTCTTATAAAAACATTATCATCATTNTAATAGTTTAACATTCTAATNCTATCACCTAAAACAGCNCCTTTTGANAATGGNCTTGATGGATCAACAAGNAAAACAGCTACTTTNAAATTATCTTTTCTATATTTTTTAATNAATAAATTTGTAATTGAACTCTTNCCAGCNCCTGGAGGACCTGTTATACCGATTCTATGAGNNTTTTTATTAAANGGAAAAAANGAAGAAATTTTATTAACTANATTAAAATCATTATTTTCAACAAGAGATATTGCTTTAGAAATAGATTTNAAATTATTTTTTTTTACTTCAGATAATAATTTATCTAACACAATTTTTATCCAAAAGATTTTTTAAAAAATAAATAATCAGGAATTAAAACNTTATGACCTTCTTTTAAAATNAACTGTCTATCTTCNAAAATCTTNAATATTCTTGAAACTGTTTCTCTAGAAGTACCTGACATATTAGCNATATCTTGNTGNAANGGTAAATTTTCTATNGTTACTTTACCNTTTCTTATAACNCCNATCTCTTCNGCTAAATTCAATATAGATACGCCTATTCTATGCTCNGCATCAGATAATGATAAAGCTTCTATATGCTGATCAGACTTTCTAAGTCTNTTTGCTAATTCAGACATTAATCCTANTGAAACTGAGAANTGATTTNTTAANAAATTAATGAAATCTTCACTACTAATTGCTANCAACTCACAANTTTCNTGAGCNAAAGCATTNGCAGATCTAGATTCACCATCTATAATTGCCATNTCTCCAAAAACTTCCATTTCACCAAGCATNGCAAGNATAACNTCNTTNCCTTCATCATTNACTCTAGTNATTTTCACTGTNCCTTTTTTNATNATGAATACAATATCTCCAAATTCTTCTTCNAGAATAATCATACTTCCTTTGGGNTATTCTCTAACACTAACTAATGANGATATTTCTTCAAGTACAGTATCATTCAAATTTTCAAATATTGANACAGAAGACATGAAATCTTTAAGCATAAAACACTCCTAATTAGTATAAATAAATTTAACTTAAATTAAATTAATTTTTTACTTATTTTATTTAAGTATAGTATTTTACCAAAAAATAAATCTATATTTCGTGGTTAATTTTTAATTATATAAGATATAAAAATATGAGTGCTAAAGGTTCAGAATTAAAAAGAGTTAGACAATCAATAAAAGCAAATTTAGTNAATAAAGCNTACAAGTCTAAAATCAGCACAGCTATNAAAAAAGTGCTTAGTGAAANTAAAAAAGATTTGGCAGAGAAAAAACTAAATGATGCTGTTAAATTAATTGATAAAGTTGCTTCAAAAGGAATTATCCATAAGAATAAAGCTGCTAATAAAAAGTCTAATTTATATAAGCATATAAATAGCTTATAAATCTACATTAAAATCAGGTTTTCTATAGTTAGGAGAATCTTTTGTGATATTTATATCGTGAGGATGGCTTTCTATTATTCCTGAAGAAGTAATTTGAATAAACTGTGCTTTATCTTTAATTTCNAGTATGTTTTTAGCTCCACAATANCCAAAGCAAGATTTAACNCCNCCTATNAATTGTTCTACNGTATCATATAATTTNCCTTTATANGGAACTAATCCTTCAATNCCTTCNGGNACAAGTTTCTTATTAGTTTTTAAATCTTGAAAATATCTATCATGNCTACCTTTTTTCATTGCNGCNACTGANCCCATTCCTCTATAAGANTTATAACTTCTTCCATCTCTCAAAACAACTTCTCCTGGTGTTTCTTCTAANCCAGCAAAAATNCTTCCAAGCATTACNCAGCTTGCTCCTGCTGCTAANGATTTAGCTATATCTCCTGAATATCTCATTCCTCCATCAGAAATAATTTTNTTATNTAANTTATCAGCTTGTTCATAGCAATCTAATACNGCAGATAGNTGAGGAACACCTACACCTGCAATTATNCTTGTCGTACAACTTGANCCNGCTCCNATACCAACTTTTACAATATCAGCNCCACTATNAATNAAAGCTTTTGTTCCCTCAGAAGTNGCNACATTNCCAACAATTAAATCAAGATTNGANTATTTNCTTTTTATNNTTTCAANAGTTTTTAAAACACTTTTNGAATGACCNTGAGCNGTATCTACTACNATACAATCANCTTGNCTATCTACTAATGCAGAAACNCGATCTAGNGTATTTGGTTCNATTCCAACNGCTGCACCTACTAATAAACGNCCATGTTTATCTACNGCTGCATTTGGATGATCCTCTTTTTTTAAAATATCTTTTACTGTTATAAGACCTNTTAATTTNCCATTATCNTCTACAACNAATAATTTTTCTATTCTATGTTTCTGTAATACAGTTTTTGCTTGTTCTANNGTTGTTCCTTCNGGNACTGTAANTAAACNNNCTGAAGTCATNCTATCTTTNACTGCTAATTCAAAGTTATTTTCAAAACGNATNTCTCTATTTGTTAANATTCCAACTAATTTCTTATCTTTAATTACTGGTAATCCAGAAATTTTATAATTAGCCATAATTTCTAATGCTTGNTTAATCTTNTATTCNGGTTCAATNGTTATAGGNTCAAGTATCATACCNCTTTCTGATCTNTTAACTTTATCTACNTCNAAAGCCTGATNNTCNATAGAAAGNTTTTTATGAATAATACCCATTCCNCCTCTTCTAGCTAATGAAATNGCAAGNTTACANTCAGTAACAGTATCCATTGCTGCACTTAAAAATGGNATATTAAGATTTAAANTTTTTGATAAACTTATAGATAGGTCTACTTNTTTTGGTAAAACAGATGAAAAATTTGGTTTTAATAAAACATCATCAAATGTTAAAGCTGTTTGTATATTTTTATTCATTTAATCTAATAATTAATTTAATTATATATATCGCCTAAACTTAATTCAACTTGTTCNAATATTTCACAAGATTTTACAAGATTTTTCATTTTATTNTGATCNNTATATAGNGGNCTNTCAATATCTAANAAATCAACATATTTTCTTATTGTTTTATGNCCTAATTGNACNCCNTGTCCAAAATTATGANTNCTTAAATCTANAGCCTGNGCTGCNGCAAAAAACTCAATTCCTAAAATTCCATATGCATTATCTAAAATTTGNAAATTCTTTANNGCAGTATTCATACCCATAGATACAAAATCTTCTTGATCAGCNGCTGCNGGAATTGATTGNATACTTGCTGGNCTTGANAAAATNCTTTGTTCTACNATTTGTGTATCNGCAGTATATTGNCTTANCATTAATCCTGANAACATCCCTGCACCTTTAGTTAAAAANGCAGGCAAACCATTNCTTAATGCTGGATTATTCAACCTNTTCATTCTTCTTTCTGANANAACACANACCATTGTNACTGCAGCACCTAACATATCTAAAGGNAAAGAGACAGGTGTNCCNTGAAANTTTGCACCNGANAATTGAATTTTCTTATCTACAAAAAATATAGGGTTATCTCCNACTCCATTNAATTCTATNTCAACTTGACTTTGACAGTATTCAATATAATCTATAGCTGNNCCAATAACTTGNGGTGTAGATCTCAAAGAATATGCATCTTGAACTTTAGTATCTAAAGTTCCATTTATNAAATCACCATCNTGNAAATTCTTNCTTAAAGCATTTGATGACCTNACTGCTCCTTGAAATCCTCGNACTTTATGNATTANTTCATTNAAAGGTCCTAAATTTGAAATCAANGCATCCATTGACATAGCTGCTGCAATNTTAGCCTGCTTAAACCAATTTTTTGAATCATAGATAAATAATGCACTCATNCCTGTTAANAAGTTTGAACCATTAATAACAGATAATCCATCTCGNGCTTCTAAACCAGGTATTAAAATTCCNGCTTTATTCATTGCCTCTTTTGCATTNAATAATTCTTTTTTATAATAAGCTTTTCCTTCTCCTAATAAAACTANCGCAATCTGAGACATTGGAGCTAAATCACCACATGCNCCNACTGAACCTTTTGAACAAACATAAGGAGTAACTCCCTTATTTAACATCTGCACTAAAGTTTGTGTAATAATNAANCTACAACCNGACATTCCCTTAGCATGNACNTTAATCCTACTTAACATTGCTGCTCTTACATGATCTTCTGGAGCNGGNTCTCCAATTCCTGCAGCATGATTNTATACTAAATATTTCTGAAAATCTTTAATTTGATCAGGATTTAATATTGTCTCTGAAAATTCTCCAATTCCTGTATTAATACCATACATTATTTCACCATCAGAAATCTTTTTCTCTACTAATTCTCTACATTTTTTTATTTTTGAAATAGATTCTTCAGAAAGTTTAATTTTAGTATAATTTCGACTTACTGATACCAGAAAATCAATTGTTAAATTTTTACCATTTATCTCTTTAGTCATGTTTTATCTTTTAAAATTTATTTTTATAAGTTATTAAAATATTCATTCATTTTCCTAAAAATTTATCAACCTCATTTACAATAATATTAGAAGTACTATAACCAACATAATCTACTGGTAAAGAATCTAATATTATACGACCATATGATTTATTTAATATTCTTGGGTCTGCAAGAATACATACTCCTAAATCATCTTGATGCCTTATTAATCTTCCAAAACCTTGTTTTAATTTTAAAATTGCTTCAGATAACTGATAATTAATGAAAGGATCCATATTTTTACTTTTATATTGCTCTATCTTTGCTTGTACTATTGGATTATAAGGATTTGAAAAAGGGACTTTCATTATAATCAAAATTTCTAATTTATCATTTGGCAAATCAACTCCTTCCCAAAAAGANGAAGTGCCAAATAAAATTGAATTATTATTTGAAAGATAATTTTTAATCAATATTTCTTTTGAAGCTGTTTTATCTTGAAAATANACATTNNCAATATTNNNCANNNATTTTTTNAAATTTATGATTTGNTTATAAGATGTACACAGAACTAACATTCTTCTNGGAACTTGNNTTCTAATATCTATAATAACATTCTTTATATNNTCTANAAAANCATCNCTATCTACTANNAAATTTGAATTNTTAACAAATAATTTAATTTGATCATTTAGAAAAAANGGAGAAGGAAATTTCTTTGTTNTAAATGATTTATTAATTGAAAAATCATCTATTCCTAATTCATTTAANATATAATCAAAAGANTCATCCACAGTTAAAGTNGCTGAAGTTAAAACCATAGAATCAAACTTATTGTAAAAAAAATCAAAAANATCTTTTATTANAAGAGGAACTGTNTTAAATGAAAGNGAAGANATTTCATTATTATTTACATANNNTGANATCCATTTTATTTGATTTTTATTATTANTGAAAATTTTATAAATAGTTNTTCTTAATACNTCAAAATTATTANTACTCATTGANAGGTCTANCTTATCCACATTAGATAATTTNAATGAATTAGAATTATCAATNAAATCNGAANTTTTCTTNAGATTATCTAAAAAAATTNAAAACAAATCTATAAANNTATTAAATTCAATTGCATCTAATTCATTAACTATAAATNTNACATCATGTGCTCCATTACCATTTATTTTTGATNATANATTTGAATTGACANACTCATTTGTTATTTTTTTATAANTATCAATAAAATTATCATAGTCNAATCCTATTTTTGTTTTANTNTTANNAAANTGACTATTNTTAGAATTATTAGAAATAATTCTATCTAACANATGGTTATAAGAGTCAAATATTCCCTGNATATATTTCAAACTAATAAANTCTTTTAAATACATTCTACAATTATCTGANACTTTATGTGCTTCATCTACNATACAAAAATTNAAATCATCNAGNATAGATTCATCTTTATTATAGCATGTNGANANNAATGAATGATTAATAACNAATAAATTCGAATTAGGTATTTCNCTTTTTAATTTATTNTAAAAACANTCTTCTNAATTATTTGNATTATGNAAACTACAAAANCTATAATCATAACTAATTAAATCCCAAAGATAATAGAGCCTNTTAATCGGNAANCTATTACATTCACTAATATCTCCAGTTTTAGTATTATTAATCCAAATCAATAATGANAATAANTCATATATATCCTTNTCNTCNATTAAATCTAAATTTTTTAATAACTTTTTTAATCTATATANACATATATAATTTTTCATTCCNTTTACAATGCTAGCTTTAATNGAAATATCTAATGCTTTAGATAAAGCNGGAATATCTTTACTAAANAATTGTTCTTGTAAATTATGAGTACTTGTAGATACTAATGTTTTANTNTCTAATGATTTNAACATAGCNGGNACTAAATATCCAAAACTTTTACCAAGNCCAGTCTCTGCNTCAGCNATAAANATTGATTCATGATTAAAAGATTTTAATACATCTTTTGAAAACTCATATTGNGCTGATCTAAANTCATAATTATCAATTTTATTATCAAGNGTTCCATTATCNAAGTAAATATCTTCAAANTCTATACTATTNTTATNTATACTATTATATTCGTATAAATTATCTTGATGTAAACATCTTGAATANNCANTACTNATTGTAGATTNTTGATTTGATATTTTATTATTNATTATATGAAAAAATAAATTTTTATTAATAAACATATCATNTNTATAACAATTATANATATCATTTATACTNTTNAAATCAAACTTTTGAANAATCTCTAANAAAANTAAAAACAAATCNCCAGNACTTCTTGCATCATCTTCAGCTCNATGAGAATCACCTGTATNAATATTAAAATCANAGCATAAAGATGNTAATTTAAATGAATTTGAATCATATAAAAATATTTTTGATAAGTAATAAGTATCNCANATNTAAGAATGACTATAAANNTCATATTTTTNATTAAAAGCTTTATCNAGAAAAATCAAATCAAATTGAATATTATGNCCAACTATTGGTAAATTTTNAATAAATGATATNAAATCATNAGCAATATCTAAAAAAGANTNTTGATTANTAACATCTNAATTTTTNATNCCTGTTAAATCTTCTATAAANGGAGATATTATTTTATTTGGATTTACTAATTTAGTAAAAGAATCAACCACCTTNCCTGATTCATACTTAACAGCTGATAACTCTATAATCTTATCAGTTGAATAATTTAATCCTGTAGTTTCTAAATCAATCGCAACAAATTTGTCCAAATAAATAGATTTAAAATCCATATTGCATTAATCATTTTCTACTAAAAATGTAGGATAATGAATATCAAAACGATGCCAATTATAATATTTGCATGTATAAAAAATGATGAAATGAAAAATAAATAAATATGGAAAAATTGTCATTAAAAAGAAATTAAATATTGCAAGAGGGTATATAAAAGAACGAATTAAATCTTTTTGTTCTGAACGAATAAATGAATAAAAATAAAAACCTATTGATGTTGAAATTATAATAGATAAAAGAGGATCATCATTTACTATTCCTAAAAATAGACATAAAACCAATATTAATAAACATACTAATATATTGTAATCATATTTTTTTTGAACTTCGAAACTATCTAATAAACATTTAGAAGTATATATACAGTAACATAATAAAAAATATGGGAATATATAAAGGAAATCTGATAGAGAAATTGCTCTATTTGTATATTCAAGTTTTGTAAAAAACCATCCACTGTAAAATAATATAAATGACTCTAAAAAATAATAAATTAACATATTTTTTATCTTTTTATTACATATCCCATGTAATAAAAGTAATATCATACCCATAAAAGCATTAAACCAAGAAACAAGGAACAATAGTAAAACACCTATTATTCTCAATACCCTAACAAAAAAAATGATTTTAGGCATTGAGTATTTTTCTTTTATAAAATTAAAAGCACTATCTTTTTTATCATTTTTACTAATATCTCTTTCAATATAGATACTACTTAAAATNAAAGATAAACCAGCAAAAAGTAAAAAATAACCTTTATTGAATGAGAATAAAAACTGAGGTGATAAGTTAGATAAAAATAAATTCAAATAAATNCCTATACAAACCATCAACCAAGAAAAATAATAATTCATTGGACTTAAAAAAAGCAACTCATCTAAAAATGGAACTATTTTTTTATGGATAGAATGATTTTTAAAAAATTTTTTTATCATTACCTAGTCTTATGTAAATTTTCTAAATATTCTTTATTAACACCTTTAGTAATATATTCTCCATTAAAGCATGAGGTATCAAATGATTTAATTGAATTATTGGATACAGAACTAATTAAATCTTCTAAATCTTGATATATAAGTTTATCAGCATTGATAGCTTCAGATATTTCCTCAATATTTTTATTATATGCAATCAGCTCTTCAACATAAGGCATATCAATTCCATATACATTTGGATATCTTATTGGAGGAGAAGCGCTTGCAAAATATACTTTTTTAGCTCCAGCATCTCTTGCCATCTGAATAATCTGCTTACTTGTTGTACCTCTTACTATAGAATCATCTATTAATAAAACATTCTTATCTTTGAATACTTTAATTATTGTATTTAATTTTTGTTTTACAGATTTTTTTCTGATTTTTTGACCAGGCATAATAAATGTTCTTCCAATATACCTATTCTTAACAAAGCCTTCTCTTAACTTCTTATTAAGCTCAATACTTAGAGGTAAAGCACTAGTTCTACTAGTATCTGGAATAGGTATTACAACATCAATGTCATTTAATTCTTTTTCTGTTAGCTCTTTCTTTATTTTATTAGCAAGCATTACTCCCATTTTTAATCTAGAATTATAAACGTTAATGTTATCTATTGTACTATCAGGCCTAGCAAGATATACATATTCAAAAATACATGGTGAATGATAAATTTTTCCATTATAAATATTATTATAAAAATCACCTTTATGATTTATATAAATAGTTTCGCCAGGCTTTACATCTCCTTCAATGTTATAACCCAAACAATCAAGAGCAACACTTTCAGAAGAAAACATGTACTTAGATTCATCTTTTTTTCCATAGATTAATGGTCTTATACCATTAGGATCTCTAAAAGCAACCATACCATAGCCAGAAATCA
Organism: Fidelibacterota bacterium; assembly: GCA_002705605.1. Lineage (GTDB taxonomy): Bacteria > Fidelibacterota > Marinisomatia > SCGC-AAA003-L08 > D37C17. The sequence goes on along the minus strand of PAJD01000006.1, from coordinate 103,819 downwards.
TTATAATAACTGAATATGCACCTTTTACTCTATTATGGACTTCATCAACAGCATTAAATACATCTTCTTTTGACAAGCTTCTTTTATTTCTTTTTTGCAGTGCATTAGCAAAAATATTTAATAAAACTTCAGAATCAGAATTAGTATTAATATGTCTTAAATCTTGCTGGAATAATTCACTCCTTAGCTCATCTGCATTAACTAAATTACCATTATGTACTAATACTAATCCATAAGGAGAATTAACATAAAAAGGTTGAGCTTCTTCAAAGTTATAAGATCCAGCTGTTGGATATCGAGTATGCCCTAAACCAGTAGAACCATTTAGCTTCATCATTTCTTGATCTGAAAAAACATCTCTAACCAATCCATTGTTCTTATAAATATTCAGTTTTCCGCGTTCATTAAAAGTTGCCATGCCAGCTGCATCTTGACCTCTATGCTGCAAAACAGTCATTGCATTATACAAAGTTAAACAGGCATTTGGTTTATTCGTATGGACACCTACAATTGCACACATTATTATTTATCTTCCTTTTTATTATTAGTATCATTAATTGGGAAATCTTTCAAATGAAAATCTACATATGAATCAACTACTCCATATAAATTCAGCATTAAAAGCCACCAAAAACTTCTATTTCTATCTGAAATATTACTAATATCTTTAGCTATTTGGAATTCTTTTAACCAATAAAACTTTATAGTCATCAATGCTATAGCTTTAAATGGCTTATTATTTTCAAATTGACCAATTGGAATCATACCTTTTCCAATAGAGAAAACATTCAATTTCCAATCATGATTAATGATTTTTTTTGTAGAGGTAGAATCAATTTGATTTTCACAAAAAACAAAACTAATTAAAACAACTAGTAATAATTTATTCATCATAGAAAATTGCTTCAATTTCAACTTGAGAATCCTTTGGTAATTTACTAACTTCCACTACTGATCGCGCAGGAAAACAAGTATCTTCAAAATAAGTCTCAAAAATTTTATTTAATTTTTCAAAATTAGATAAGTCTATCATAAATACAGTTAATTTTACAATATCAATTAATTTCCTATTTCTTTCAATCAATATTCCTTCAATATTTTTTAATACTTGGACTAATTGATCTTCAAAAACATCAGAGACTATTTCACCTTTAAGATTTATAGGTATTTGACCTGAAGTGTAAGTCAAACTACCTTTTACATTAATAGCTTGAGAATAAGGGCCTATTGCTTTAGGTGAATTATTAGTTGATATCGTAACCTTACCCACAATTAAAATTCCATAAATAAAGACCAACATTTTGATCTAATTCTCTTTTAATACTTTTATCATCTAATAAAATAATAACTTCTGCACTAGCAGCAGTAACAGCACTAAATAAATGCCCTCCTAAAACTCCAAAATTATCATCTGACATATTAATATGTATATGTACAAATGGTTTTTCATCTTTTAAAGTTATATTGCCCATCAAAGAAGTTAATTCATAATCATCATTAAAAAATTCTTTTTTATATTTTTTAGATTCTAAATTATAAAAGCCAAGCTCTATCTGATTAATAGCACCAATACCATTAATTATTCCTGAATGTATTTTTTCCTTTTTTAAAATACTNGTAATAGATTCAATNATCTCATCACCAGTTTGNAAACTAATAAATATTTTATTATTATTTATTATGTACTTCATTATAATTAATATCTAATTCTCTATTAGCTTTTGCTTCATTCAATCTTCTTACTGGTGTCTTATGTGGACTATTTAATAAATGATNTGAATTTGAATCAATNTNACANTCTATATCTATCATTGCATCAGCAAACTCCTCTAAAGTTTTTTTATCTTCAGTCTCTGTTGGTTCAATCATAATAGATTCTTTTATATTAGTNGGNAAATATACTGTTGGAGCATGATATCCATAGTCTAGTAAAGATTTACCTATATCTAATGCTTTTATCCCTCTTTCTTTCTGTTTTATAGCTGANATAACAAATTCATGNAAAGTNCCTTCANAAAAAGGNATATCAAAGTTTNTACTTAATAAAGATTTTAAATAATTCGCATTTANAACAGCATATAAAGCAATATTTTTTAAGCCNTNACTNCCNAGACTTAAAATATAAACATAAGCTCTTACNAGTATNCCAAAGTTTCCATAAAAAGAATGAACTTTGCCTAATGTATCATTTTCATTATTATNTATATAATAATNATCATCTTTNTTNNAAATAAANCCNTTTGGTAAATATTTCTTTAATTTTGAATGAACAGCAACTGGNCCAGAACCTGGNCCNCCTCCNCCATGNGGAGTNGAAAATGTTTTATGTAAATTTATATGCATAATATCAAANCCCATTAATTTTGGTTTNGCAATNCCAACAAGAGCATTTAAATTNGCTCCATCCATATACATAAGNCCATCAACATCATGAATCATTTTAGAAATTTTTTCAATATNATCTTCAAATAAACCCAAAGTATTTGGTTGGGTTAACATTAANCCNGCAACTTCATCATCAATTAATTCNCTTANATGATTAACATCAACTCTTCCNCTTGAATCTGANCTAACTTGCTTTACANTATANCCAGTCATAATTACACTNGCNGGATTAGTTCCATGAGCTGTTTCAGGAATTATNATGTANTTCTTNTTATTTTTTTTATCTTCATGATATTTTTTCATTAATAATAAGCCAACCATTTCTCCTTGNGACCCNGCAGATGGCTGTAANGTAATTCCTTCCATACCAGTTAANTCTAATAAAATATTTCCTAAATTATTNTATATATGAAGCGCNCCCTGAACAGTAGAATCAATTTGATTNGGATGAATCAAAGAAAAACCAGGAATCATTGCTATAGCATCATTAATTTTAGGATTATATTTCATTGTACATGANCCTAATGGATAAAAATCTTTNTCTACATGATGATTCTTAACNGATAAATTTGTATANTGNCTNACAACTTGAAANTCNGTTACTTCAGGTAATNTTAAACTATTTTTTCTTATACTATTTTTAGAAATAAACTTTTCTAANCTTACCTCAGGCACAGTNGATTTCGATACTTTATANCCANAACATCCNTTTTNACTTTTNTCAAATATAAGAGGNGTATTANCTATCATNATTNTANAACTTCCTCNAATAATATCTAATCCTTTTTTTAAAGCATCTTTAAATGANTAATTATTACTCAATTTTAACATNGCCATATAATTTGAACCCCCACCTTTTAANTTTACTTCGTTCTGCTAATTTTTTTATTATATTTCCNGCNCTAATAGATGAATCNANATCNTTAGTAATTGTACAAACTATAATATTNTCACCATTTANATTAGTAGACACTAATCCAATACCNTTANNTTTNATATTATCTCTAATCAAATCACTTAATATATTNGGNTGTATATNTATATTNAAAACATCAGAATAAACAAAAANATTATTTACTTCAACTTTATTATTTTNAACTGATTCTTTAATAATTGATTTTGATTCTTTTATATTTANACNTTCAATCTCTTTTTTATATTTTTTATTTAATAATGNAAGATTTTCAATTTTATTTAACATATCTTCNTCATTACACATTAAAGTATNTNTAATNTNNGATAAAAGATTNGATTTTTCTCTAAANTAAGAAAATGCATANTCNCCTGTTAAAGCTTCAATNCNTCTAACTCCAGATGCCAATGAACTNTCAGAAATNATTTTAAANAGNCCTATTTCNGATGTGTTTTTAANATGTGTACCNCCACATAATTCTTTTGAAAATCCATTAATATTAACAACTCTTACCTCATCACCATATTTTTCTCCAAANAAAGCTTCTGCNCCATCAGATTTTGCATCAGAATATTTNTTTATATTTACATCTAGACTTATATTNTTTAAAATAATTTNATTAACAATATCCTCTATCTTATCTAATTCTGAACTTTTAATTTTNTTNTAATATGTTAAATCAAATCTTAGATGATTATAAGAAACCAATGAACCAGCTTGNTGNACATCATTTCCTAATACAATTTTAAGAGCTTTATGAAGCAAATGGGTNCCAGTATGATTTAACTGGATTGATTTCCTTCTATNTNGATTAATTTNAGCAATTACTTTTTCTTTTTTANCNNGNNAAATATTACCATTTTCAAAANATCCAAAATGACAAATATCATCACCNTGTTTATATGTATCAGATACTATAAATTTAAAANCATCTCCTNTAATTNCACCAANATCACCTANTTGNCCNCCTGATTCAGCATAAAAAGGTGTTTGATCTANAACTATCTCAAAANTACCTTCACTTTCTCTATATTTAATAATCATNGAATTTGANTNATNACAATCATAACCTATAAAACTTGAAGAAGTNNCTANATCANTTAAAAAAATCCAATCAATTTTTTTATTTCCNAGTTTAAATTTATTAGCTTCTCTNGCTTTTGTTCTNTGNTTNTCCATTAATANNGAAAAATTATCTTTATCTATTTTAAGTTTTTNTTCTTTTGCAAGTAANTCAGTTAAATCTACAGGGAATCCATAAGTATCATATAATCTAAANACATCTTCNCCNGATATTATTTNATCCTTTAANTNANNACATATTTCTTCAAANATNANAAGNCCTCTATCTAANGTNTTCCCAAAAGANTCTTCTTCAGATTTTATTACTTTAACTACATAATCTTTNTTATCAACAAGTTCAGGATAAGATTNTCCTAAAATATCTAATAATGAATCATATAATAAATATAAAAATGATTTATTAATNCCTAATACTCTNCCANATCTTGCAGCTCTNCTTAAAACTCTTCTNACAACATAACCTCTTCCTTCATTTGATGGCATAACNCCNTCTGATATAGANAANGAAATCATTCTTAGATGATCAGCAATAACTCTATGAGGNNTCCCTTNATTAAANGTATAATCTTTATTTGAAATTTNAATNATCTTTTCAATNATAGGATAAAATAAATCTGTTTTATAATGATCATCTAANTTATTNAGAGTAGAAACCATTCTTTCTAANCCTAATCCTGTATCTACATGNTTTTGATCTANATCTTCTAATTGACCATTCTCATTTCTATTAAATTGCATAAATACTAAGTTCCATAATTCTCTGTATTCATCAGTTTTATTAACACCATCTTTANTTTGCTTATTTAAATCNCCAATATAGTAATGNATTTCNGAACATGGACCNCATGGNCCNGTNTCTCCCATTTCCCAAAAATTTTCTTTATCACCAAATTTTAAAATTCTACTNGAATCAATATCTGTAAANTCCTGCCATATTTTTNCAGATTCATCNTCATCTTTATAAACAGTTACCCANAATCTTTTTTTATCTAANTTCCATATATCNGTTAATAATTCCCATGACCATTNAATNGCTTCTTTTTTATANTAATCTCCAAAAGACCAATTACCNANCATCTCAAAAAATGTATGGTGATANAAATCAACTCCAACTTCTTCTAANTCATTATGNTTNCCACTAACTCTNATACATTTNTGTGAATTNACTGCTCNNTTATAANNACTNACTTTTTTAGATANAAAAATATCTTTAAACTGATTCATNCCTGCATTAGTAAATAATANAGTTGGNTCNTCTGNTGGTAAAACAGGNGANCTNCTNACAAANTTNTGTAATTTATTAGTAAAAAAATCAATAAAATCATTTCTTACTNTTTGGGAACTATACTTCATTAGAAAATAACTTGAGTTTCTATCTGAGTAGTTTTAACAGGNCTATATCCATCATCNTCATAAACATATGACTTTCTACCTTTTAAAATTAAAATCATATTATCAGCCATTTCNACNCCTATATTATATCCAAANAAGGTNTTTTCATCTGGTTTAAAACTAAANGGTTTATTTGAATAACTTTGTTGNTAGAATATNTCTGCAATTCTAACTTTTTGAATNATNGATGTATCTATATCAAGNTTTGTATAAAAAGTNCTNTTTTGATCAGANTTATAANCCATTTCATCNTCATTCCATTTGTCACCATTTAAATATTGATACATCATTTCTAANTGAAATATTTTAAGNAAATTACTAGTTAAATTGAAACTTGCACCTTTTGANTTTCCATACAAATACAACTTATCTTCTTTTGTGCTAACTATATTNGTNCCATCTTTCTCAATAACCATAGCTCTAGTATGATCATAATTCTGATCCCAATAATTAAANAAATAATTTTCTGAGTTTTGTCNATAATCTATAACAAGAGTTACTTTATCCCATTCTGCTATAAAACCAATTGGAATGTATCCAAATCCTAATCTATTATCAAAATTATTATAACTATCTTGTTGATTTATAAAATCATATGGATTTAATGTCTCTCCAGATAATTGTGAAAATTCAGANAATANTTTAATTCTATNATTAANAGTATATGTTAAACCNANAGATATACCAGCTACTTGNTTTTTATCATCAAGATCTANCAAACTTGAATATTCTGATATTTGATTTTCATAATCNGCTATGATTATATCNCATCCATCATCTAAACCATTTAAATCNATATCTATNACAGCATCAGTACAATANTCTGTATTATATAAATCGCTAATATTATCTTGNAGATGATGCCACTGNTCTGCATTATTAGCAAATCCAGGCTCAACAAAATCAGGGTACCCGTCTCTATCAGAATCTANNAATCCTCTTCTTTGATTAGGATCTATTACAATATTAAATGAAAAATCAAGATTTTTTATATATTCAAANCTACCACCTAAAGCAAACAAACCAGGTTCTTTAGCTTCTTTTAAATCACTATGCACNATTTGNAATTTAAAGTTTGAAAAAGTATATTTAAAATTAAGNCCTGTCCTTCTTACTCTNGGNTANTCCATNACATTTGAATATCCATTAACAAGNGANCCATTNCCNAGTGTTATTTGAGGNAANGCTCCNACTCTNAAATANAGTTNATCATCAGGNACNCCCCATCGNANATAATAAATCTTATCAACTAAAGTTTTATAAACNTCCNTAGAAGAAGAAAAATTCCAATTNTCATCATATAAATTTCCATCTTGATCAAAATAAAANTATAAATCTAATCCTAAACCAAATTTACGAAATACTAACTCAGGTCTTAATGAAAATTGATTATATACTTGATTATTTATTGTNACNGAACCAAATGANCCTGTATAAACAGGATCTATATCTTGAGTGTATAAAAAACCTAATAATATTAAAATNAAACTTATCTTATTTTTCATAATTAAGAATTCANTTTTTTAACTATNTTATCATAAATACTTTTTGGTGTTATTCCAAAATGATTAGCAACATCAACNCCNGGACCAGANTCNCCAAAAGAATTAATTCCAATATTTANACCATATCTACCAGTAAATTTTTGCCACCCATCAGTTATNCCTGATTCTATAGAAACATGCANAGNTTTACTNTCACATTTNAAAACTGACTCTTTATAAGAATCATNTTGNTCTTCAAATAANTCCCAACAACANAAATTAACAANCTTTACANTANNTTTATCNGATAATAATTTTTTTACTTCTAGNGCTACCCATACTTCTGAACCTGTAGCAAATATAATAATATCAGGATTATCATTATCACTAATAATATATCCTCCTTTTTCAATATTTGAAAAGTGAGCATATTCATTCCTATCAATAACTGGTACCGATTGCCTTGTAAGTAATACTAAAGATGGTCTGTTCTTTTGTTCAAAGGCTATTTTTGAAGCAATAACAGCTTCATTTGCATCTGCTGGACGTAAAACTAATAAATTAGGGATATTCCTATATGACATTAAATGTTCAATAGGCTGATGTGTAGGACCATCTTCACCAACATAAATTGAATCATGAGTAAATTCTGATATACAAGGTAACCCTTGNAGTGCTCTTAATCTTATAGCTGGTCTTTCATAATCAGCAAAAACAAAAAAAGTTGCACCAAAAGGGAATAATCCACCATGTTGAGCAATTCCATTATTAATTACACCCATTGGAAATTCTCTTACACCATAAGCTAAATTCATACCAGATGGATTATTAGAACTAAAATCTTTAACAATTGAAGCAAATCCTCCTGTTACATTTGAGGGTTCTAAATCTGCAGAACCACCGACAAGAAACATTTTTTTAGAAGCAAGTTCTTCAATTACAGCACCCCAGACTTTTCTTGTTGCTATATTATCTCCATAATTATAAACAGGCCAGTTAACAGATTTTGGAATTAATAAATTTATTGAATTATCCCAAGATTCTTTAAATTCTCTATCTAAACATTTCTTATTTAATATTTCATTCCATGATTCAACTTCCTGTTTAGTATATTCATAAGATGCTCTAAAATCTTCTAATACTTCATTAGATATTTGAAATAATTTTTCAGGATCTAAGCCCAATTTCTTTTTAGTTAATTTAATTTCTTCATGAGATAAAGGAGCTCCATGAGTGTTATGATCTCCTTCAACATTTGCTGTACCATAAGCCATAATTGTTTCACCTATTATTACAGATGGCTTTTCAATTTCCATTTGAGCAATTCTAATAGCTTTTCTAATCTCATCATGATTATGTCCATCAATTACCTGAACATGCCATCCGTGAGATTCATACATTTTTTTATAATCTGTCGAATCAGATCTAGATACTTTTCCTGAAATTTGAGCATCATTTGAATCATAAAAAGCAATTAACTTACCAAGACCCCAATGACCTGCACATGCTATAGATCCTTGCGCAACAGGTTCTTGAATGTCGCCATCTCCATGTAAAACATATGTATAATGATTAACAACCTCNGAGCTAAATTTTTCAGATAAAATATTTTCAGCAACTGCCATTCCAACAGCATTCCCAACTCCTTGGCCAAGAGGACCCGTTGTCGCTTCAATGCCTGGAGTCAATGATCTTTCAGGATGACCAGGAGTTTTAGATCCAAGCTGTCTAAAACTTTTTAAATCTTCTAATTCCAACCAACCTATATAGTACAACATTACATAAATTAATGCTGACTCATGACCAACAGACAATACAAATCGATCACGATTAATCCAATTTGGATTTTCAGGATCAAATTTGAGAAACTCTTTAAATAGAATATAGGTAAAATCTAATGAAGATAATGGACCTCCTGTATGGCCAGAATTAGCATTTCTGACAGTATCCATAATCAGTGATTTTGCATAATTAATTGAAACTTGATCTATATCTTTTTTTTCAAACGACATTTTTACCAAATTTTAAGGGGATATTAACAATTGAATTTATTAATGAATTTCTTTATTTCAATGCTTTAAATTACATTAATTAATTTTTTATATAATTATAATGAAAAATAGCGCAATATATATTCATATTCCATTTTGTAAAGTTAAATGCATTTATTGTGATTTTTACTCTATTACAAACCGTGAAAATCAAATACCATTATTTACTAAACTTTTAATAAAAGAAATTAAATCATATAAAAATTATAGAAATAAAGATTGGAATTTTAATACTATCTTTTTTGGTGGAGGAACTCCATCTATTTTACCATCAAAAGATATAGAAAAAATTCTTGAAGAATTAGATAACACATTTAATATTTCAAGTGTTAAAGAAATTACACTGGAAGCAAATCCAGGAGAAGCATCATTAGAATTTCTAAAAGATATCAAAAAAATTGGGATTAATAGATTATCAATGGGTTTTCAAAGTTTTAATAATAAACTATTAAAAAAACTTGGAAGATTGCATAAATCAGAGGATTGCTTAAAAACATTTAAAAAAGCTCGGAAAGCCGGGTTTGATAATATAAACACAGATATGATATTTAATATCCCAAGTTTAACAACAAATGATTGGAAAAAAGATTTATCAAAACTNGTTTCTTTAAACCCTGAACATATTTCAGCATATTCATTAACGGTTGAACCTTCAACCCAACTTTTNAATCTTGTTAAAAATAAAAAAGTNATNATGCCTANAGAAGAAATTGATATTGANCAATTNTTAATAACTAAAGAAATATTATTAAATAATAATTATATTCATTATGAAATTTCAAANTATNCAAAAAAAAATAAAGAATGTAAGCATAATCTTAATTATTGGAANTTAAATCCATATTTATCTTTTGGACCATCTGCTCANTCTTATNANGGNAANAAAAGATGGTGGAATGTAAAATCATTAGAAAAATATTTAACATTNTTAANNANTGNTTCAANNCCTNTAGAAAATTTTGAAATATTAAGNNCTAATGATAATTANAATGAGATTATATTNAATGGCNTAAGACTATCAAATGGTATTGAATTATCTAAAATAAAAAAATTNCATANTAACAATTATATAAACTATATATCTNANATAAAAAACAAGTGGGATTGTATTNAANTAACAAAAGATCGTATTAAATTAAAAAACAATGGAATGNTATTTGTAGATGATATATCTTCAGATATGTTTATTTAAGTAATAACATTTTTTTCGAATGCACCTGATTTGGTGCAATCAATTGATATATATATAGCCCCGATGAGACTTCTCTTCCATTATCATCTATGCTATCCCAATTAAAACTATGTATACCTCTATTATAATAACCATTAGCAAGTTCTTTTATTTGCCTTCCATTTACATCAAATACAATCAATTTAATATTTTCAGATGAGGAAAGGTTAATTTCTATAGTTGTAATTGGATTAAATGGATTTGGNAAATTTTGTTTTAATAAAAANTCACTAGGATAAACATCTTCATTAAGNAAAATATTTACAGGTTCATTATTAATATTTACAGCAATAATTTCATCTATTTTAAATATACCGGTAGATTCAAAAATTTTATATTTATTTAAATCTAAAATTTCCCCACTCATACTATAGATAAGAATGTAATGTTTATTTTCAACAACATTATAAGAAATATCCATATTAGTATTATCGTTAATACTTAAATTATTTTTAGAATCAATTGTAAGTTGTATACCTCGAATAGAACCTTCAGATTCAAAATAAAGTGAATTATTTTCAATGCTTATTTCTGCTTCATAAATTGGATTAACTCTTCTTTTAATCTCTGTTCTATCATCAGATAAAATCATGTTAGTAATAATAACAATATCTTGAACGTTAACCATGCCATCCTCATTAATATCAGAAGCACAAAGTTCTTCCTCTAAAGCAGGATTTCCTGAATTTATAATAATACTTACAAGTCTTACAATATCAGTAACATCTATACTTCCATCATTATTAATATCACCTCCAACACATTCGGGATTAACACTTGAACCATTATTGAAATATTCAATTATTGAAAAAACATACTCATCAAAAGAATCCCCTTCTAAACCTCCTAAATTATGACTTGCTCCAATTGTTCTATATCCCAAATCAGTATTTTCATAAGCAACTGCAGTAGTATATTCAGGATCATTGTTTTTTAATATAGAAAAACCTCCTGTTGGAACAATTCTATCAATATAAGAATTATCNCCATTATAACTAAATNAAAATCCTTCNGTAAAAGTTTGANTAAANCCAGAAATAGATGATAAATCTGANGAACCATCAGCTTCACCAGTTANACCAAAATAATCATGNAAAGAAGTTTGAGAATCAAATGCCCATGTATCTGCNCCTTCCATATAAATATTNCCNCCATTATTTAATAAGNTTATNAAAGCATCNGATTGATTATCTTGNATNACATAATTATTTGGATATACACCTAGNAATATAAACGCAGTATTGTAGTTTTCAACTGACTGTATTTCTGGNGATTNAATATAGTCATANCCTTGGATATTATTTTGATTTAAAAAATCAACTAATCTTTNNCCAGATTGATGNTCNACAGATGGATCCCAAATNAATATAGAAGGATGNCCAATAACTGTTGAATANCTTANACTTGNCTGTTCAANACAATCNCCTTGACATGGANTTGTTGAACTATAACCCCAANTTATNTTAAATGTTACTTCAGTACTAATTGGAGTATCATTACTAGAAATAACTGAAAATGAACCTTCATAAATTGANTTTGCCCCAATTCCAAAAAAAGTATTATCATTTTCATTTGATAAAATAGTAACNTANGGGCTATCTACCGTTATCATAGCACCTGGATAATTTGAAAAGCTAGCNGAGCCTGAATTAATCAAATCAACTTGGATAATAGCACTCTCTCCTATATCCCAAACACCATCTTGATTTTCATCAATAATTATAGGATTTTCTACCTCAAAATNNGGAGCACTAATTTGCAAATTAAAACTAATACTCCATTCATTACTNCCATCATTAAGATTTGCAGTAAAATTTGCNATATGTCCATCAGGNACACTNTTTANAATTGAAAATACAAAAGGATCTTCAGTTAATGCAAGCTCACCACTAATCGCATATGCTATTTGAGAATTTGAATTTGTTATAGATATAAACTCATCATCACTATTTAAAGAAACAACAATTGCATTGGTATTAAAATTACCTACATTTTCTATAACTAGATTAAAACTAATCTCATCACCATATTCAATAATATTATTAANACTTGAATCATTAATAACTTCAATATTATTATATATTAAGAATGGACCATCAGCTGAAATAACTTCCAAAGAAGATTCATAAGGNTAATTATTAAATCCAGAAATGACCATATCTATTGTACCTGGANTATTACTAANANTAGAAATATCTAAAACAGCAACACCTCCATTAGAATAAGCATAACTTTTTAAAATACCATTATTAGATAGTGCAACTAAAGCACCTTCAACACCAACATCAACAACAAANTCAGTTTGNCCTATTAAAATACTTTGATCATATANGGGCTCTAAATACTCTGGCTCATCAGTTCTTATTAATAGNGAAGGATCACCAAANAATGTCCAATATTTTGTTTCATTAATTCCTGATGAACCCTGTGCCTCATTCATATGCATGCACCCATTAACTATAATACCTCCATAAGAACGAGTTAAATGCTCATNATATGATTCAGTTAAAATAGCATTCATTGCCCATTGACCATGCATNGGTGGTTCCCACGATTGACTAATTGTTGAACCTAAATGACCAACTGCTCCTGTAGGGTCTCCATTATCATCCGTAGCCCACATCCAAGATTCACAAAAACACTCTGTATAGTCATTAAATTGGCCAGGATTACATCCAACAGTAAAAATAAATGGAAGCTTATTAGTATTAGTCAAATTATTTACATCATTACCATTTAAAGGTGCTCCATTGCCCCACCCAGTTGGACCAGCATGACCAGTATAATTTATTAATCCAACACCTTCATTAATTGCATTAATACCATCAGAAACACTCGCATTTGAATCATATAACCCTTGATAATTATCATAAGTATATTCTAATAAAAAATCATTCGCTAATAAATCATTAAACTCATCATCAGAGAACCCTCCATATCCAGGGCCCTGCGTTGAAGCAATCCCCAATGCTTTATTTAAATGACTTGCATCAAAGTTCTCAAATCTTTCATATTCTATAGTCCTTTGCACTTGAGTTTCTATATGAGATAAATTGTTCCCAGAAAACCTACCAACTAGAATTTCAGAATAAGCATCATCTCCTTCAATAAAACCATATGTTGGGTCCGAAGCAGAACCACTAATTATATGTGTTGGGACCTGCGCTGCATCTCCGACTAAAAGTAAATAACTTAATCCATTATTATAATAATAATTATTAACAAAATTTTGAATTGCATCTGCTGTATTACCTATTGAACTTAATGGTATAATTTCAGTTGGGATTCCTTTTTTATTCTTCCATTCTACAAATGGCTCCATAGATGGAATAAAATCATCATAACATATAATCAACATATTACCTTGGTCTGATATATAATCAAATCTTACATCTTGAGGGAAATTAATAAACAAATTATTATAAATATTATTAAACTCTTTTGATGATTTAATTTCGCTGCTATATCTTTGGATAGGATTTTTAATCTGTTTATTTAATTTACTTTTACTTTCATTAATATCAACAACTATCCTGTTATAAACTCTTAGAACCTTAGTAACTGGGTTATACTGAATTGGATTAATAATCACTGATTGACCACGAATACTTCTTATTATATAAGGGTCTCCAAGGTATGCTAGATTATAAGGATAGAAACTATTTTGTTCATATTGTTTACTATAAACATATGGTACCGATTGAGGGTCCACATCTCTAGATAGATTACCCTTTGAAGGAATTATATTAATATCTGATAATTCAATATAATCACTATCAATAACTTTAATACTCATATTTTTTTGATCAGGTATAATTATTGATGTATTTAATTTAGGTAAATCAGGAGCTCCTTCTAATAATATAGGAGAACCTTTATCAATCTTAATATTATATTGATTTTCTAAAACTTCATTTAATAAATAACCATCAACTATAATCTCTAGTGTTGTTTGGTTAATAGTAGAACTAATTAAATTAATTTTAGAATCACCAANTTTATTATAAAAATTAAAGGTTTCATTCTTTATTCTTCCATCTGCAGAAAAAACAAATGAAGAAATAGTAAGTATAATATATAAATATATATAATTCATTTTATTTAAAGCTCAATATTAAATTACTAAAAAATATACTAAATACAATGAGATATAAGTCACATTTACAAGATGTTACATCAATTATGTGTTTAAAATCAAATCAATCAATTCAATAATATCAGATATATCTAATGCGCAATCAAAATTAATATCAAAAATACTAATATTATTACCATTTAAAATTGCTTCTACTAATATGATAATATCAAAAATATTTAAACTATTATCATCATTAATATCTCCTTNAAANTCACTTTTNATNGANGTNAAATACATTCCTCCTGTTGAAATGCCGGAAATAAAACCAGTATATTGACATGATTCATAATAATCAAGTGATACATTCTTTCCTAAATAAGGAAAAATAAAATCATTACTTAATTCAAATTGAGGAACGCTACCAACACCTAAATTGTTATAATAAAAAATATTGTTAATTCCAGACCCTATTAATAAATCTTTATCATTATCTAAATCCATATCAACAGATAAAATTGTTGATCGCGAACCTACATTTATATCATTATAATTTGAACTTTTCAAATCAAAATTAAAATTATATTTATCTCCAATATTTTCATAAAAATATATTCTCCCATCCACACAACCTAAAAGCAAGTCATAATCATCATCATTATCTATATCAACAAACTCAGGTGAAGAGTATCCCTGTATATCTATATCTTCAATAGTTCCATAATATTCAAAATCTTTATTATAAACTGTTCCGATATTTTCAAAAAAATGAACAATACCATTATAATTCCCTATAAATAGATCTAAATCACCATCATGATCAATATCAATAAATTCAGGAAACAAATTATTTCCTAAATCCATATTAAGAAAATTATTAGAATCCAATTCCCAAACTGGATTGTTATCTATATCCATTCCTATATTTTCATAAAAAACAATCCTGCCTATCCATGGAAATGATGTGGGATCATAATTAGTGCCTATAAATAAATCTAAATCACCATCAAAATCAATATCTACAAATTTTGGATTAATATCTGATAATAAATCAACCGTATCAATATAATTATAGGTTTGTAATAAATAATCATTCTCTACATTTTCATAGAACATAAAATTATTTGTTAATTGATAACCATATGCACCAGATAAAGTTGTAACAAACAAGTCACTATCATTATCATTATCAATATCAATGAAAGAGGGTAGATTTAATCCTGCTGTATTAACAGGATCCTCATATGGGAATTGGGTAATTATATTATCATTATCCATAATAGGATTTAACTGATTACCTATATTTGAAACAATATATAAACTTTGTTGAAAATAATCTCCCCAAGATAAATCTAAATCTTGATCATTATCTAAATCTATAAAACTTATTGCACTTGCACCATGTCTTGATTGACCAACAATATAAATTTCTTGCCAAAAATTTGATTCTAAGTTAAAAGTTGGAATATTATTATTGAGACCTGAATTATTAAAGTAATTTAATGTTCCTATAATATTTCCAGAAAATAAATCTAGATCTTCATCTCCATCTATATCAGCAAAAGTTGGTATCATAGATTGATCAATATCTAAATGGTTATTATTTATATCTACTATTTCTGATATATAAACTAATTCACCTTCAATATATTCATAATAAGATACTCCTCCTGCATACATTGAACTCGAGGCAATAATTTCATAAGAAGAATCATTATCAAAATCATAAATATAAAACCATAATATATCTGATAAATCTAAGAATCTGGTAGATTGTAAAATAAAATTTTGATTTTCATTTAAAAAATATCTTATATGACCATCTTCATCTAACAAAAACAAATCTATAAAGCCATCTTCATTCCAATCAGCCCATTGAATTTTAGGCTTATTAAAACCACCTAAAAATGGGTTTTCATATACAATATTATTAGATATAATTTTTCCAAAATCTGGCTCAATATTAAACTGATATGGTAATATAGCTGATAAAAATAATAATCTAATTAAAAATTTTATCATTGAATCGTTATTGACCTACTAATTGAATCTATTTCATAAAAACCTAAGTTATCTATAAACTCAGGATGATGCTCCATTATAAAATCAGGATCAAATGATCTGAAAAGCATTCTAGCGGTTATATCTATATCTCCTATTAATTCTTCAGGAATAATAAAATCATAGTATACATATCTACTTTGATATGCTAATAATGCAGTACTATTTATATCATGTGTTTTAGTAACATTATTTACNACATTTCCATTTTCATCTAATATTTCTGTTTTAAATTGAATTAAATTAGAATCATTAAAGTCTAATTGTTGATTTGGTAAAACCTTACCTGATTGAAAAATAATTTGGTTATTATGGTTTATAACTAACTCGATCCAAACTTGCCTATTAAATGATGTTCCAGATGGAATACTGTGTGCTGTTTTACTCTCAATTGTNAATGGAATTTGCAGGGTCTCACCAGAGCTCATTATTGAAGGTATTGTATCATTTAATACATCAAATTCTATCTCAGCTGCTGTTGATAATAAATCTTGGACAGATTCATATAGNGGATTTTCATTTATTGGAATATTTAAATCAATATCAACACCAACAAATCTATGATCGTGATANCCATTATCTTTCTCAGGCATATGACAATCTTGACATGAAACACCGCCAAACATTGAAAAACCTGGAATTCTATTCCACTCTGTAAACGTAATTTCTGCTTCTACATCTCTAACAACAAGATCGTGACATGGCAAACACATTTGAGAAGAGGAATAAGTTGGCAAGTAATATGACGCATGATATGGATTAGGCTCAGGGTTTTGTATTGATCCAAACTTAATATTCCCAAGTGGATACAATTTATATTGAGCTGTAGCTGCTAAATTATNACCCGCATGAACAGTTTGNCTTAATCCAGTAACGGAATGGCAAACATCACAACCTATACCATCTTTAATAGATTGATTTAAATCACTATTTAAAAAATCACTAACATTATCAAATACCGCTGTATTTTCTCCAGTTAAAAAAGCTACAGGATTATGACACTGCATGCAAAAATTTTCACCAACAATAGGGTGTTCATTGTTCACATCATTTTTATATGAAAAGAATAAGGGACTTCTTGATGTATAAGAATGCATTGAAGAAAACCATTCATTATAATGATCTTCATGACAATTCATGCAATCAGTTGATGGTTTAAANTCATCAGCTAANAGTTGAGTTGAAAGTATATTNCCCTCATTATCAAGATTATATGATTTAAATGGCAATTCATAATTATATTGNTCTGAAGTTAACTCGCATCCCGTAAAATCATCAATGATTAACCAAAAATAATTCTGCTCATTTANAATAATATTATNNAGCACAATTGATGTATCATTTTGATTTTCAGTGNNATAAAGNAATAGATTTTGATTATCAATAAAATTAGAATAGTACAAATTATAAGACTTAAAACCATAATTATTAGATTTATTCCAATTTATTAACATGGTACTAAAGTCAAAATCAATCATAGATATAGATACATCTTGTTCAAATGGATATATTATTCGTTCAANAATCATAATAATATCAAAAATATTAACTATTTGATCTTCATTTAAATCTGATATNTCANAATANAAATCATTAATANTATAATCAACCATTAACATAATATCAATAATNTCTATACTAGAATCATTGTTCAAATCTCCTTTAAGAAAGGAATTACAATCACATAAAGTAATAGATATAAAAAATAATAAAATTGTTAATATAAGTAATAACTGTTTCACGCTATTAATTTACTATCTAAAACCAATAGAAGATAAAAAATTAATATGCTTTCAAGGAAAGTGTTAAAATAAATTTAGCAACTGGCTCTTCTTTAAATTTAGTAGGCACATAAGCTGTAATAGCTATAGGCTTATTAATTCTTTTTTTTGATATTTCTGTTTCTTTAACCATATCTGATATTATCTTGCCATCATTACAGATAAAGTGGACATCACCTTCAGCTCTTTTTAAAAAATCAGCCTTAAAATCCTTAAATAATAAATTAATTTTACATTTAGACTTCTTAATTAAATCTAAAGCTATAGCACCNCCTGTNATATCAGCACCAACAGATANTGCNCCAAAATACATNCTNCCAACNTGATTTTTAGTNTTTCTTTTTAATGAAATTTTAATTTCAACACTANTNTCAGAAATACTTANAACTTTTGGATTNCAATAAAAAATCATAGGNACTTTTAAAAAACCAAANAACTTTAAAAAAAGTGTNNTTNTAAATTCTTGTGATATAAATCNCATCATTNTAAAATTTTCTTTGTTATAATTAGTTACAAAATTTATTATATATTATACATAATTATTAAATAAATTTTATAAACCTAAAATAGGAACAATTTATGAGAACATTAAAATCATTATTTTACTTATTATTTCTAATTAGTTTTTCGTTTTCTGAAGTGATTACGGAATCTACAGCAATCAATATAGCTGAAAACTTTTTTTATTCAAAAAATCAAAGAGATTTAGTTGATTTTAACTATAATGAGAACATTCTTATAAATTATAACAATGAAAATATATTTTATGCAATAAAGCTAAACCCTAGAGGTTTTATACTTGTAGCTGCTGATGATTTAATTATGCCAATTCTAGGTTATAGTTTTGAAAATGAATTTATAATCTCTACAACATATCCATCTAATATAAATTATTTATTTAATTTATACTCTTCTGAATTAAGCAATGAAAAAATTAATAATACTCAAAGAGATGATGTGGCAAATCAATGGGATAAATATAGTAATCCAGTAGACTTTGAAAGTCAAACTAGGAGTGTTTCTCCTTTACTTCAAGCTAGATTTAATCAAGATTCTTCATGGAATGACATGTGCCCTGAAGATCCAGATGGACCTGGTGGAAATGTATATGTTGGTTGTGTAGCTGTTGCAATGGCTCAAATTATGCATTATTGGTCTTATCCAGAAATTGGCTATAGTTCTCATGGATATACTCACAATCAATATGGATATCAGTATGCAAATTTTGGAAATTCATTTTATGACTATAGCGAAATGGCAAATACATACCCTACATCTGAAAGTCAAGAATTACTTTATCATTGTGCTGTATCAGTCAATATGAATTTTGGAATTGATGGATCTGGATCTCAAACATCCAGAGCACGTAATGCTTTAAGAAATTATTTTATATTTAAAAATGATATCGATGAAATTTCTGCTAGCAGCTACAGTTCAACACAATATAGAAATATTTTACAAAATGAACTAAATTCAAATAGACCTTTATATGTTGATGGATGTGATACTGATGGTTGTCATGCATGGAATATTGATGGTTATGATGGAGATTATTTTCATAATAATTTTGGATGGGGTGGTTCACAAAATGGAAATTATCTTTTAAGTTCCTTAAATGGATTTAATTATGATCAAGGTGCTCTAATTGGAATTGAACCACAAAGTCTAGATAATCCAAATGTGGTAATGCAAGAATATTCATACAATGAATTTCAAGGTGATGGAGACAATGTAGCAAACCCAGGAGAGATTATTGAATTATATGTAACATTAGAAAATTTAATACCTTGGAATGATGCAGAAAATGCTGATATAATTTTATCAACAAACGATGAGTCTGTAACAATAGTTAATGAATACTTATCATTTAATAATTTAGATGTTGGCGATTCCTATACAAATAATAATAGTCCTTTTTTAATTTCACTAGCAGATGATATTACATTATCTAATCATTTATTAACTCTAACAGTTATATCTACTTCAAGCAATGGAGAATCAAGCCAAAATTTATATGATATCAACATTAATATAAGTCTAGATCAAACAGGTTTTCCATATACAACAACTTTGATTGATGATGATGGAAATCCCTATAATACAGTGACAACAATCAAATCTTCACCTACTATAATTGATATAAATAATGATATGATTTCAGAAATATTTTTTGGTGATGATAATGGATTTTTTCATGGAGTCGATAATACTGGGAATGCTCTTAATGGCTTTCCTATTGAACTTGAGGGAAGTAGTAAAGAAATCTGGGGTTCTCCTGCTGCAGCTGATATTGATAATGATGGAGAAATTGAATTTATAGTAACTTCAAAGAACAAGCATTGTTATATCATTGATGAATATGGCAATATTGAGTTGAACTATGAAACAGATCAATATTTAATGGGAACACCATCATTAGCAAATCTAGATAGTGATGAAGATTTAGAAATAATATTTACAGGATATTCAAACTCAGGTGATGTTTTTGCTATCAATTATGATGGTTCAGATGTTAATAATTTTCCTGTTGAAATTAATTCAAAAATTCTTAGTGGTGTAGCAATATATGATATAAATAGCAATGGGAAAGATGATATTGTCGTTGCAACTGAGAATGATAAAGAAATTCATATTATTTATGATAATGGTTCTTATGAAACTATATTTAGTTCTCAAGATAAATTTAAGGCTGCTCCATCAATATTAAATAATAACAATGATATCACAATATTAATAGGAAATACAGATGGTCTATTTTATGGTATAAACATAGATGGGTCAGTTAAATTTATTATTCCAACATTAGACGATATTAAATCAGAGCCAGGTTTTNTAACACACAATAACCAAATTAAAATATTTTTTGGNTCTGAAGATGGCTTNCTTTATGGAATAAATAGNGAAGGACAAAACTTNCCTAATTGGCCACAATATATAGGNAATGAAAAAATTAATTCCTCACCAATATTTGCAGATTTAAATAATGATAATGAACCTGAAGTTATATCTGCTACAAATGAAGGAAAATTAATAATATTTAAAATTGATGGTAGTGNATTTGAAAACTTNCCAATACAATTTAATACAGGATTTGAAAGTTCNCCATCAGTTANAGANNTAGANAATGATNATGATTTAGAAATTATTNTTGGAACTANTCAAAATTTATCAGTTATAGATATCAAAAATNNAACNAATACTGAAGAATTTTATTGGAACACATATAGAGGAGATAATCATAAAACNGGTTATTACTATTCAGATTCATTATTATCAGGTGATTTAAATTCAGATACTTTATTGAATGTANTNGACTTNGTTGTAGCAATAAATATAATTATCAGTAATTCAGAACCAACTTCAAATCAACTTTTAGCNGGNGATCTAAATAATGATAATAATTTTGATGTACTAGATATAGTTATATTNGTGAANTTAATCTTATCAGAAGATTAANTTTTCATNTCANATTTAATTCTTTTATTNGAAGAAGCCCAAGAACAAATTGGACAATTCATAAGATTGTGGCTTCTTGCTGGACAATATTCTCTTCCAAAAAAAATAATTTGCAAATGTCTTTTATTCCATGTTTTTTTAGGCCAAATTTTTTTTAAATCTCTTTCAGTCATAGTTACATTTTTAGNTTTAGATAAGCCCCATCTTGCAGCNAAACGATGTATATGAGTGTCAACAGGAAATGCAGGNATTCCATACCACTGAGACATAACAACACTAGCTGTTTTATGTCCAACACCTGGTAAACTTTCAAGAAATTCCCAATCNGGTCTAATACCNCCTTCAGAAATCAATTTTNTAGACATGTTTTTAAGATTTNTTGCTTTAGTAGGAGCTAAGCCAATTTCACGAATTAAATTCTCAATNGTATTTACACTTAACTGAGACATCAATAATGGAGTATCTGCTTTTCTAAATAGGTGTGGTGTTACTTGGTTTACTTTTTTATCAGTAGTTTGAGCAGATAGCATAACAGCTACAAGTAANGTNAANGAATCATAATGAGTTAGTGGAATNGGAGTTTTAGGATACAATTCATCTAAAATAATAGCAATTTTAGTAGCTTTTTCTAAACGATTCATAAAATAAATAANTAGATCTAATTAGNTTTGTCAATTTTTTTTATTTTCTTTNTATCANAACTTTTNNGTTTTCTTTTAATNCCATATTTNTNTCTAATTTCTNTTCTTTTTTCTGAATACAAAANTTTTATTTCNTTCATATCTTCATCTCTTNGATATTTATACGGCTCAATTTTTCTTTTAAATTCTTGGATAATCNNNCCCTTATCNATTTTAAATTGTTCCATTAACTTNTTCATTTCATATTGATAATCAGGATTATTAATATTCNTATCTTCATTAGNCCATTTAACTAAATCTTTATCTTTTAAATTCGGAGCTTTATTTTGAATTTCTGNANNATTAATAGGTGNAGGTTTAATGTTTTTNGATTTGATAGNTTCTNNTGAAAAAACAAAACCNANTAGAATAGATATNATTAGAAAATTATAATTCATAAAATGCCTCGTTTTAATTTATTAATAACATAAATATAATATATATGCTATTAAAAAAAAAGAAACTCCTGTTAAGGAGTTTCTTTTATATCAATATTTCAAGGTTTATGAGGAGTAAGAAGAGGATTATATGATATATTTATTTCTTACAACTAAAAGTTAATTATAATAATAATATAAAAAATTGATTTAAATCACTAATTATCATATACCTAAATATTTTTTGACTTTTGATTCAATTGATTTACGTAGTGTTAAATTTTCTTTTAATAATAATCGTAAATTNTCTCTTCCTTGAGCGATTTTTTCATTATCATATGAAAACCAGGAACCAGATTGAAGTAATATATCACCNAATAGTGCATTTTCTATTAAATCACCTTCATAAGATATTCCAAAGCCATATATAATATCAAATTCTACTTTTGTAAATGGAGGTGCAAGTTTATTTTTTGCNACTTTAACAATTGTTCTATTNCCAACAACTCTTTCTCCNTCTTTTATTTGAGCTTTACGTCTTATTTCNAACCTTAATGAAGAATAAAANTTCAATGCATTACCACCAGTAGTAGTTTCAGGNCTTCCAAACATGATACCTATTTTATGACGNATTTGATTAATAAANACTACACATGTTTTTGATTTACTTACAATTCCTGTTAATTTTCTCATTGCTTGNGACATTAATCTTGCATGNAGACCCATATGTGAATCACCCATTTCACCATCTAATTCAGCCTTTGGAACTANTGCTGCAACNGAATCAATAACTAATATATCAAGTTCNCCACTTCTAATTANTGTTTCTGCAATNTCAAGAGCTTGNTCACCATCATCTGGNTGNGATATTAATAAATTATTTGTATCAACACCTAAATTCTTNGCATATGCNGGATCAAGAGCATGTTCAACNTCTATAAATGCTGCNGTTCCTTTGTTTTTTTGAGCTTCAGCAATACAATGCAATGTTAAAGTTGTTTTACCTGATGATTCTGGACCATATATTTCTACAATTCTTCCTTTAGGTAATCCNCCAATACCAAGNGCTGTATTTAAAGAAATTGATCCNGTNGAAATAACATCAATNTTTTTAATATTTTTTTTNNTTATCACCTAATCTCATAATNGCATTAGGATCTTTTGTTTGTTTTCTAATTTGNTCAATAACTAAGTTTAAATTATCATTTTTTTTCTTATCNGCCATTATTTCTCCGGTTTAATTATATTCTCTAAATACTCCTAANACTTGNCCTTGTATATACAATTGATCTTCATTAGANACATANATTGTATTATANTTACTATTTCTTGGATGTAGTTCTANACCATTTTTTCCTAAATANTANCTTTTTAATGTAGCTTCTCCATTTAGTATTGCTACTACCGTNTCNCCAGCTCTTGCTATTTGTGATTTTTTTACTACTATATAATCNCCATCTAATATTCCATCATCAATCATTGAATTACCATCAACTTTTAATACATAATTTTCATCATTNATATATTTACTTGGAACATCNACATATTCAACATTATCAAAAACTTCAATTGGCATTCCAGCTGCAACTAGACCTANCATNGGNANTCTATTATCAATATTTTTTTCTAAAATTGATAAAGCTCTTTTTCCATTTGATCCTTTAACTCTTTTAATTAATCCTTCTTTTTCCAATTCNACTATATACCAATTGATTGTTCCAAGAGAACTAAANTTCAANCCNTTCATTATTTCTACAAATGTTGGAGGNCTNTCATTTGATGATATAAATGACTTAATAAAATCTAAAAAATTTNGTTTTTTCGGTGACAACATTTNATTACCTCGTAAGTTACTCGTAAGTAATATTAATACTATTAAATAATAANATGCAAATATTTTTTTTATTTAANTTAAATACTTTTTTTNAGAAGAGAAAGGCATACGTAAACTGTAATTTTTCTATTTAATTCTCGCTTATTCGAAAATGTAAATTCCTTANATTTTANTCCTTTTTTTGTNGCAATTGANACATAAACTCGACCAATAGGCTTATTTTTACCTCCACCATCTGGGCCAGCTATCCCAGTTGTAGATACACCATAATCACAATCATATTTTTTCCTAATATTTTCAGACATTAACGATGCAACTTCTTTGCTTACTGCACCATATTTCTCTATTATATTTTTATCAATATTCAACTCATCAATTTTAATTTGATTATGATAAGCAATAATTCCACCTTTAAAATATTTTGAACTTCCAGGAACGTCAGTTATAACTTTTGCTAAATATCCACCTGTACATGATTCAGCAACTGATAATGTTCTATTACTTTTTATAAGCATATTCCCTACAACTTCATTTAATTTATCATTATCATAACCATAAATATAATCAGATATCTTAGATTCAATTAATTTTTTAAATTTTAAGAATCTTTCCAGAGAAATACTGTAATTAACTAATGTTAACCTTATTTTTACTCCAGAATATCCTGGTAAAAACGAAACTTTAATATCGTCAATTGATTTATCAATATCTTTTTTCAATTTTCTATACAGAGAACTCTCATAAATACCTGATGTTAAAATTGTTGAAACCCTAGCTTCTTTTTTAAAAATAGGATCTATATAATTTGGTAATATTTTATTAATCAATATATTCTCCATTTCCAAGGGGACTCCAGGAAGAACAAAAAAATTAATGCCCTTATATTTAAAATACATGGATAATGCTGTCCCAATATCATTAACAACAGGCTCACTTATATCTAAAATTTCAGACTGGGATCTTAATATGTCAATTTTCTTATTTGAATATTTTTTTAACAATTTATTATAGTGCTTTTCATAAATTTTTAATTTACAATTAAAATATTTACATAGTACTTTTTTTGTTAAATCGTCATGTGTGGGACCTAATCCACCAGTTAAAAAAATATAGTTCATATTACTGTTAATTAAATAATCTAAATTATCTGCAATTAGACTTAAATCATCTCCAACTATACATATATTAGAGACATCTAATAATCTATAATCCTTTAATTTTAAAGCTATAAAGTTAGAATTAGTATCAATAGTATATCCACTTATTAACTCATCTCCTATTGCAATAATTCCAACCTTCATAAAAATAAAATACTATTTAATATTATTATTGTAAATAATCCTGCTAATATATCATCTGCAATAATACCAACTCCATGTTTTAAATCTTGAGCATTATATATTATTGATGGCTTAAGTATATCAAAAATTCTAAACAACATAAATGCTAACAAATAAAAAGATAATTGCTTTGGTAGCATGAATAAAGAAATAAACATTCCAATAACCTCATCTATTACAATATAAGAGGGATCTTCTATATTGGATTCAATTGAATGAATATAGCAAAGGAATAAAGACAGAAATAATAATATTAAAATAATAGATAATTGAATAAATAAATTCAATGGTATAAAAAACCATACTAACATCGCAAACATACTAGCAATAGTTCCTGGAGCAAATTGAATATTTCCAACAAAAAAGAAAGTAATAATACTTTTATAAATAAATTTCATTTTTTAATTAACAACAGATAATCAAAAGCTGAAAACCAAGATAGCAATACTGATGACAAAACCATATAATATAAGTATTCATTATCAACAATATAACCAGGGTCTATAATATGTAAAATTAAAATTAAATGAATAATAATAATTTGGACTAATGTTTTTCTTTTAGCAATAAAACTTGTCTTGAAATTAGAGGATTTATTTAATCTATAATATCTTAAAACTGTTACTAAAATATCTCTTGAAATAATTAAAAAAAGCATCCAAAAAGGCACTATACTAGGATAAAATATAGACAAAACTATAAAAGAGGATATTACTAATATTTTATCTGAGATAGGATCTATACTTTTCCCAAAATTTGAAACAAAATTATACTTTCTTGCAATATATCCATCTAAAAAATCACTTAATGAAGCAAGAAAGAATATTTTTAAAGAAATCAATTTATAAAAAAATGTGTTTTGAAACATTGCAATTGTAAATATAGGTGTTAAAATAATTCTTAATAAAGACAAGTAATTAGGGATATATCTATATTTAAAAAACACTAAATTTCTACCCTATCATTTATTGAATGTGACAATGTAACCTCATCTATAAACTCTAAACTAGTACCAACTGGGACTCCTCTTGCAAGACGAGAAACCTTAATATCTTCTTTTTTTATAATATCTGACAAATATATTGTGGTTATATCTCCATCGTGTGATGGCTCAATACCTATAATAACCTCTCTAATAGATTTCAAACGCATAGACAGCATATCAATATTTAATTTTTCTGGTGTAATACCATCAAACGGAGAGATAAGACCACCTAATACATGATAAAGGCCTTTAAAACCTGATTTTTCAATTAAAAAAACATCAGTAGGATCTTTGACAATACAAAGTAAATCTTTTACTCTATTTTCATTATTACATATATGACATTCATCCTCAGTAAAACAATTACAAATCTTACAAGTAGAAATTGAATCCTTTAAATTAACTAAAGCATTTGAAAATTCCACAGTCTCTTCATTGCTTGAGTTTAAAATGTATATTGAAAGTCTTTCAGCAGTTTTCTTCCCAATCCCAGGAAGCTTTGAAAATCTCAATATTAATTCTTTTAAAGTATTAGGATAGATACTCATTAAAAACCAGGGATATTTGGCATACCACCAGTTACAGACTTCATTTTTTCAGCTGATTCTTTTTCTGCGTTATCAAATGCATTTTTCATAGCAGCTAAAATCAAATCTTCTACCATATCCCTATCTTCTGATAATATACTATCATCCAAAGTAACAGATAGAGGCTCTTTTTTACCATTAACAACAACCTTAACAATTCCTCCACCCGATTGGCCTTCAATTTTTAAATTTTCCAACTCATCCTGGACTTTTTTCATATCCTTTTGCATTTTTTGTGCTTGCTTATATATATTTGACATACCTTTAAACATAAATACTCCCTTACTTNATTAATTCTCCCTCAAATTCATTTAACACATCCATAAATAATGGATGGTCCTTATCTATAGTATCTTTTTTTTGAANTGATTCAGTTTTTTGTAAANTTTCCTTTTTTTCTAATNCTAATTCTAAAGACAAATTAACATTAAAATATTTATTAATACTNNCTTCAATTAAAGTAATATCATTCAATAAATTCTTAAACATAAATTCATTTATCTCACAAACTTGAACAACTATCTTTTTTGATGTTAATTCTTTAATTTTAACTTTTTCCAATGAATGANTAATATTACTTTTTTTTATCGATGATAAAATATTANTCCAATCANCAGACATACGTTTTATACTTAATTCTTTATTAATTTTATNTTCTTCATTATTCTTAATTAAANTTGTATCTGGCTTATCACTATCGATTTCTTTATTTTTATTTTTTTCAGAGTCTTTATCTGNTTTATTTTCTNCATTTGATAGTTTCNCAGATTTAACATGACTCTTCTCAACCATAACTTTCTTAGAAGTGACTTTTTTCAAATCATTTAAATTTTTATCAACGNCTGGACTGCTTATCGATTTTTTATTGTTCTCAATATTTTTTTTTGAACTAGAACCTCCTNNATANATATTATTATTTTTTATATTAGAAAAAAAATTATTAATATCTACTGATTTATCTAAATATGCAAGTTTTAACAATAAACTCTCCATAGCAATTCTTGGCTGAGAAATTTGTCTTAAAGATGATTGAAATTTTAAACAAACCTCCATAATTCTCAATAAGTCAATTTCTTCAAGATTAATATTATAAGAACAATAATTTTTATAAAAATTAGCATGTTTTTGACTTTCTTTTAATGAATTAGCCAAAATACATTTATTAAGAAATTTATTTAACCCATCAATAAAATCATATAATGAAATTCCAGANGCAATTATCTCATCAAACAATTGAAATAATTCAGCACTATTCCTCGAAGAAACTAAAGACAAAATTTTAAAATAATTTTGATCTAAAACAAGTCCTAAAGAAGAAGATATTTTATCAATTGTAATATTATTATCACATATACAAATCATCTGATCTAGAACACTCAAGGCATCCCTCATNCTTCCATCTGATTTTTCTGATATTTTAGNTATACTTTCATCATCAAATTTTATTTTTTCTGATTTNAAAACAAATCTAAGATGATCCTTAATACAACTCAATGATAANCTATTAAAATCATAACGCTGAGTTCTTGACAAAATTGTTTCAGGCATTTTATATAATTCTGTTGTTGCAAATATAAAAATNACATGACTTGGTGGTTCTTCTAATGTTTTTAGCAAAGCATTAAAAGCTTCTTTTGTAAGCATATGAGCNTCATCAATTATATAAATTTTATACTTACCATTAGCNGGAGCATAATTTACACTTTCNCTCAAATTTCTAATTTCATCGATGCCTCTATTTGAAGCTGCATCCATCTCAATAATATCAATAGATTCATTAATATTATCNACTTTGTTTAATNCTTTAGCTAAGATTCTTGCCGTAGAAGTTTTCCCAACCCCTCTNGGTCCAGAAAAGGTAAATGCATGAGCAATTCTATCTAGCTTTATTGCATTTGACAATGCATTTGATATGTGATCTTGACCTACAACTTCTGAGAAGCTTGAAGGTCTCCATTTTAATGATAGTATCTTATATGCCATAGTTTATTAAATAATCTGTGCACCAATAATCGAAGTTTATGTTAAAATAATTATTTATATAGCCAGCTCAATTTCAGGATTCTACGGCACATGAATACTTCTTTACCGTTGCTTCCTTCCAGACCTGGCGGAATTCAAGAAATACTAATTGCGTAAAGCTGAAGATATCAACACCGCTTATATAAAGAAACTAAGTTCATCAAACNCCTTCTNATTGGAATTCAACCCTGCATATAGCGGATTTCAGGTTACAAGGAACCGCTAGCTCCCCATCTAGCACAGAATGATTGTTATTTTTTAGTTCTTTTTTTATTGTGCTCAGCAATAAATACTGGCGTTTCCATTTGATTATTATCTTGATTCACACTTGATTTATTTGAATTATTTTTAGATTTATCAAAAACATTATTTAANACAAGTTTTAAATCATTAAAAAATTCTTCAATAGTAAATTCAATTCTTTTTTGNAATTCNTCTAAAATAAANGGACCATATTTANTNTCTATCTGNTCTAACATAGAGTCAATTTTNACTAACATNTCTGCTCTTTTATTATTAGAAGCACCTAAATCCATATTTTTAGAAGAACCAANCTTTTTATTTTTTTTCAAAACCATATATNCTTANTTCTCACTTTTGATNAATAATGAACCATAAATAATCATTGCACAACCAACNCCCATTGGAATAATACTTAAATATGAAAGATTATTATTNANANANAATACTTTACTATAAAAACCAATCACATATCCAATAGAAAGACCTATTAGACTAATTCCAATAAATGAAAGATAATATGCTTTAAATTGATTCATTATTATTAAAAACTATATTTAATACTAATATCTGAATTNNTCATTTTATCAATATCATTAGTCANTAGATTCTTGTCATAATATACTTGGCCTAAATTAATTATCAAAGACAAACTCATNGGCAANTNAACCTCTGTTTTAATTCCATATGNNGACCTATATTTATCTGATAATTGAGAAAAATAAATATTAGAAAAATANAANTTTAAATAATTAAGATTTCTTATATAACCATCAGCTATATCNANAGAGCTTTGAAAAGAATAANAAGAATTTGANNTATTNGAATCTTCAATAAAAACTGANGTCATTAAAGAAGTACTAAAGTAAGATTGAAATTTATATCTAAANTCTGTTGTAAAACCNAATGTATTAAAACCACTAAANCCATCATTNTTAACTAAAATNGGGTANACATCNTTAGGAATTAAATATTCACATTCTTNACCNGCAGAACAAGAGTCNCCTATNAAAAAATTATTNTTTAAATAATCAATCTGNTTTTGTATCATCGGATAATCTAATATCCCTTTATAATACCTNGCTCTATTATACAAATAAGTTGAATTAAAATAATTAGGAATAAATGTTGCAGAATTATAATTAAATGAAAATTTAAATAAATAACGATTTTCTAATTCTACCGATANTCCNGGNCCANTTANACCCCATGTNCCTTTTCTCCACCTTAAATCATTTGAAACATTATCACCATCAAATAAAGTATAATAATTGTATTCTGGGTACCAAAGACCNACAAATTCACCAAAAATATCAATATCAAGNTCNANATTAGATATTAANTCATAATTAAAATCTATNTCAGCTCCATAAACTGATCTCGCNTTTGCTGTTTTATTAATAGATTCAGATATATNTGAAAATTGATTTATNTCCGCNATNANACCNANCCCTAAAGTAANAGGAAAATNATGAGANANATATAAAGATGTTCTNGCAGCTATAACNCCACCNTCATTACCAAAATCTCTAATGCTTGGNATNAATATATCTAAGTNCATAAAATCAANATCAAANATATAATTTAAATNTAATCCTGAATTTATTTTNCTAGGATAATCAATACTATTATTCATTCCATTAATCATATAACCNCTNGCAAATGATAAATCTTCNATAGATCCAAATTTAANATACATTTGATTTTTATTNNNAAAANAAGAATAATCAATTGANATCTTATCTAAAANATCATATNCATCATCCCAATAATTATCTAAATCATTNCCTGATGGNCTNACATATGATTCNATATTACCNTTTATAGATAAATTTCTATTTATATAAGATGGGTATATACCAACTTTAANATGNGAATCATTNTTTAATATTTTAGTNCCAAAATCAAAAGANACTTTATANGGATCAACAATNCNCATATTTCGAATTCTATCTCCNTAAATNGGGATCATATCATATTTTTTTAATTCNATTTTATTATTATTAAAATTAAAATCATANNTATCATCTAAAACATATTTAGGGACNATATCTTNAATATTATNNATATAATCATAGCTTTGATTTTTAAAATNCANCAAAACACGCTTATCAAGATTTATATTTTTTTTATAATTTTTATTATAAATATCTAGATTACCATCTAATGAATAAATATAATCATCNNTTNATTTAGAAGAGCTAATCCATAATCTATTATTTGCNATAGAAATTTGNTTATTAGAAGTAAATACNTAGACTCTTTTACCTTCATTAAATAAATTTTTAATATANAAACTTCCTTTAATCAANTCTANTTCTCTCGATATATAATCATCATCTAAACNGACTATAGAATTTGATTCAATAAAAAGATGAGTTTTATCATCATTAAATCTAATAGTACAATTTGAATCATCACTNGANTTAATAAANTCATTATCATAAATATCTGTTCCAATAAACANCTTAAAATATTTATTATCTGTTTGATTNTTTTTTATATAGCACTCACCTTCNATATAATGAACATATGCTATTTTANTATTTGTAAATGAAAATATTAATGAAATGAATACTATATATATTTTTTTTCTATAGTCCATAATCTATANNTGCGGAGAGAGGGAGATTCGAACTCCCGATGGATTTTCATCCATACACGCGTTCCAGGCGTGCACCTTAAACCACTCNGACATCTCTCCAGNTGATGTAAAATTTAATGATTTATTGCTATTTTATTTTATTATTTTTTCTCTTATTTATAAAAAAATCTTTTAAAATACTTTTACACTTCTGNTCTAATACTCCAGATTGAATATTTTTAAGATGAATATTCAATGAANTNANACTAACAATATTAACTCNAAANCCTAANTTAGNATCCTCAACACCATAATATAAATTTTCTATCCTNGAATTCAATATAGCACCATAACACATAATNCAAGGTTCTTTTGTAACATATATACTTGTATTAGTTAATCTCCAATCATTATTNTGATTTGAAGCAGATGTAATAGCTATCATNTCNGCGTGAGCAGTTGAATCAGTCAATTTTTCTACTTCATTATGNCCTTTACCAATAATTTGATTATCTTTAACAATAACACAACCAACTGGAANTTCATCACAATNNTAGGATTTAANAGCTAATCTATAAGCTTCTTGCATCCATTTATCATTTATATNAATATTCATAAATTGAATTAATCAAATTACATGACACTATTCCAGCAGTTTCAGTTCTTAGTCTACTATTTCCTAAACTTATTGGAATAAAATTATGTTTTTTAGATAAAGAAATCTCATCTAATGTAAAATCTCCTTCAGGNCCTATTAAAACACAACTATGTAAACTACTAATAATAGAATCTTTAAATGAAAATAAATTTTTTCTTTCNTTATTTTCAAGATGACATATAAACTTCATTCCTTCATTAGNTCTATTTAAAAAAGAGCTAAANCCCTCTACTTCATTAATCTTTGGCAGCTTAGCTTTAAGTGTTTGNTTCATGGCAGTAACAGCAATTCTATTAATTCGATCTAACTTTATATTTTTTCTAAGAGTTCGACTACATCNGATAAAAGAAATTTCATCAATTCCAATTTCAACAGATTTTTCAATAAACCACTCTAATCTTTCATGATTTTTAATAGGAGAGATAGCAATGTGNGTATAATATTTTTTTTTNCCATAATCATTCAAAATTTCATTGATTCTNATTTNACAATTATTTTTGNTAATTAAANTTATTTGACCTTTGTAAAAATTTCCGATACCATCTACAACGTTAACTGTATCACCAATACTTTTCCTTAATACTTTAGTACAATGTCTTGACTCTTGTAAATCTAAGATAATTATATCATTATTAATATTATCTGAAAAAAACAATTCCATTTATTTTAAAATAGATTCTAATACTCTTAAATCACCATCAATATTATCACTTGGATTAAGTCCTAAAAGCTCACAAAGTAATGGATAAATATGTATCAATTCAAATGTTTCAATTTTATAATTTTCTTTAAAACGAGGGCCATATGCATAAAATATAGCATGCATATTCATATAATCTGAATCATAGCCATGCATTCCTTTAACAGGTAACTTGCCATCATATTGTTTAATATGTTCATTTTTATACATCATCCAACCTTCATTAGCTATAAATAAATAATCATATAAAGAATTATGATAATTTAAATTATTATTATTTCTAGATGGAACTATTGATACATTTGGAATATTTAATTCATTAATTGAAAAATCCATATCAGAATCTACCTTAAAGCTCATAATAGGTCCCTTCTCATCTAGAATTCCAGGAAGATTAAAATCATCAATATTAATAACTTGATTTAAAGCAACATCAACCATTCCATGGTCACTTACAATAACAACATTAATTTTATCAAAAATATCGATTTTTGATATAGATTTCAACAAATATCCAAGAATATCATCTGATGATTTAATTTGATTAGTAACTTCAATAGAATTTGGACCAAAAACATGACCAGCATGATCAGGTTCTTCAAAATACAAACATACTAATCTTGGTCTACTAGAAACAGGATATTCCAACCATTCTATTGCTTGATCTACTTTTGCATATGGATTAATTCCAGATTCATAATTTTTATAATAAGTTGGATAATACCCTCCAATTTTTGCTTCAGAACCAACCCAGAAATATGTTGCTGTAATAATATCATTTTTCTCAGCAGTCACCCAAATTGGTTCAGCTCCATACCATTTAGAATCTTGAACTGAACTTTTGTCTTTATATGAATATCTTCCCATTTCAGTATTAAACTCATTACCTAATATCTTATGCTTATTTGAATAGCATCCAGTTGCAATAGCATAATGATTAGGAAAAGTAAAAGATGGGAAAACTGGTTTTAAAGATTTAGCTTTAACACCCCATTTTTCTACATAATCAAAGTAAGATGTTTCAATTCTATCAACATAATCATGCCTAAAACCATCAAAAGAAACAAGAATAACATATTCTTTTTCATTATTTGAACAAAATATTATTGATATAAAAACAACAAGTAAAATATTAATTTTATTATTTTTCAACATTATTTATAGCTTCATTATACAGTGATTGACATTTACCTTTACCCCAATTAGGCCAATATTTTTTAGTTTCAAAGATTTCATAATTATCTAAAGATTTTTTTAATAGTGGAATAGCCTTATCCATACCACCTCCAAATGCTGATGGAGTATAAAATTTAGATTGCCCATTTAAATAATATGGACGAGGATTAGTAGGACAATATGAGATAGCCTTATTAATACTCTTATCTGACATTGGTCCATATTTCATTCCATTAACCATAGGATTAATAAATATTTTCCCAACATAAATCATAGCTTTTAAAGTATATATTTCTGACATTGCGACAGAATCAATATTAGCAACTCCCAAAGTATCAAAAGGAATAATAATATCAAAGGCTTTATCTAAATACATCTCCTTAATATCAGGATCATCTTGCATCATACTTAAACTAGTATTACTATATGCATAATAATAGCTAGAGAGCCAATCATTTTTAACAACTTGAGATATACGGTAGAAATAATTGGATGTTTTCAAAAAATCATTTTCAGTCTCTGAGGACTCAAACATTTCAATACCTTTATCCATAGCCTTATAATATCTATCTGAATATTCAAAAGAGAAGATAAAAGAAAACAATAATATGTAAATTTTATATTTCATCAATCCTTATCTACAGAAAAAAACATAAAACAACCTATAAATACACTTCTTAAACTTCCTGGCAATTTTTCTTCTGGTTCTGCTAATACTGACATATCATAATCTATATATCTATATCCAAAACTATTTCTATGACCAAATGGATTAGATACATTAAAGAAAACAACCATAAAACCATCATCTATTTGAGGCAAATAGCTACCACCAATATCAAAGGAAAGATAAGGGTCAGATTCAAACTGCTCATTTATTATGGGGTTATAATATGGATATCCAGATGTACCTGTTATAGCCAAGCTTGTATTAAAACCATCTCCATTTTTTAATTTAAATGCATTTTTATAAATAAATGTCAACTTATGATTTGATGCAAAGCTTGGAATAATTTCATCTGAATACTGCTTAAACTTACGCTTACTATCCAAATATGAATAAGCAATCCAAATATCTTGACCAATTCCATCTGAAGTATTATCCATTCTCCAAAACAATTCTGCACCTTTGGAGTATCCACTACCATTATTTGTTAAATCATTTTCACATTCCCAGTAATTAGGACAATTTGGATTTATCAAAATCAAATCATCATATTGTTTATCAAAAAATTCTAATCGCAATGTTCTTCCTTTTTTTGACCACTCATAATTAAATATATGATGAATAGAATTTTCAAATTCTAATCCTGTTAAATTATTTTCTATTTTAATATTATTTTGTCTATACCATTGATCAAATCCAATATCAGGTGTTTGAAAAAATTTACCATATGCATATGAAACTTGACTGTTTTTCCCAAGCTTATATGCAGCAGAGAACCTAGGAGAAATACTATCTTTATCTATCAATTTTGAATGTTCATATCGAACACCAGCATTAACAGCAAATTTTTTAAATATTCTTAAATCTATTTCTGTAAATGCAGTAGATAAAAATTCATCAATTATAATATTCCCACTATAATCTTCATTAATTTCTCCAAAATTATCAAAAACATAATTCATAAATTCACTAGATTGATCAAATAAATGAAATCCAAAATTAATCTTAGATCTACCAAGGAACTTTTTAGTTAAAACCGTTCTAAACTGCAACAAATCATCATAAGAATTAATATTAACAGGTTCTAAAAAATCTTCTGAGCTAATTTCAGAGTCATTAGAATTTTCTGAATAAGACAATCCAAATTTAGCTCTCCATTTATCATTTATTTTCCCTCTATATGTAGTTAACAAAAATAAGTTATTATTATCTAAATTAAAACCAGAACCTATTTCATCTTCTGTTGTTCCTAAACTATAATTTGAAACTCTACCTAAATATTTATATACACCGTTATTCAATTTTTTAGCATAATTTGTTTTAAGTTCTACACCCTGGGGTGGTTTAGAAAAATTTACTCTACTTTTAATAAAATCTGAGCTACTATTAAAATTTTGAAAATATTCAATATTTGTATAATCTATATTAATACCACATGCAGTACTATCATTTCCATAACCTCTTCCATATCCTAAACTCAGAGGAGTGATTCCAAAGGTATTTGCATTAAAATCTCCAAATCTTGTCCAAGTCTTAAGATCAACAATAGCAGATAGAGCTTGTCCATATTGAGCTGAATATCCACCTTGACTAAATGCAGTACCTTGAAAATCAAACGGTTCAAATCGTCCCCTTTGAGGAATATCAGGAACATCACTGAAATATGGATTTTGGATCAACATACCATCAACAATTTGTTTTGCTTCAGAAGCATCTCCTCCTCTTACATAAATACCTTCCTTATCTGCTTGAGGTTGAGTTCCAGGAAGTGCTTCAAGCGCACCAGATATTTCCCCTCTTGAACTTGCTACAGTAACAATATCAATAGGATCTAGAACAATAACTTTTTCATCATCACTTGCTCCAAAAGAGCCTGCCGTTATTACAACTTCATCGGCTCTTGTAATAAGCTCTTTTAATACAATATCTATAGTAATATTCTTGCTAATATTAATTTCTTGAATAAATGATTCATATCCTATAAAACTTACGATTAAAGTTTGAATCCCAGTTTCATATGTTTCAAAAGCAAACAATCCTTTATCATCAGATGATGTCCCATCAAATGTATCTTTTAAATATACGTTTGCATAAATAATAGGATTACCTTCCTCATCCTTAACTGTTCCAACTATAAGGTCTGAATACATAAATGAAAAAAATAATATAAATATTAATTTATTTAACTTCATTTAATTATTAATAAAATCAATTATCTCTTTATCTTGGGGTTTAATTTTAGAAGAAAGTACATTAACTAGCACTCCTTCTTCGTCAATTAAATATTTATAAAAATTCCAACTCGGAGGAGAATCATTCCATCCATTTAATTCTTTACATGATAACCATGAATACAAGGGATGTTGATTACTATTTTTTTTAACAACTGTTTTCTTTACTATTGGAAATTTTACTCCATAATTAGAGCTACAAAAAGTTTGAATATCTTTATTTTCTCCTGGCTCTTGAAATAAGAACTCATTAGAAGGAAATCCAATTATTTCTATTTTGTCACCATATTCATCATATAATTTTTGTAATCCACCATATTGATAAGTGTAACCACATTTTGAAGCTACATTTACAATAATTACCTTTTTATCTTTATATTTATTAAGTGCTATTTTTTCACCACTTATCAATTCAACAGAATAATCATAAAAGCTATTAGATAAACCATCTATATTTACCTTCTCATTCTTAAAAAAAAAGGGGAAAACAAACCCTATCAATAAAAAAACACATGCAAATACTACAAAATACTTTATCATTATTATTCTCCTTGGCTAAAAGTTAAAACATCATTAAATATATTAACAGTCTGATTAATTCTAATTTTTTGAATAAACATTAATGGTAAATTTACTTCATCATCTAAGTACATTCTATATATTAATATTTTTTTATCATCTTTTGTCTTTATTTCCCAAGATCCGGCTCCAAATGATAATTTATGGCTATCATCATCTTTGAAATCATACAATAGAACATTTAAATCATT
This sequence comes from Fidelibacterota bacterium, assembly GCA_002705605.1. Classification (GTDB taxonomy): domain Bacteria; phylum Fidelibacterota; class Marinisomatia; order SCGC-AAA003-L08; family D37C17. The sequence continues at coordinate 65,056 of PAJD01000006.1, read as the reverse complement.
TAGTAAAAACCAATCAATTCTATTTTCATTGTATCTATACATTTTAAATATATACTCTCTATCTCTAGTAAATGGAATAGCATTAGTAATTGTTTGCAATACAATTGAGGTATCACCTTTACTTAATAATAGTTTAGTTTTTATATTTTTATTTGATAAAATATTATTATAGTTTGATACTGATTCAATTACATCTAAAACATTATCCTGTTCTTTTAATAATTCTTGTTCTATCATTATATATTGAACATTGTTTATAGTACAATTTGCCTTATAAATTTTTTTATTACTATTTTCTTCTATAAGATCCCAATTATCAATAGTATATATATCAAATAATAACTCATTACTATTTGATGCAAATAAAAGTGTTAATAAAAGAATAAATATCATGAATCTAATATTTTATCTGATATATAAATAAATAAAGGAATAAATAATCCCCATAAAAAAGATGTAGATAAAATAACAAAAGATTTACTTACTCCAAATTCTACAACACCTAAAGAAAACATAGAAAAATAAATCATTGGAGCAGAAAGCAAGCCTAAAAATGAACTAACAACATATCTTCTGCTAAGCCATTTAAAACTATGGAGCAAAGTTGTTGCAAAGCATAACCAGAGAGAAACGGACCAAAGAGGAGCTATATTATATTGAACGAGCAAACCCTTATGTATAATTATATTCAAATTAAGCAAAAGAGATTCAATAAAAATTCCAAGAAAAAATGAAATCAATAAAAAGATATCTTCTTTCTTATGATTTGTAACTTTATTTAAGTGTATAATTATAAATATAGAAGTAGCCAATGGACCAATATAGTAAAATTGTGAAATAGCACCATAAATTGTTAACCACCAACAAATATAAAAACCAATTACATTAATAATAATACTATTTTTCATCTGATAAATACGTAAGTGAATCTAAATTAAACTCAATAGGTTCTTTTATCTTAAATAAAGCATATGCTTCTGAACCATCACATGTATTTCCTTCTAACAACATAATAAGCTGCTCTTTTGAAATTGGGAACCAACTAAATCTATCAAATAATGAAGCGACTATTTTTATAGGTAAAACAGGAGCAGGAATAAATATTTTATCTTCCTTATCTGAAGCAATCGCAATATTTTTTATTATTTCTTTCCAACTCATCTCTTTTCCACCTAATGAAAATGTTTTTCCAATAGATTGTTTTTCACTTAATGAACTTACAAAACATTTCGCGACATCCTTTACATGGACTGGACTCATCTTAAATGACCCAGCATTAAAAGGTAAAAACCCTTCATGAAACAATGGAGCAGGAAATGGTAAGGATAGCATATCTTTTTTTAATTGCTTGCAAAACTCTTGTTTACCTGATGAATCTCCAAAAATTAAAGATGGTTGGAAAATTGTCCAATCTAATCCTGAATTTTTTAAATATTCTTCAGCTCTAAATTTTGTTGATTGGTAACCAGTTCCATTTTCTTTAACTCCATTTGCACTCATTAGAATAAATCTTTTAATATTTAATTTTTTCGCTGTATCTACACATTTTTTTAAACCCTCATAATGCAATTTTTCAAATGTTATATCATCATGCACTAATACAGATAATGATGGTGAAGATTTAAATTCTCGTATTATTCCAATATTATAAATAACCGCCTCAGTATTCATCATAGTCTGTTCAATAGCAGTATCATTATCAATATCTCCTGTTATTATTTTACATTCTTCATATTTAGTAATTTTAGATTCATTCCCAAGTCTAACTAAAGCATAAGGAGTCAAATCATTTTCAACTAATTCATTAATTATATAATCTCCTACAAAACCACTACCGCCAAATACCGATACTTTCATTTTACACTCCTTTATTTAAATACTTTATCTATAATTTTAGTTCTATACAAAAAAATACCTTCAAGTTCTTTTTTTACATACAAATAGTGAGCTATTCTTCCAAATACACCAAAAGGAATAACATAATTAACCTCATCATTCATCTCAACATAATCACCTTTATCTTCAAAGGTATGTTTATGATGCCACATTGAATAAGGACCAATCAACTGTTGATCAACAAATTCATGAGGTTCTAAATAAGAAGTAATCATTGTACGCCAATGTACTCTAAAACCCAATATATTTATTGTATAATCAATTAATTGACCATTTTTCATTTCAATAGGTGTTGGTGTTAATATTTTAAAATTTAACTTAGAAGGTGTCAATTTAGAAAGATTTTCTGGACTTTTAAAAAAATCAAAAACTTCTTTCAAACTTTTATTTATCTTTTGCTTAGATTTTAATGTATATACTTTCACTACTCATTCTCCTTTTGTACACCCGGTAGGATTCGAACCTACAACCTCTTGATCCGTAGTCAAGTGCTCTATCCAGTTGAGCTACGGGTGCAAATTGAATAAAAACTATAGGTATAATTTAATTAGCATTTCATAACTTATAAAATTAGTTTAATAAAAATTTTAATAATAATTAATGATAAATAAAAAAAACATCTATTTTATTCATGCTAATGGATATCCTTCAAACGCATATTCATCATTATTTACAAAAATACAAAAAACATATTATATTAATCACTTTAATTTAGTTTCTAATAATATTGATATAAATAATTTAAAAAATTGGGAGCCATTCCATAAAAACTTTATTAATAGTGTAAAAAAAAATCAAAAAAACATAGGTATTGGGCATTCTATAGGTGGCAATTTAATTTTAAGATCAGCAATTAGCCATCCAAATTTATTTTCTCAAATAATACTATTAGACCCAACCTTATTTATTCCACGATTTATCCTATTTTGGAAATTGATAAGACTTACAAGATTAGATGATTACTTTCATCCTCTATCAAAAAAAACTCTTAATAGGAAAATGACCTATGATAGCTATGATTCAATATTTAAATCATATAGAAAAAAAAATGTATTTAAATATATTAATGATGAAAATTTAAAAATTTATATAAATTCTATAACCAAAATAAATAAAGATAAATCATTAAATATAACATTCCCTAAAAAATGGGAATATAAAATATATAAAACTGGAATTAGCGAAGATAATTATATATGGAAAAATATTAAGAACATCGAAATTCCAACTCTAATAATCAGAGCCAAAGAGTCTAATACATTTTTTGAATCAGCAGAAAAAAAGATAAACAGGATCAATAATAAAAATATTGAAATTAAAACTATAGATGAATGTTCCCATCTATTTCCACTTGAAATTCCTAAAAAGATATCCAAAATAATATTAGACTATCTAAATCAATAATCAATTAAATTTTCAACATATTTTGCTATAGACAAGCTAGATGTTAAACCAGGAGAGTCTATGCCTATCAAATTAATAAAATTATTAAATCCTTGATCTTTTTCATTCTTAATAATAAAATCACTAAAATTTCCATTATTTTTAATCTTTGGTCTTATTCCAGAAAAATCAGGAGTTAATTTCAAACTATTATCATCTAATAGTTCTTTAAAGCAATTAAGATATTCTTCTTTATATCTATTATCAATCGAATAATCAATATTATTAACTTTATAATAATTAGGTCCAAATGAAACATCACCATTTAAAGATAAGACAGTATGCATTCCTAAAGATGTCTGTTTAGGCAATGGATATATTAAACAATTTAGATTTTTAAGATTTGATTTATAATAATCACCCTTAAAATATTCAATATCATAACTATTCACATTTAACATTCTAGAAATATTGTTACTCCAAAGACCAGCGGCATTAATAACGATATCTGAATAAATTAATTCATTATTATTAAATGATAATTCATATAAACCTTTATGAAAGGCTATATTATTTAAAGAATAGTTATAAGCAAAATCAACTCCATTTAGTATTGATAAATTTTCTAATTTTGACATTACTCCATGTGAATCAATAATTCCAGTAGAAGGAATCCATAAAGCCTTTACACATCGAACTCTCTCCTCTATTTTTTTTGCTTGTTTCTGATTTAAAATTTTCAATCCAGACAAACCACATTCTTTAGCATTATTATAGATAGTATAAAGCTCTTCCTCCTCATTCATATTATTTATAATAATCATTTTACCACACTTATTATAATTAATATTGTATTTATCTGAGAAACTATACATCCTACTGTTTCCATCAATACAAAATTTTGATTTAAGTGAATTTAGAGGATAATAAAATCCTGAATGAATAACCTCACTATTTCTACTTGAAACATGTTGGCCAAAGGTTGATTCTTTATCAAACAGAATTATATTTTTATACTTTTTACTTAATCTTTCAGCAATTGAAAGACCGATAATACCCGCCCCTATAATTGATATGTTAAACTTATTATTCATATATAAAAAAAGGGACTACAAGAGTCCCTTTTAAATTATAAAATAATGAAAATAAAATTTTATTAGTCAATTTGATATTTATTAAAATCAATTTGAACATTCAAAATTGAATTAATAATCAGAATAATATCTTGAATATTAATAATATCATCATTATTCAAATCAGAATCAGTCAACATACATTCAGAAGCATCAGTTGTTACTGCTAGTATAATATTAACTACACTTACTAAATCTAAAACATCAATCATCATATCATCATTGACATCACCAAGCATATTAAGACAATCATCACACTCATCAGCTAATCCATCATTATCAGTATCTGTTGTACCTGTACAAGAGGAACATAAAGATACCCATGTTGCATCAGAACCTTGACAATAATTATCTGCGCTATCGCTAAATTCATAATAAGTACCACCAAATTCTTCACAACAATATCCTTGATAAGAATCATTATTTGAGCTTAAATCCTCAATTACTGTTCCATCAATATTACACTCTCCACAACTTTCTAACATTTCATTAATTCTAGAAGATATTGACCAACTACCCGCAGAATTCATAGCATCAAAAACTCTCATATTATGATCAAGCCATACAGTCATTGGCACATAGCCATTACCAAACATATTATATATACCAGAACTTGTATCATGAACTATTTGAGAATATCCGCCATCAGGAGTATTACCCCATTGAGTACAAGAATATGGTTGATTTAAATCAGATAGAGCTCCTAAAAACTTAACATAATCATTATCTTCAAAATTATGGTGCACTTCGCCCGCCGGGCCTGATAGTGCCTGATAACATCCAGGTCACCAAGTAGCTGACATATCAATGAAAATAACATTATAATCTCCACCATTTAATGAACCATTCCAATCAGCTAATTTCCAATCATCACCAACATCATATCCATTTCCTGGATAACACGTTTCTTTTACTACATTTTGGTCAGAAACTGATACAATATCACCAACACCATAGTTAAATGAAAATGAAAAGAAAATAATCACATATAATAATCTAAACATAAACCTAACCTTCTTTCTTATCCTCTTTAGAACAACATGACTTCGAACACTCTTTATCACATGCTTTTGCATCTTTACTACAACAACTTGTTTTAGAACAAGAAGAAGTAGAACAACCACTTAAACAGGATGTTGAGCAAGAACTAAAAAATAAACCCATACTAAAAATCAATACTAATGATAAAAAATATTTTTTCATAAAGTCTCCTTTATTTTTTATTTACCAGAACTACATGGTTTTCCAGCTTCAACAGCTGTTGTCTTACAACAAGAAGCCTTTGAGCCACAAGAACTCATACAACAAACCGCACTCATTACACCCCATGTAAAAACTCCTACGAATACAACTTTAAGAGCTAATTCTATACATTCTTTCCAACAACTCCAATTTTCACACTTCATTTATTTCTCCTTTTTTTTAATTTTACGATAAAATAATATTTATTAAACTTATAATATCTGTGACATTGATAATACCATCTCCATTTAAATCAGCTGCACAAAAACTATCTCCTTCTAATACAGAATTACCTATAATATGATTTACTGAAGATATAACATCAACAACATTAATAACACCGTCTCCGCTTACATCACCAGCCATACATTGACTAGAGTCAGCTTCTAATAGATAATAAGCATTTGCTGAGCCCCAATATGTATTATTAGGATAATGAACATAAAGTGTATACTTTGCATAATAATCATCAAGCTCAAAAACTGAATCTATATCATCATAAGTTGCATTTAAATTAAATGACATGGGAGGAACAAGCATCGTACAATTCTCATATTCATAACTACCATCACCATCAGTATCTCCATCTGGATCTAAACATCTTTGCAATGTGTATTGCAAAATGTCTACTGGGGGTGAAAATCCACTCCAATCAACATTGTAACCACCTTCAATTGATGAAATTACAAACTCATCATAACTTGGAACATCATTATACATACACATACCATTATCAACTGTAGCATTTTCATTATAATAATTTGTACATGGTTCTGAATCTGAACATGTTGAACATTCTGGGAAATAAATAGTATTTATTTCTTCAGCACATGAAATAGCATTGGGGTCAGTACATCCTTCTACATCTAAAGCTTCTTCAAATAAAGCGCCCTCATTTATCCACTGAGCAATCAAATCTATATCTGATTGAGATAGAGAACCAGATGGAGGCATATCTCCAGGCTCAGATTCTGCTCTTGTAATTCTATCATATAAAGAACTAGATTGAGCATTACCTTCAATCACTACACCACTTGACATGGTGTTATTATAATTAGATAAATTTAAACCACCAGCAGAATTTGATAAATGACAACCTCCACAGTTATTATCAAATATAGGCTGAATTTGTGTTTGATAATCAACACTTAACAATAAAGAAGATATAATAATTATAAATAATCTAATAAACATAAAATATTATTCCATTAAACTTAACATTTCATCAATTTTCAATTTTATCTCAGATTGGCTCATATATCCAGCAACAATATCATACACTCTCATTTCATGATCGATAAATACCCTTTTTGGTATTTGAGCTTCTGTAAAAAACAAACTTTCTAAACCATTTTGGTTACCGAAAGTTAGAGAAGAACCACCATCAATTAAAAGAGGTAATTTATTATTTCCAAAGTTACCCCATGCACTACAAGAATGAGGTTGACCAACATCCATTAAAGCTGTTATTGCTGCAAAATTTGGATTGTCTAAATATTCTGCTATAAATGCATCTGCTCCCGGCAAATGAGAAACGCAGGTCCCTCACCATGAACTTGTCATCTCAAACCAAATTACTTTTCCATAATAATCACCAAGTGTCACCGTATTGTCACAATTATCTGGGAAACAAATATTTAAAGAAATTTCTAAATCATTACAATTAAGCTGATCTCCTATTTGATAAGGATAATTAACATCATTTTCACTACAAGTATAGTCATCATTTGATGGCAATGTTTGACAAACATCATAAATACATAAAGAATTATCAGCTATAGCATTATCTGGTAATTCTGAATGATAATTTATAGCATTAGCATCAACACATAGACCATCTAAGCAAGAATTATCACCATAGCAAACGCCACAATCATCTTTATCATGACCCTCAATAAAACCTGAAGATTCACCAACACATCTTCCACAATCATCAATAAAGGCTGAACCCATATTAATACCACTGCAATCTGCATCAGCTTCATTAGGCAAATCACAAGAAAACATCAAAAACAATATTATTAAAAAATAAAATTTCATATTTAATTTAAAATATTAGTTATCACTAAAATAACATCCTGGATATTTACAATAGAATCATTATTATAATCAGCATCTGAGAATTCACAATCAGTTGGATTTTGATTTACGACTAAAATTATATTNACNAGANTTACTACATCTAGAACATCTATTACTAAATCATCATTTAAATCTCCAGCCATATCGTTACAATCATCACATGCATCTCCTATATTATCATTATCGCTATCACTTTGGGAAGGATTATAATCATTTGGACAATTATCTTCTCCCGATAATACTCCATCTTCATCTGCATCTGGATTATCTTCACATAAAACACCACATTCATCAACAAGCTGTTGAATAAAGTCATCAACACTACCACCACTCCATCCATTTAAATAAGAACTATTTCCATCACATGAATTTGTATTTGAATTACTTGTTAATGTCCAGGGTTTCCCTCTAAGTGTCATAGTATGATCAATTAAAGCAAATGTTGGAAAAGCACTATATGAATCATGTAATAAATCAAACAAGCTAACACTACTAGCATTTTGATCTATTACAAGAGGAATTCCAGGTGTTCCTAAATTTTGCCAACCTAATGATGAAAGATTTGAAGTTCCACTATTATTAGATCCAGCATCCTGATATGAAGTTAAAAATTTAACATTATATTCTGAGAACTGTTGTTCAAGCTCATCAACTGATGGAGCTAAAGAGATACAAGTACCTCACCAACTTGCACTCATCTCTACAAAAATTATAGAATAGCTACCACCATTTAAATCNCCATTAAAGTCTGAAAGAAATAAATCATCTCCAACATTATAATCTTCAAATCCAGCACCCACTGTCAATGGTGAATTTTGATGTTCTAAGCTTATTTGATCTCCGGCACAGTAAGTTTGAGAATACGAAAATCCAAATAAAACTAAAAATATGCCAATACCTATATTATTCATAAAATACTCCAAAATTTCACTTCATAATAATTTAATCTATTAATTATTATATATAAAGTATCAAATTGTAACCTAAAAATTTGTTCTTAAAGTGATTTTTAAACCATCCTCAAAATCTGGCTGCTGTATACACGAACCATTTGCGCAAATCAAACCACCTTTTTGAGAACCAAAAAATAATGATAACTGAGAATCACTATTTTTAAAATTTACTGTATAATCCATTGCATATACATTTTCACNACCTTTTTCAATATCAGCAAAAAATGTCAACGACCAATCACCGAAATGATTATAAGATGGACTTAAATAAATAAAATCATATTCTTTATCAACTAACTCTTCATATTTATTCTGTGCTTCAGCATAAACTGTTAAAGAATTACCATCTTTAAACTTATAAGCATATTGCATTGGTATTGTCTTAGCTTCAATTGTTTTTTCGTAGGTTGATTCATAATAATAATCATACCCAACTCTATAATAAAGTTTTCCATTTTTTGTCCAATTACTAAACTCTATAAAATATTGCTCATATGGAGATAAATCTTTTAGTAACGACAAATCTTCATATATATCTAAATCGAAAATANNTACATCATCATATCCATTTTTATGGTGAAGCGCAAAAGCATATGATGCAACAAACGATAAATCGTTATCAAATATTCTATTTATTTCAATTTGATGACCATATTCACTACTAAAATCAATTGTATGCAAATTACGCCCTATTAAAGCTGATGAAGGCTCTCTAAATACTACTGGAGGATTAGAAAAAATATTATATAGCATTGTTGTTGAATAATCTTTATACTCATATAGAATATCACATCCTAATAAATTAAAATATATAGACATATAATCTTTATAACCATCAGTTCTTTCAGATAATAGCTTATTATAATAAACTAATGACTTTTCTAAATACAAATCAACTCCACCAATCANAAAGCNAAGTCCAATATTATGCTCTAAATTATTCATTTCATAATTTGGATTTTCATTTAAAATATAATCACTTAAACCATTTAGATATGATCCTAAATCATTTGATAAATTCATCAAACTTATCAAATCGCTAGTATCATATAATTGATTATAAGCCATAGTTAAATAATGTAGTTCAAAATTATCATAAAATAATTTTGTTCCTATAACACCTAAATTATTTTTTATTGATATAGATGGTTCTATATCAGCTGGATTAATTCTAGATTTTACGTTAGCATAGCCAATTGATGAAAAAATATCAATTTTATCATTTAATTGATAATTTATATCAATACCATTTACGCTATTATCAAAATCAATATCTTGATTTTGAAAAGTATGAAGAGATAAACCCATTCCTTGTAATAAATACAAATTACCAACAGTTAAATCATATCTATCTCCAGAATATTGTGCATAAAAAATATTAAATATATCATCAATATTATTACTATTTTGACCCAATAATGGTGGAACACTATATTCTAATTGATTAAATAAATACCAACCATTATCATAAAAAGTATTTATCTCAATTAAATTTTCAAAAAAATCTCTACTTACACCCTCTCCATTAGCCATTTTCATCTCATAAGAGATCATTGATTCACTTTGAGAGTAAATCATAGAAAAACATAAAAACGAAACTAATAATTTAATTTTAATCAACTTTATTTTTTTGAAGTTTNACTTTATCTAGTATTTTAATAATACTTGAATCAGTTAAAGTCGTATCAGAAGAAATTTCAGAATAAAGGAGTGAAACAATTTCATGTTCTAATTTAATTTCATCTCCTGGATTATATCCAGTATGTCTATTTATTATTTCACCATCATTATCTACAACTAAAAGATAAGGACAAATTTTTCCACCAACTTTTCTAAAATATAATGATTTAGGATCCAATAAAACTGGGAATGAATAATCTTTTGATTTTACAAAAGGNTTAACCTTATTNANANNTCTAGCATTATCNGTATTNATACTTANAACTTTAAANCCATANTTNGAATACTTNNNATTATANTNACTTANATATNNCATTTCCTTTTTNCATGGNTCACAAGCTANAAACCAAAAATTAATNACTGNTGCATNNCCATCTANNACNTCAANNAANTNNATCTTTTTTTTATCTAAATCNTTTAANNNNCCANTNGGCAANNAATCTGCAAANANANNAAATGANAANAATATANATANNANTTTAANCATATTANNAATTTANTAAANATNTANTNAANTCNNTNGATAAATTNTTATANTAAAAAAAATCGACCAAAATATACTGATAATCCATATAATCATCTTGACTAAGCAACAAAGAATAATCATTTTGAAGTATACTTAATTGGAAATTAAACTGAATACTAGTTTTACCCGGTGTAATAGAAACAAGAGGAGAAAAACTATTCAAGAAATCAACTTTTATACCCTTACTTATAATAGGATTCAAATTATAACTATTTTTATTCCATGAATCTATAATTATTCTATTAATCTCATCATTAGAATCCACGAAAAACAATACAGGAACTATCTGATAATTCATAGAAGATAAATAATTATTTAAATCTTCATCAATATTAAAATAATCCTTATTTATTTCATAAATNACTGTTCCATTGGAATTTTCTTTCTTTTCATATGGAATATTACTAAACATCGAAATAAACTCATTNCTTATNGAATATTTAACAGGAATAGTTAAATCAATTTGATTATCAATCGTTTCTTTTTTAATATTTAAAATATCAACATTATAAAGAGAACTTTTTACCTCATCTAACATTTTCAATAAATAAGATGTGTTTTGAGTTACATTTTCGTAATCTTTTATTATTTTCAACCTAGGCATCAAACTTTGATTAACATCGCTATGAATCTTTTTTATATTTTGTTTAGTATTATGTTTTTCAGATGAATCTAGATCTTTACTAATCATATCAGATTTTGAACAATTATTTGTTCCTTCGCAAATTCCACAATCATCTATTTTAGCATTTCCCCAACAAACGCTATTACAATCAAGACCTTTATCTATAGTGAAATTAGTTTTACCTCCTACGCATACTGAACATTCATTTAAAAAAGCTAGTCCTCCCCAATCTCCATTACAATCTTGAACACAATCATTAGAACTATCATAATCACATTTTCCACAATTATCAATAATCGCATCACCATTTGGTTTTCCCATACAATCAGAACATGAAGAATTATCACCTCCACAAACTCCGCAAGCATCTAGTAACGTTGGACCATAACAAACACCATTACAATCAAAGCCTAAATCAACATTATTATTTGTATTTCCTTCAACACAAACTTTACATTCATTCATAAAAGCTGTACCATTGCAATCTCCATTACAATCTAAAATAGCATCACCTCCACAAACACCTAAACAATCCATACCTGAAGATTCATCCATATCCTTAGAAACACAAACATCACATTCATTAATAAATGAATTTCCTCCCCAAATTCCTTTACAATCTTGCAAGCAATCATTAGCAGTATCATAGTCACATATACCACATTCATCTAATGTTGCACTACCCCAACATGTTCCCTTGCAATCTGTCTCTGCATTTCCATTGCATACTCCTTCACAATCAACCTTTGCATCTCCATTACAATTACCAAGGCAATCAACTTTAGCAGAACCATTACATTCACCTAAACAATCATAAAAAGGACAAAAAAGAGGTAAAATGCTTTCATTTATACAAACCCTAAGAGCCTTTTCAATACATTCATTATCATTTGTTTTGCAATAATAAGAACGATATGTTTTTTTCTCCCATGTATCAACATCAAAAGCATCAAATGAAACAATAATATTATCATAAGATGATAAAAATCTACCATTAATTAAAATACCATTATTTAAATCTGAATTTTCTTCATATATAGAAGGAATAATTTTTGGAGCGTACAAAACATTTAAATACTCCAAACTTGAAAAATTATCAATTATATAAGCAGGTAAATTTTGAGAAAATGAATCTAATTTATAATCTCTGGAAATATTATCAAATTCCATCAAGTATAAATTCTCATAAGAGAATGAAAAATTTAATATTAATAAAGTGGTAAATAAAAATTTATTCATATATATAAAATCTATTAAAGATTTAAATATTCAACAATTACTTTTAGATATAATTTATTTTAATAGAATTATTTTATTATTAGCAATTATTTGACCATCAATAGAAACTTGAATAAAATAAATTCCACTTGCTTGATCAACAGCCATCCAATTAATCTTATTAAATCCTGACAATTCACCTTCATGTAATACAGCGATTTCTTGACCAGAAAGATTATATACTCTAGCATCAACATACTGCGAACCTTCTATTTCTAGATCAAAATTAACAACTGGATTAAACGGATTTGGATAAGCTGCACTTAACACATAATTATCCGGATTTTCTAAATTATGAAATTCTATAGGATTAAAACCATTTCCTAAATTCATATCAGGGATAAATGCAATTTCCTTTTCTACATCTAAATATTTTTTTGAAATGTTATCATATAATTTAAATGTTAAATTAGAACCTTCTTCATTTCCATAAACCATTAATGGAAATATAATATTACCATCAATAGGAAAATATAAACCATCAGCATACCCAACACATGACAAACCGTCAAAAGCTAGAAGCGTATAATCGAAGTTATCAATTCTTTTATTATTAATGTATATAGAAGATGTGATTGTAGCATTGTACTCATAATCATGAATATTCAAGCCAAATCGCTCATCCGACAACTCTATCATTCCAGATGTTACTCTAGATAAATTTCCTTCGCTATATGTGAATTGTGTATCATTATTTAATTTAATTATATAACCTAATAAAGGATCCATATTTGCTAAAGTACCAAACCAACCAAAACCGCCATAATAATCAGCATAAGAGGATTGATTTTTAATAAATTGAGCATTACCTTCAGGTATATTAGACAAGGCTGTATTTACATCTAATGCTACTTGAGGCGTATAACCTATCCAATTAAATCCAGAGCCTAAATTAAAAACTGTTTGGCTAACATCAACTGGCATACCACTTAAAGTCAGCATATCATCTTGAATCATTTTCAATTTATACATAGAAACATTATTAATATCACTCAATGTACCAAACCATCCAAAACCTGGATAATAATCAGCATAAGAGGATTGATTTTTAATAAATTCAGCACTACCTTCAATAGATGAAAACGTTGAATTAAGCGTCATATCATCATTGTAAACATTTAAGGACATCCAATTCCAACCACTTGGAATATCTAAAGATATATCAATACCAATATTTACATTCATAACAAAAGGATCAATAACTGATCCCAATATCATATCACTAACAAATTCTACAGATTCAGAGATATCATAAACTTGATCTGACTCATAATCATAAAATTTAAAATTAACAAGCTCTCCAGATGCTTCATTACTATAAATAAGAGTTAAGAATTGATATGTCCCTACTAAAGGACCAAAAGGAACTTCTGATGGAGAACCTAACCCTCTTAATTCATCATTAACAAACACTCCTAATAAATCATTTGGACTACCGATGTTTAATCCATCTAGATATATAGAAGATGTAATCGAACCGCTATTTTGATATAAATTAATATCATCAAAATAACCATCACCATTAGAATCCCAATCAGGACAATTATCACAATCTAAAGGACAATCTAATTCCTCACATACAAAAGAACCATCCCAACACTCAATTTCCTCACCAGGACCATTACAAAAACCACAAGAATCATATTCTCCAACACAGTCATCTACATCATCACAAACACCATCTTGATCAGCGTCAACTCCAGAACCACCACAAATACCACACTCATCTAAAGTATTTCCATTACAATCACATTCTTCATCTGATATACCATCACCACCACAAACGCCACATTCATCTAACACATTGCCATCACAGTCACACGCGCCATCAGGGATATCACACAAATAAATTTCACTTATAACAGTAAATAAACCATTAAAAGTACCATTTCCAGCAGAAATTTCATATTCTAAAGTATATTCTTGATCAGCTGATTCATCCCATACTTTAAGGACCATATCATTCCCAGATACACTACCTGGTAAAACTGGACCGCCAAATAAAGATAAATCAACCGAAGAAATTGCTGCTATTTCTAATTGCGTCCCTAACCAAATTCCTTCACCAACTAGTACCTCTCCAGTATTTCCATCAGAATCCAAAAGGCCATTTAAATCAAACAAACCAATTTGATCATTAACATCTATATTAGAAATAGAATCTTGAAAAATAAACAATGTTGATTCACCAGTTTCTTCAATTTGCAATGGGAAATAAGGGATATAAGGACACTCACTTAAATCACAAACAGCTGAACCATCCCAACATTCTGATGAGCCTGGACCATTACACAAACCACAATCATCATATTCTCCAACACAGTCATCTTCACTATCACATATGCCATCTAAATCAGCATCAACATTGCCATCACAATCACACTCACCTTCTTGAATATACACACATGTACCATCATCTTCTTCAGCAAAAGGATCATAATTACATGCTTCTGAATCTGTACAACCTAATGCTCCTACATTAACCAACACGCCATCAAAAACTGCAATTACATTACCAGATGAACTAGAAATATTAATATTATCAGCTATTCCTGTAGGTATTGGAGAATAATCACACTGATAAGCTAAATTTACCAACACTCCACTACTACCAGATGGAATTGTTCCACCAGAACCTGAAATAGTTTGATTAAGTATAGATACAGAATATCCATAATCAGCAGAAAACCCACCAGATGAACCACTAAAAACAACCAATGAATTATCAATTGTAAATTCAAAATCATCAATATCAATAGGAGTATCTACTAAAATTTCCATTGATGTTCCAATAATATTACCAAATGATAAAACTACTGTACAGCTAGAATTATCACCTTGACATACCCCACATTCATCAACAAGAGCACTACCATTTGGAACGCCTGCACAATCGGCACATGAAGAATTGTCTCCATCACATACGCCACATTCATCCTCAACAGCTGAGCCACCACATTCACCTGAACAATCTAAAATATTTCCATCACAATCACACTCTCCAAACTCAATATCTGAACAGCCACATTCATAAACTGCCCCTGGTCCGTCACAAACACCACATTCATCAAAAACATTTCCATCGCAATCACAAGCACCAGGTGGAATTTCACATAAATAAATTTCATTTACTACAGAAAATAAACCATCAAAAGTTCCTGAACCATTTGAAACATCATAATCCACAGTATATTCGATAGATTCATCTGCCTTCCAAACCTTTAAAACCATTGAATTCCCACTATCGGTACCAGGTAAAATTGGGCCACCAAATTCAGATAAATCAATAGAAGATATCGCAACTAATGATAACTGTTCACCATCCCATATTCCTGACCCTACTAATACTTCTCCATAATTACCATCTGAATCCACAATACCATTTAAATCATACAATCCCAAATGATCCCCAAAACCTAAGCTAGTGATAGAGTCTTGAAAAATAAATAATGTAGACTCCCCAGTTTCTTCAATCTCAACATCAAAATAAGAAGGACAGTTTGTCAATCCACAAATATCTGAACCATCCCAACATTGTTGCGTACCTGGTCCATTACATATTCCACAATCATCATACTCACCAACACAATCATCTACATCATCGCAAATACCATCTTGATCAGCGTCAACTCCAAAACCACCACAAACACCACATTCATCTAAAATATTTCCATCACAATCACAAGTTCCATCAGCTAAATCTGAGCAACCGCATTCATATATAGCTCCAGGACCATTACAAACGTCACATTCATCATATGCCCCAACACAATCATCCACATCGTCGCAAACACCATCTTGGTCAGCATCAACCCCAGAACCACCACAAACACCGCATTCATCAATTAAATTTCCATCACAATCACATGTTCCATCTGGGATATCTGAACAACCACACTCATATACAGCTCCAGGACCTCCACATACACCGCAATCATCAAATGTATTTCCATTGCAATCACAATCACCATCTGGAATATCACACAGATACACCTCACTAATTGCAGTAAACAATCCATTAAATTCACCAGAACCAACAGCAATATCATAGGTAACATCAAATTCTATCTGATCAGAATTATCCCATACTTTAAGTGACATTGGATGACCTGATACTGCCCCTGGCAATATTGGACCACCAAACTGGGATAAATCTACTGAAGTAATAGCTGTTATTTCTAATTGAGATCCCTGCCAAAATCCAGTACCAACAAGAATTTCTCCAGTATTACCATTAGAGTCAACAACACCATTTAAATCAAATAATCCAATTTGATCATCAACATCTAAATTAGTAATTGAATCTTGAAAAATAAATAACGTTGACTCACCTGTTTCATCTATATCTAATACAAAATGTGGTTCAATAGGACAGTCATTTAAATCACAAACCTCTGAATCATCCCAACATATTAAAGAATCATCACAACCACAGTCATATACAGCTCCAGGACCATTACAAACGTCACATTCATCAAAATCTCCAACACAATCATCTGCATCATCACATACGCCATCCTGATCCAAATCAACTCCAGAACCTCCACAAACACCACAATCATCTAAAATATTTCCATCACAATCACATGTACCTTCAGCAATATCTGAACAACCACAATCATATACAGCTCCAGGACCTCCGCAAACACCACAATCGTCTAAAACATTTCCATCACAATCACAAGCACCATCTGGAATTTCACATAAATATATTTCACTTACTACCGTAAATAATCCATTAAAAGAACCGTTACCACTAGATGTATCATATGTAACATCATACACTACATTTTCAGAACTATCCCACACTTTAAGAGACATTGGATGACCAGTTACTGCTCCAGGCAATATTGGACCTCCAAACTGGGATAAATCTACTGCAGTTATTGCGGTTATTTCTAATTGTTGACCATTCCATACGCCAGAACCAACTAAGATTTCCCCAGTATTTCCATCACTATCCAATATACCTGACGAATCAAAAATCCCTAATTCATCTCCAGCATCTAAAGAAGTAATAGAATCTTGAAAAATAAACAATGTAGATTCACCTGTATCTTCAATATCAACGTTAAAATATAATTCCACACATGATGAACCATCACCATTACATACACCACATTCATCTAATTCTGATTGACCATCACAAACACCACTACAATCTTCTACAGCTGTTCCATCACATACACCTAAACAATCATAGATACCACTTGCACAATCAGGAGGTTCATGATAGGTTACAGTGAACCCATTACCAGATGTATCAGAAAATACAATACCACTTAAACCATATGGCTCACCATTTAAAGACAAAGTAGTTAATGTACCACAACCAGCTGAGACTGTTGCGCCAGTAAAAGAAAATCCCAAGACAGTAGAGCCCCCTGCTGAAACAGTAAAACCAGCTGAAGCTGCATCACCTCCAGAAGCGCCACTAACAGTAGTTCCATCAACTTCAAATTGAAAACCAGCAATATCTGTATCAACATTATACCAAACATCACCGTTATCATCTAGCGATATAGAGTTTTCTGGCATAGCACATGGATCTGCAATTAAAAAATTAAATGAAAATAATGCTGTAATTAATAAAAATAATTTCTTTTGGAAAGTAATCATAAAATTCTCCTAAATAATAATAATCTAATCATAAAAAAAATCCGCGGTATAATATACGATAAAGTATATTAAAGTTATACCTAAAATGAATTTAAGTTTTAAAATAAATCTTATCCACTTAATACTCGTAACAATATGTAACTCTAAATATTACAAATGATTAGCTATTAAATTTATAGCTTTATCAATATTCTGTTTAGATACAGATGATATTTTAATTACATCTTTCATATTTTTAAAAAACAATAAATCAATATCATCGTTTGATACTAGGTCTAATTTACTTAACAAAATTATCTTCGGCTTATCTAATAATCGTTCATCAAATGACTTTAATTCATTGCATAGTAAATTATATTCATTTTCAACATCTTCAGAATTCAAATCTATAATAAACACTAAAATTTTTGTTCTTTCAATATGTTTTAAAAACTGAGTCCCTAAACCTTTACCATTTGAAGCACCTTCAATTAACCCAGGTATATCTGCCATGACAAATGATTTATATTGACCATAATTAACAATACCTAAATTTGGTATCAACGTGGTAAAAGGATAATCTGCAATTTTAGGTCTTGCATTAGAAATAGATGAAATAAAGGTTGATTTACCAGCATTAGGAAAGCCTACTAATCCTACATCTGCTAAAACTTTTAACTCTAATTCTAAATTTAATAAAATTCCTTTTTCACCATCATTAGCAAATCTTGGAGCAGGATTTTTATTAGTTTTAAATCTAGCATTTCCAAAACCCCCGTTACCTCCTTTACAAACAATAATTTCTTCATTATCATTATTGAAATCATATATTATTTTATTTTGATCTACGTCTCTTACAATTGTACCAACAGGAACCTTGAGAACAATGTTTTGAGCATTCTTACCATGCATATTTTTACCCTTACCATTCTCACCTGATTTAGCAAAATATTGTTTATTATAGGAATAATCTTGTAAAGTTGTCAACTTTGAATCGGATTGAAAGACTATACTACCACCCTTACCGCCATCTCCACCAGAGGGACCACCTTTAGGCCTAAATTTTTCTCTTAAAAAAGCTACACATCCATCGCCACCTTTACCAGAACTAACTGATATTTTTGCATAATCTATAAATTTCATATAAAAAGTATTACATATTATCTATTAATGCTTCTCCAAACTCTGAACATTTTAATAATGTTGCACCAGTCATTTGTCTTTCAAAATCATATGTAACTAATTTTTTACTTAATGTTTTATCAATAGACGATATAATCATATCAGAAACTTCATGCCAACCTAAATATCTAAACATCATCTCTCCCGATAGGATTACTGAGCAAGGATTTACTTTATCTAATCCAGCATATTTTGGCGCTGTACCATGAGTAGCTTCAAACAAAGCTTTACCAGATTCGTAATTTATATTCGCTCCTGGAGCAATTCCTATTCCTCCAACTTGAGCAGCAAGAGCATCTGATATATAATCACCATTTAAATTCATAGTTGCAATAACATCATATTCCTTTGGTCGTGTCAAAATTTGTTGCAAAAAAGCATCGGCAATAACATCTTTGATTATAATCTTACCCTCTGATATTGCTTTATTCATTTTATCATCCGCAGAATTTTTTCCTTCTTTTTCTAAAATTCTGTCATATTGAGCCCATGTAAATACTTGATTTTTAAATTTTTCTTCTGCTAATTCATAACCCCACTTTTTAAACCCACCTTCAGTAAATTTCATTATATTACCCTTGTGAACTAAAGTCACACTACTTCTATTATTATTAATTGCATATTCGATGGCATCTAATACCAATCTTTGAGTTCCTTCTTTAGAGATAGGTTTTATTCCTAGCCCGCATGAATCAGGAAATCTAATTTTATTATATCTATCTTGGAAATTTTCTTTCAGTATATCTAAAAATTTCTTAGTACTTTCATCACCTTCTTCAAACTCAATTCCTGCATAAATGTCTTCAGTATTTTCTCTAAATATAACCATATCAATATCTTCAGGTTGTTTAACTGGAGAGGGTACATTATTAAACCATCTTACTGGTCGCAAACAGACATATAAATCTAATTTCTGTCTTAGTGCAACATTAATTGATCGAATCCCACCTCCAATAGGAGTGGTCAAGGGCCCTTTAATAGCAACTAAATATTCATTTATAAGACTTAGAGTTTCATCAGGTAGCCAAGTATTAGGTCCATACACATCATTTGCCTTATCTCCTGCATAAATTTCAAGCCAATCAACTTTTCTATTATCTCCATAGGCTTTTTTTACAGCAGCATTAAAAACATTAACAGAAGATTTCCAAATATCTGCTCCTATACCATCACCTTCAATAAAAGGGATAATAGGATTATCAGGAACTAACAATTTTCCATTATTATCTATTGTTAACTTTGAACCAAAAACTGGACTTTTTACCTTGTTTATATTCATTTATACTTCCAATCTATAAAAATTATTTGTATTTACCACAGGTATTTTACGAATAAAGAAATTTAGATTTTTAATTATTTTTTAATTACTTTGGATTGCAGCAACTGCACTAATGTAAATAATATCATCAACTGTACATCCTCGGGACAAATCATTAACAGGCTTATTTAAACCCGTTAATACAGGGCCTAAAGATTGATAATTAGCTAAATGATTAGTTATTTTATATGCAATATTAGCTGAATTAAGATCAGGAAATACAAATACATTTGCTTCTCCAGACAAATTAGAATTAGGCATTTTAATTTTTGAAATTTCTGGATTTATAGCGGCATCAAACTGCATTTCACCATCATGAATAATATCATCATATCTTGATGAGAACAATTTAACAGCATCTTGAACTCTAGAAACTTTATAGTGCTCAGCACTACCTAATGTTGAAAATGACAAGAAAGAAACTTTGGGAGTATTTAAAGATATTAAATTATGTAATTGAGAAGCTTGATATGCTATTTCACATAATTGTTCAGAATTAGGATCTGGGATTACTCCACAATCTGAATATGTATAAAAATTTTCATTATCAGGAGATAACATAAAAAAAACACTAGATAACCACTTTGTTGTTTTTTTTAAACCAATAATCCTAATAGCTGATCTCACAACATCAGAAGTTGTATTTACTGCACCAGCAACAACACAATCGATATCATCATTATCTAATGCTAATAAAGAAAAATTAAGATCAGAATCAATATAATCTAATTTCATTTCAGACGTCCAATTTTTAGTAAATTTTTTAGATGAAATAATTTCCAAATATTTATCTCTCTTTTTTTCTAAATCAACTATTTCAACAATATTAAAACCTATCTTTTTTAATTTATTTTTAGCTGCTTGGATTCTAGAATCTGATATCTCTGGTAAACAAATTTTTTTATTTTTCGATAAAGCCCTATCAATAATATTTTTTTTAATATCATTCATTATAATTTATTTTTCACTTTTTTGATGATAAATTCTGGAGCATATTCACTTACATCTCCACCAAGTGCTATAACTTCTTTTAAAAGCGAAGAACTAATGTGAGTAAATTTTTCATGAGGCATCATAAACAAAGTAGATATATTGTCATTTAATTTTCTATTCATTAATGCCATTTGAAATTCATATTCAAAATCTGATAAAGCTCTTAAACCTCTAATAATAATTTTACTCTTTTCTTTGACAGCAAAATCAACCAATAATGAATCAAAAACCCTAACTTCTACATTTGAAAACTTTGTTACTAGATTTTCTATCATATTTTTTCTTTGAAATTCATCGAATAAAAAATTTTTATTATTATTATCTTTAATAACACCAACTATCAACTGATCATAAATCTTTGAACATCTTTCTATAATATCTAAATGACCAAAAGTTATAGGGTCAAAAGAACCTGGGTAAATTGCTTTATTCATTCATTCCTCCAAAAAATTAACTGAGAGTTACCAAAAGTTTTTACTTTCAAATTTAAATCTAAAATATTTTTTTCTTTCTTACTTTCATAACAAAAGACACCTCCTCTTTTAAGGATTGGTGATATTTTGGTAATAAAATCAGTAAAAGAAAATTTTCCATAAGGTGGATCTGCTATAATTAAATCGTACTTATTTTTTTCATTAATTAAATAATTAATCACATCACTTTTTATAACCGAATAAGATTCTTTATTCACATCTAACAAATTAAGGTTTTTCTTTAAAACATTTAAAGCTTTTATATTATGATCAATGAAATTTACAGACTTAACTCCTCTACTTATCCCTTCTATTCCTATTGTACCTATACCACAAAAAAGATCGAGAACAGTTTTCCCTTCAATATTCCCTAATGTATCAAACATTGATTTTCTTACTCGAGCTTGGGTTGGCCTTACTGACTGTATATTAAAATATTTCAGCTTTCTATTTTTATATTTTCCAGCTATAATTTTAATCATTTAAAATAGTCAATTGATAATATTTATTTAAAGAAGTAGATTTAATTAATTCAAGTTTAAAATTAAATCTATAATTATTAATAGCTTTGAAAATTTTAAAAATATCAGAATAATCTCCAATAATAATTAAATTATTATTAATAATATCTTTTTCTATATTTATATCATCAATATAGCTAATAATACTAAACAATTCATAAAAGTCTACACTAGAACTAGCCCTATATACATCTCTTATGTATATCTGTGAAACTGAATCATTAATTAATAGACCAACATAAGAATATTTAGAATCATACAAATCATAATCTTGATATATTTTATTTGACTGGTCATAATTTAAAATTATATTTAGTCTATTATTGTTCACCTCAACAGAATTTATATTACTATCTTTTATATCATTAAAAACATTTATTATAGTAAACTCAGATTTATTTTCAAATAAATTGTATGAACTAAGATATAAGCTATAAGCAAAAAACAGACTCAGTATAAATGAAATAATAATAACAATATTTCTATATCTGTTATTGGATTTTGGTTTATCATTTACAAAATTTTCAATTTCGTTTATAATAATATTTTCTTTACCCTTAGCCAGTAAGTCCATATCACTTTGTATTCCTGGATTATTTAATAAATTCATTAAATATCTATTCCTTTAAAAACAATTCCATTCTCAACAAAAGAAATATATTTTAATGGATTATATTCTTTTGTACGATCAATCATATTATTAAAATTTAATATTTTAATATTCTTAAAATTCAAATCAATAATTCTATTAATATCTGATTTATTTTGTTTTGTTTGATAAACATATATATTANTAAATCTATGNAAATTAGATTTATTAATTAANATCTCATTNACACANTTAATCAATANATTTTCATTTTCTTTTGNCCCAATATATTTTTTAGTTATAAATCGATTATTTTTTNTAACAATTTCTATNTAAGCATTTAATTTATTTTTATTATATAAAACTAATCTATGTAAATTTTTATTACATATTTTCCANACTAANTACTCATTATTAATTTCATTATAAAAAACCTGTCTAGCTCCAATTGCAGCTGAAAAAATNTCAATTGATAAATATCTTAATTCATANCCTAANTCTANCGANGATTTAACAATATTATCTTTNATTTTNTTAGGNAGATAAATAGATAAATATTCATGNGAATTATNTGAATNTANNGGAAAATAAAAATTATAATTNTTATCACAGAANTCTTTACCCAATATNTTTNATTCATGCCAATCAATTATATCTCATACTTTTATCNATTGAATCTAGCANCTCAATTNTTGATATTAATAATTTATTAGCATNTAATATAATTGATAAAGATTTTGAATNAGATTTAACATTTGATTTNTAAAGTTTTAAAATCGTTTCTAAATCATTTTNATTNGAAAAGTCTATATNTAACTTAAGGTGTTCTNAATTAACAATTTTTGGACCTTGCTCTGTAGAAATCCATTCAATACAAAAAAAACCTCTAGAAGTTTGAGAAATTGAAAGCAAAANNTATCCTTACTTTTCTGCCCAGCTTTTAACTCCTCCTAAAATATATTCTTCATTGCCAGGATTATACCTGAAAATACCATATCTTAATTCTCTNTCNTNTTTNGTTAAAGGGGAAGTNATTTTAAATACTTGNTCATNNTCTTTATTTTTNTCAATAGATAAAATAAATTTTTTATNATTGTTTGAATCAGAAATTGGACAATANACTAAATCATCATTTAAATGAAATCTTCTTCTTAANTAGTTAGATTTTTTTTCAATTCTATCTATACTTTCAAAGTTAATAATCTCATTAAANTTTTCATCATTNTTATATCTATTAAATAACCTTGAATTAACTAAAATTGTATCTAATAAATTAGTTTCATCATTTAACATNGATATTGTATAAANAGTATCAACAACTTGATATTTCAAAACCTCAATTGAACTAAAAGTTGTATCAACAGCAATATGAAAATCNGGNTCAACATTAACATTATATACTTTATNNTTTAAATAAATTTTTTGGNTNCCTGTNAATAAACTATCNGCTATAAGNGAATCTGTTGCTGATTCAACTAANGAAAANAACTCNCTAGTATTTAAAGTATATTCACCCATTAAATCAAAATAAAAATCTTCAGCTNTTGAAATTATATCCATTCTATCTCTTCTNATACTTTTAAANCTATCCTCTTCCTCCCAAATAAACTGNGGAATAAAAATCATTAGTGCCATTAAAATAATTGAAGCAAAAATAACCCAATCTAAAATACCAATTTTTTTATCNTTATTTTTTTGACTCACTTAACAATNCTCCTTTATAAAAATNTAATTATTAATCATTACTAATTTTTTTAAATTCTGTTTCACTATCTAAATTTAATCTTAAATCTTNTAAAATGCTCTTAGTTTTATTATTTATTTTAGATGGAATAGAAATATTTACTCTAACATANTGNTCNCCTGATTTATGCCTNTTNAATTCTGTTATACCNTTATTNTTTAATCTTAATAATTGNCCATTATTTATNGCTTCTGGAACTTTCATTTTTACAAAACCACTAAGAGTAGGAACCTTTATCTNNGTACCTAAAACAGCATCNACATAATTAATCCAGCAATCNATATATATATCATTATTTGAACGTGTAAANAACTCATGTTCTTTTTCTTTAAAATAAACAATTAAATTTCCATTCTCATTCCCNACAACACTTTTATCACCTTCACCATCTAGNGTCATAAAATTNCCTTCACTAACACCNACAGGAACNTTGATTTTTATTTCAGCTGTTTTTTGAACCCTGCCACCAGCATANCCNATTCCTGAACATGAAGAACAAGGNTGNACATTAACAACTTGNCCNAAAAAAGATTTTTGAACAAATCTAACTTCACCACTACCATTACATTCNGAACATTTAACAGGNTCATCANTAGATTTTTCCCATCTTTTAATTTTAATTGTTTTACTTGTTCCTTTAAAAATCTCATCTAANGTTAAATTAATTGTAATTTTTAAATCATTACCTNTTNTTGTNCTACTTCTNCTNGAACTTCTNCCACCAAAGATATCACCTCCNCCAAANATATCACCAAAAGAACCNCCACCACCAAANACNCTATTAAANATATCTTCAACATTTATACCACCNGAAAAACCCTGNCCAGCTTGNGAACCAAATTGTTGATATTGNTGATGNCCCATTTGATCATATCTATTCTTTTTTTCTTGATCNCTCAAAACNGAATAAGCNTCAGCTGCTTCTTTAAACTTNTCNTCNGATGATTTGTCATNNGGNTTTTTATCNGGATGATACTTCATTGCAACTTTTCTNTATGCTTTTTTTATATCATTAGNATTAGCATTTTTATCAACATTTAATATATCATANTAATCTCTCATNATTTATTCACTTACTACNACNTTNGCATGCCTCANNACTTTATCTTTATACATNTACCCTTTTTCATATTCTTCAATAANAANATTTGAATCTTTTTTAGNNTTTTTCATCATAATTGCTTCNTGAAANTCAGGNTTAAANCTNTCATCTAAAGAATTATAANTTTCAATNTCTTTTAGCTCAAGNAAATTTANAATTTTAGACNTTATCATACTAAATCCATCAAAAATAGACTTATTATTTTTTACATCTTTTAAATTTAATGTTCTATCAATATCATCTAATATTGGAAGTACCGATTTAAAAAANTCAAANCCNTCATATTTAATGAATTTTTCAATTTCATTATTNTTTCTTTTTTTATAATTATCAAACTCAGCNAANAGNCTTATATGCTTATCTTCACTAATTTTAAGCTTATCNTTTAAATCATTTANATTCTGTTTTGATTTAGANCTTTTGGTAGTNGTTTTCTTTTTAACTGTTTTTTTTAATTTAGATTTATTTTTATTCATTNANATCNGATTANTTTTTATAAATTTGATTAATTGATCTTGCACTGCTAATTAAACCAAGAAAACTTCCAAANAANATATTAAATAAAAGAATAAATTNATAATTAGCTGAATTAAACTCATAATAAGGNANTATTATATAAAGAGAAATNTTATCTAANAGNAATAACATAACTAATGAAATAATTGANCCGAATATTCCCACTAAAACCCCATTGATAATATAAGGAGTCTTAACAAACAAATCGTTTGCACCTAAAAGTTTAAGTACTTTAATCTCTTCTTTTTTTGAATGTATCACTAACAAAATTGTATTAGAAACAAAGAAATAAGATACTACGATAATAAATAGGCCAATCAAAAAAGAAAAGCTTAATAAATTTCTAACAGAACGATCGAATTTTACAATTGCTTCTTCAGGAAAAATTGCATCTTCAACACCATTAAGATATCTTATTTCAGATGTGATTTTTGACATCGAGTCATATGATCTATATTCATTTGTAACACCAAATATACCACCCATGGGAAGAGGGTTTTGACCTATAATATTTACAACATCTTCATTAAACTCTTCTTTAAATATATCAGAGGCAGTATCTTTATCTATAAAAACGCCATCTTCTATCCCATCTATAAATAAAATTTTATTAAAAATATTCAAAGATGATTCGAGATTCAAGCTATCATCAAAAAACACTTCAATTTTGTATTCATTTTTAAAATCTGAAGTAAAAGATTCTAAATTTATATATAAGTAATAAGATATAGATAATACTAATAAACTTATTCCAATAGTTAATGAGGAAATTAATGAAGGTATAAATGAACGATACAATGTCTTAAATCCCTCTAATATCAAATAAATAGCTTTATTAAAAAACATTAGACCATTCTTCCTTTACTTAATTCAATAAATTTTTTATTTCTAGGCTTAATTAAAGGGAAATTATGAGTAGACATTAAAACAGCAGAACCATTAGCTGTAAACATCTCTAATAAGTCTAAAATCTCATCAGAAATATTTGGATCCAAATTACCAGTTGGCTCATCAGCTAAAATTATCTTCGGATTATTAACCAATGCTCTAGCTATAGCAATACGTTGCTGTTCTCCTCCACTCAATTCCAATGGATATGACAACTCATAACTTGACATATTTACTTTATTTAATGATTCTCTTACCATATCTTTAATATTTTTATCTGACACTCCTTCAATCCTTAAAGGCAAAGCAACATTATCATATACATTTCTATCATTTAATAATTTAAAATCTTGAAATATCATACCAATTTTGCTCCTAGTATTAGAAATCGTTAAATCACTATTTGAATTAGATATTTCTTTTTTATCAAGTAATATTTTTCCTGAATCTATGAATATATCCTTATAAATTGTTTTCAATATTGTCGATTTACCTGCTCCAGTAGGACCCATGATAAATACCAATTCACCAGGTTTAACCTCGAAAGAAATATTAAAAATCCCAATATTTTTTTTATATGTAGCTGTTACATTGTCAAATTTAATCATTAAATATCCACCTAATTACTGATATAAAAATTTAAATATATAAAAACAAAATATATACTAATAAATAATAATCCAAATTTTTTATTCATTTTATTAAATACTAATAAAGAAATAACTAATAAGGATGTTAATAAAATCATATAGTTATTATAAAAAACTAAATCATTATAATTAAAATACATTGTCTTAACTAGACTTGATAATCCTATAGCAAAAACAATATTTGCAATATTAGAGCCAATTATATTACCAATTGAAATATCAATTTCATTTTTCAATATAGAATTAATTGAAACTATCAGCTCTGGAGCTGATGTACCAAGAGCAACTACTGTCATAGCAATAACTAAATCGCTAACACCTATTTGCAAAGCTATTCCAATTGCACCATCGATAAACAAATTAGAACCGAAATAAATTATTATCATGCCAATTATGATTTTAAAAACTGGAAATTTTGATAGAGCTGTATCTATTTCCAATTCATCATCATCAAAAAAATTAACAGAGGATACTATGTAAATAATAAATAAGCAAATTAGAATCAATCCATAATAAGCAGATACAAAACCACTCATCAATAAAAGATATAAGATAACAGTTAATAATAATAAAAATAATAAATGAAATCTCACTTTATAATCTTTACCAATATAAATATTCTTAAATAGGAGAAAAACACCTAGAACTAAACTTATATTAGCTATATTTGAACCAACTATATTCCCAATTGCAATATTAGTATTTCCATTAAGATTAGCAATAATACTAACAACTATTTCGGGTAAACTAGTACCTAAAGCAACAATAGTACTTCCAATAAAAATTTTAGATAAATTGAATTTATTTGCAATAATTATTGAATTATCAATTAATAATTCTGACCCAAAATACAAAAATGTTCCACCAATAATAAAAATTAAATATGGATTAAAAAATATGTTTTCAAACATATATTTTTTCTTTCATTATATAATTTATAATCTTAGTATTCAACATATCATCTAAACTTTTAA
Source organism: Fidelibacterota bacterium (assembly GCA_002705605.1). GTDB lineage: Bacteria > Fidelibacterota > Marinisomatia > SCGC-AAA003-L08 > D37C17. The sequence goes on along the minus strand of PAJD01000006.1, from coordinate 35,710 downwards.
TTGATCTATCCAATATACTATTTCTTATTTTACTTGATGATATATTAATATTAAACTTTTCTACAAACTCAATATTATCTATAAAATCAACTTTAAATCTATTTTTATCTAATACAATCCTATTAAAACATAATATTTTAACTTCATCTAATATAAAATTAAATCTTTTCCATTTTTTTAAATTTACTAATTGGTCATTTCCTATAACCATAGTTAAATCAGCTTTTTTAAAAATTGTTTTTAAATGATTAATTGTTAGATACGTATAATTATCCTTATTAGAATTTCCTTCAAAATCACTAACTACAATTTTTTTATCATTAAATAAAATTTTTAACATATTTTCTCTTTGATGAAACGTCGCTATAGGTTTAGATGATTTATCTGGTGATTTTTTATTAGGAATTAAAATAAGTTTATCACATTTTTCTAAACAATATTTAACAATTAATTCATGTCCTTTATGAGGGGGATCAAAAGTTCCTCCATAAAAAAATATCTTCATTTTAAAAAAGAAAGATAATATGATTCATCTTTATCTTTGTCAAGTGATTGAATTAAATTAATAACATTTTCATAATCTATATTATTTAAAAAATTATCTTTATTATTATCAAGATAAACCTGAGCTTTTTCTATATTATCTGCACAAAGAATCAACGCTATATTTGTTATAGAGCTATTAACGTACTCAGTATCATAATAATCATTAATTATATTATTATAATAAATAACTGCCGCATCTAACTCTTCTAACTTTATATATAATTTTGCAGTATAAAAATCTTTTTTTGCTAATTTCGTTCTTAAATCTAATATCATAATTTCAATTTCTTGCAAATAGTCCATCATTGATTCTTTTTCAATAAAATATTGCAATTTTTCAATTGCTATGTACGTATCAGATTGATCTTTATTATAATCTAGAGATATATTAAAATAGCATCTACATAGCATAAATTGGGACTTTTTAACAAGTTTATCAATAGAGTCATTACGCGTTAAATATTTATTATATTCAATAATCGACTGATTATAATCGTCTAAATAAAAATAACATTCAGCAATATAAAATTGAGCAAGTCCTGAATACTCAGAAAGGGGATCATTAAATAAAATATAATTCAATTCATCAATTGCTCTAGAATACTTTTCATCATCAATTAATTTTTTTACAAAGTCTATTTTATTAACTGAAGTATCCTCTGATACAATATATGTACCACAATTTGAAAATAACAATGTTAATATAATTAAATATAATTTAACTACCATAGTATCGAAATTTCCAAACCATTTAATTTTATATTATTGTCATAAAGTGGCTGTGTCATATAATTTATACTTGATTTATTACTAACTAAATTTACAATAAATGCATCAAGCATACTAATAGCATGATTAATAAAAATAAAGGTTAATGCATTCTCTGCAACATCATAATTTTTGTTGGCTTTATCTCTTAACTCATATTGATAATATCTCTTATTATCAGTATAAGCATTCTCTGTATTATTTGTTAATAATATATAGCTACAACTACCATATTGATCAATAGTAGACTGATCACATTCACCATATTGAGTATCATCCCATCCAGCAAAAAATAAATCATACTTACCTATTCCTTCATAAAAATGATGATCTTTTGTAACTACAGCAGAGCTTCCATCTATATTGACAAATTCACTAGTTATGCATTCTTGAAAATTATTAATAGCTTCATTACATACTGTCTTATAAGTATTTTCAAACCAATTATCACCATTAGAATTATTAGTCCTTCTTAAATATCCATCTAAATAAAATTCTATATGATGTGAATCATTCCAAGGATAAAAAAAATTGCCATCAGGACCAAGCATTACTGAGTTTACTGGATGATTTGAATCAGCAATTAAATTAATATCTCTAATCCATCTATCAAAACTCCAGTGATTATTAGCAAAATCTTTATATTGGGCAACAAAATTATCTCCCTTATCAAGGTATGTGGAACGTTTTGACCAATTAATTATTTCAAATGCCAAATAAGCAATACCTCTTTTGTAATTTTTATTATAAAACTGCCCAGCACCAGGAATAATTGCAGATAAAACAAAAGCTTTAAATGCATCATTGTTAATATTAAATTCGCTAGATTCAATTTTTTTTTCAGCATTATAAAAATAATTACTCGATTGAGATTGAGCAAATGAATTGAATAAAAAAATTATAATAATAATTACAAACTTCAAGCTAATCCTTAATTAAAATCAAATANAATTTTTAAATACTGNTTTCCTTTANTNTCCCAGGGATCAGATAAAGGAATATGATACTCATAAGTTAAAGCAGTNGGATATGAATAAAATGAATATCCTAATAATTTAATNTCTANACCCATTGAATACTTATATGCATCATATCNTTCCTTTAAATCTATAATGTTTTTACCATTTTCAGTAAAATTATTATCATCATACTTTGCATATATNTCAGGATATAAATAAGATTCAATATNATCTGGGATAATATTATTNTTATCTAGTGCATCAACATAAGTAGATAAATCTAAAAATTCNTGAATACTNTTATANGTATTTTCATTANAAACAACNTNAATNTTTTGNAAATCATTTAAGATATCANTNGACATTTCNNNTATATCATAACCTATATTACTTACCATAATTTTNCCCATATATGANTTNCCAAATTGATATTTNAANCNAAANGCTAANCTATTTAAATACATATGACCAACNTTAATCGCTTTTTCATTAAATATTGGNAAATTAATATTATTNGANANNATTACTTGNCTAGGACCTTGAAGTGTNGGTTCATAAAANGTATATCCNTGTAAACCAATAAGNCCACCNCCAAAAAAATATAAAAAATCATCAACATTATAATTTGATAAATGAAAATATTTAAAATTATTAGTNAATGCAATATTATATTTTGNACTTATAATCCAATGATTTGATAAATCAATTTTATACCTAAANGTATTATGTGAATTTAATGATTCAATAAAACCACCATAATCTTGATTAACTTTAAATTCTTCAAATATAGAATTTGATTCATATGAAATAGATGTATTTACATTAAAACCACTNTTAGGNACCATATTATATAAATAATGAGGTTTTCTACCTTCATAACTATATTCAAACGTTACAATATGGCCNCTNTAATAATCATANGCACCTTTNCCATATATNGTNTTTATATTTTCNCCATTNAAATCATACTCTTGTATTTGAGTAGCATTATAAAACTGNCTATATTTAGAATATGTATATTTTAACCAAAANTTATGATCTTTAACTATAAATCTATTACCTATATCTGCTGAGAATAATTGNTATTTATAATTNACATCCCAATTAATACTTGGNATAACNTCTCCATTNGCATTTATATATGGATGAGTTCTTGATTTATTTCTTGTTATCCAGTAAAAATTAAAAAAATAACTACTTTNNTATTGATTATTATCAAATAATAAAAATAAATCTATATCTTTATTTGCATTAAGACTAAAACCACTTAAAATAGAACTTTTATTTAAAAAATCATTATCAAANAANTAAATNCCAGGTTTNAAAGTATTATANTCATATGTTAATCTNGGCATTATAAAAGGNCCTGACATAGNTTGATTATATGATTTTAAATTTAATGTTTCATCATTTATNAGACTAGATGCAATAGATATNTTTTCNGATGTAGGTTTTATATAATANTCACTCTCTTNATTAAAAGTATTAAAATCTGATCTAAAATCATTAAANTTNGAATANCCNACTTTATCAANATCNATANNATTNTTATCTAAAATAGCNATTTTATAAGATCCATTTTCATATATACTAAAAGCAATNTCACCATTTNAAGATATATCNGGCATAAATGCTCCNCCNACTACATTTGATAAATAAGATGNATTATCTTTATCTCTTAAAATAAGATTAAAAANACCATATTTATCATCCACATAAANAAATTTATTATCATTAGANAAAACNGGATCTCTANTATCCCAATTATTTATAATAAATTCNTCTANTACCTTAGTANATTTATTTAAAGAATATAATTTNCTACTNTGATTTNNTACTGCATCAAAAACAATCAAACTATCATTNNTNGTAATAGAAAAAATTTGNGTTCCATCATCAAAATTAGTAATTTNCTCATAACTAGANTAATCNACATTACCTTCNAATATATTNGAAGTTCCATCNTATGTATTAATNGCATANANTTTATTAGNTTTATCATCAAAATATGGNGANTATANTCTTAANCCATTTGTTAATCTTTTTTGTTTTTTCTCATTTAAATTATAGCNATATAAATCAAAAAACTTNGANCCANTTTTATTTGGNTTACTAATTTTTGAATAAACAAGNAAAGANTCATNAACCCATGTTGGACTAGTNTTAATACCTCCTGCAATTTTTTTTGATGTAGAGTCTTTTAAATTATATATATATAAATCTGTTTGACTAAAATAATCATTATCTTTATTTGATAAATAAGCAATTCTAGAACCATCATATGACCAAACTGGATGAATATTTGTCGTTCCTTTATCTTGGATTATATTATATTTTTTTTCTTTCTTATCTATATTTTTTAACTGTTTATTATATATATTCTCAAGTTCATCTTTCCAATCTTCATAAATTTCATAACCTGAAATTCCAATAGATTTTTCTAAAGCCCTATTAATTGAAAATGAAAAAGGATTAGATAACTCATTTGATATATCTTTCAATGATTCTTCTCCATATTTTTTAACGATATATTTTGTCAAAGAAAATCCTTGATTATATGTTGACTCATTACCAATTCCCTTCTTACCAAAAGTATTCATTTGATCAAATGTCAATAAATTATCATTAATAATTCTATCTCTTAAAATCATATCTCTAATTGAATCCCAATAATCATAATTTGCTCCATTATACATATACTGAGCTGTTCCTTCTGCAAACCAAGGTGGAACTGAAGTTCCAGGAATTGGATAACTTGCTATCTGATTAGGATAACCATATAATACATCTTCCCTTTTTTCATCTTCATAAGACAAAATTTGCAAATATGAACCAGGAATATTTCTTGAATATTTCATAGATGCACCTAACTGAACTATATGCGTATATTCATGAGTTATTACATCTTGTAGCCATCTATGNGATCCTCTTAAATCATAATCCAGGGGTTTTGCCCATATAATAATTTTATTATCATAAAAATATGCAGAGCCATTTGAATAATCATCAACATCTTTAATAATTATATATGTTTTATTNTCTGGATGAAAATCATANAGTNCAGTTANTTTATCATAAATTTTTTCTACAATAGTTGCTGTTTCAANAGCACTTCTTTTTGTTTCATNATGNAANCAAATAATAAAATGTTCTGTTTCTAACTCTTTCCAATCTAATTCAGGATGATTATACCAATNTAATTGAGNAAATAATTGANATGAAAATAANATTATATAGATAAAATATTTTTTCATTTTATAACTACNATCTTAATTAATTTTGATTCATCAAAATCTGATTTCAACTCTGCAAAGTATANACCTGANTTTNATTTTGAGGCATCCCATATAATCTCATTATATTCATTATGAACTAAATTATCTTTACTTAATNTATCAATCAAAATACCAGCTGCATCATAAATTTTAATACTTACATTNTTAGAATTAAGTACAAAAAATCTAAACCTTGTTAATCCATCTACTATTGGATTTGGATAATTATATGCTNTAGATATATCNACNCCACCCATAACAGAACCCAGNCCNTGTCTATTTGNAGGNCCAGAAACAATTGNATTATTATAACTATTAGAGTTAGGGTTATGCCAATATGAATAATTAGAATTATAATTATCAAATACAAATAACATATTACCATTAATTAATGCNGCATTATNAGATCCCCAATTTGGAATAATGCTTATATCTTTATCATCGCTATAGCTTGGAATATTAAACTTTATATTACCTTGATTATCCATAATTGATATTACTTCACCATTTTTACAAATAATTTCTGGCTTATTATCATTTTCTAAAATATCAACAATTAAAGGAATTCCTTCAAAATTACCTTCAATAGGAAAACCAGAACAAATAGATTCATTTGAATTAACGCATTGCAAACTATTATTAACAATTATTATTTTCTCATCATATCCATCTAGATCAACATCACCAAGAGATAACGCATCTTGCACTTCTTCCATTTGCTGCAAATTGCTATAATAACCTTTAGGATAAGGGATATTACTACCTACTTGACCATTATCAATATAATAATTTGAATTTTCTACTAAGAATATATTGGAATTTACATCAACTAAAATTTTTGTATTTAGATTAACAGAACTCAAGTCTCCAGAATATATATCATCTTGACTCAGCTCATTAATAATACCATCTGAACACATTTCATAAATAATATTAGAATCATTATAATAAATACATCCATTATTATTATTACCAATTATNGAAGTATCATCNTCAAGATATATNACATCAAATAATTGNTTNTAATCTTTAATAATTTCTACTGTCATACTATTGCTAACATTATCTTTTATTTCAAAATAAATGTAAGATTCTATATTATTTTTAGTATTTGAATTAGGGATNCTTTCATTNCCAAAAANNATAGGATTATTAAGGTANTTTTGATTTTCATAACCTTGNTAGTTTATATATTGATAAAAATCATTNGATAAATACCANAAATCTCCTTTACTACCTTTTGAAAAATCAGTAAATAANTAATAATTAGGATTTCCAATATGCTCAATACCATCACCCTCTTCTAATGAAATTGACTTATTCATTAAATCATTATTAACTCCANTTAAATAATCTTCAATANACGGTTCATCAACNTGCCAAATNANAATACCTGAACCAGGTAGTCCATAATCATAATTTTTAACCTTGGTAATTANATTATATGTAGAATTAATTTCAAAAATATCATAATTATTATTTGAACTAAAAAAANCTANAACATCAAATATGCTCANAAAATCATCATTCTCTTCTANATAATNCTCATCAAATTGATTNTCATCATTGATAATATCTTCTATTGACATATTTGAATATTGACCANTTACATCAAATCTATTATTTCTATTTTCAATTAGAAAATATTCATTATCTGAAATATCAAATTTATATATTTGNTCAGAATTATCACTAATAGCATCAACATCTATTAATAAAGATTGNTTTTGATATAAACTCTNATTATTTTCAATAACATCAACCCAACCTANAACACTCTGTGATATATTTGATCTTGTCCAAGGATTTGGTCTAGGTGGAATTATTCCATTCATATTAGACCAACCTGTGTCCATTAAACCAAATTTCCCAATTCTTGTATCTCCAGTATCAACATTAGACATAAGAGGAAATCCAAAATGAAAGCCCAATAAATGAGCAAATAAACCCGTCATACCTATCTGAATATCACAATATAAATTATTCAAGTCATCTTCTTCTATAAAACTCACAGGAAATATATCTTCAATTACATCATAAAATATCCAATTAAGAGTCTCAGGAAGGACTATTCCTCTTTGAATATTATTAATACTAGTCCATGATGATAAAGGCACATTATCAAGCATATCTGGATCTATATAAGCACTTCTTATATCGTAGATAGTTGGATCAAATTCTTGAGATGCTTCCTGACCTAAACCAGCATGGAAAACAACAAATAAAACATCATTTAAATCAATATTATTTATACTAATATATTGCTCAATATCATTTGAAGCCAATTCCATAGAATCAGAAAATAATGAGCCAATCTTTTGATCAGAGGTTGCATAATATGTCATTGATTGACTTAATTGATATATATTATCTATTATATCTATTTCAAATGTTATAGCATTGTTAGTTATAGATTCATAATAATTTTTTACTGCTTCCATTTGTAAATTAAAATATTCAGGATTATGCGGGGGCAGGTCAATAACTAATTTAGAACTTTTATCACAACGTTGAATATCTGAATAATTTATATAAGCTAAATCATCATCTACTAAAAATTTTCCATCACCAGAAGTCTCAGGATTATTATCCTGTACAAACTCTACCATTACCCCTACCAAATAGGAAAAATTAGAATTTCTAGGATTTAAATTAATTTTAGATTCATTAACTTTTAACTCAATATCGTATGAATAAGCAAAATGAGTTAATAATAAAAAATAAAAAAACTTCTTATTCAAATTTTATAACCCCATAGATAAAGAGAAAAACATTGTATTTTCTCTTGGATGACCCTTATCTCCAGCTGTATATCCAAAATCAAAGCCATAATTGTTGAAATTGAGTCCAGCTCCAAATGTTGGGTTTTTTATATCACCTTCTAAATCATATATAAAACCAAGTCTCATAACAAAATTTTGAGTATATTCCCATTCAAGACCAAAATTATAAATCATCTCTTCTAATTCATTCTTGAATTCTCTTTGGTCTCCAGTACCCTTTTCAAAATTGCCATGTGCATTATAAACTCCATACTCAGAATCTGAAAAATCATATTCACCATTATCGTTTACTTCAACATCAAAATGTGATTGACCATTTTGTGGTGATTCTATAACACCATTGAGTTCTTGATTGTCGCAAATATAATTTTGATCAAAATCACAAGCAGGATCAAAAACATCAAAATCACCTAAACCATCATGTGGCAAATCTATATAAGAAAGACCATCATAATCATCATTTTGATTCATAATCCAAGTTGGATCATTAAAAGAACCTAAATTAGCAGGTTTCATAGAAGACTCACCTTGGGAATCATAACAAAGTGAATAGCCATGCCATTCGACATTTACACCCTCAGCATAAACATTTCCATCATAAGGAGAATAAACTTCATTGCAAAAACCAGAATAATTTGGAACATATACAATTTGATCTTCTAATTTACTTATCTTTCCAGATAATGCATTTGGATTATTATTTATAAACCAATCTATAGATGTTAAATATTCACCTTCAAAAGCAGTTAAATTATTATTTTCTATATCATCATATAAAAGACCAGCACTCCAATAATCTGCATATTCACCTAATGCACCATCTAGACTTGATAAAGTTGCATATAAATTTTCATTATTTATATAATCAAAATTTGCAATTTCATAATATCCACCAATACGATTATCTCTTGCTGTACCAAATGATGATACAATATCTTTATCTATTGTAGATTGNCCNCANGGGTCNTCACAAAGATCNTAGTCACCACCATAATACCAATCATCTAACCAGGCCGTAACAACACCTTTATACCAAGGGTCTATATGTGATTCTTCTTTACTTCCACTAATTACTCCATCTCCATTCCAATCCATTGCAGGATAAGATGCAACAAGAAGTTTATTTGCATCAAATAATAAATTAATTTTATTTATTCCATCATCATATAACTCNGANTATATNCCAAATTTCATNTTTGTTGGTGCNGGATCTGCTTGTTGACTATCNATAAAATCNATAGGAGGACCTATNTTNTGTATAGAAAANCCAAATTGATGTTGCATATCTNTACCAAANTTNTGNANATAACCAATATCAAAAGCAAAATCTGTTGAATAAGGGTCTCCCGTTTCNCCCTGNACAACATCATCCGCTAATTTTTGATAAAAAACTTTAAAATTCATTCCAACTGATTTATCTTCAGCAATCTGAGTTCCATAACTTAAATTAAATGCCATCATATANCTTTTAAATAAATTAGTNGCATTNCCNTGNGCATCCATACCTTGCTGTTCACCTAAATTNANATAAATTAAATGNCCNCCNAANGTACCAAGACCTTTAACTGATTGNCTATAAGCTAAAAAGTCATAAAAAATNTCATCAGCTAAATTTGGCAACCAATTNACATGTTGCATAACTACTTCTTTCCCTCTTAAAAAACCAAGACCAGCTGGATTATAATANGAAGCATATGCATCATCAACTTTAGCAACTTGAGCTTCACCAGCACCTGCTGCAGATGAACCTGGATTAATTAATAAAAAAACTGCNCCAGCTTCACCAACAGAAAAAGCTTTTGAAACAAGNAATATTGTAAATAAAATTTTTATTCTATTCTTCATTTTATCATCCCCTTTATATTTAAAAAAAAACCGGGCTTTACTAAACCCGGTTAAGATTATAGNATTGCCAATACGGTACAATTAAAAAAACTTCTTTATTTTTTTCAATCAAAGTAACCTATTAACAATTAACTATAATTATACTCCTTTTTAAATACTTTTCTAATTTATATAAATATTAGTATATATACAAACTCTATTATTTTATAATAAGAAAGAAGGAATTTGTTCCTAATTCTTTTTAGCTTCAAACCACGCTCTTAAATATTTAGCTGGATTATTTTTAACATCATCTAATATAGATCTTGCATCTAGCACTAAACCGTTAATATTATCATACAATTCATCATTATTTAATAGTTTAGATAAAGAACCCTCACCACTATTTAAGTTTTTAACAACTGAATTTACATCTATAAGAATTTCATCAATTTCACTTGAAATAGATGGCATTTTTTCCATAAATGAATTAAAATTGTCTATAGAATTACTCAGTTTATTTTTTTCACCATCTAATAAATTATTTAAATTTTCAGATATATCATCTATATTTGATATAATATTGCTTAAGCTTTGTTTATCATTATTAGATATAATATCCTTATTTAAAGATATAAACTCTTCTAACTGTTGTGTTGCCGATTCAATATTAGAGATAGTATTAACTATTTGTTCTTTCTGCTCAGTACCAAATGTTTGATTTAATCTATTTGCTACATCTCCAATATCTTTTGTTAATGATGCAACTTCTGCATTTTTACCAGCAATTGTTTCATTATCAAGTATAAACTTATCATTATCTTTACCTGGATAAATAGAAATAAATTTACTTCCCATTATATCAGTTTGAGTAATTTCAATTTTAGAATCAATAGGAATTTTAAATGCAAAACTATTATCAATGGTAAGCTCTACAGCTATTTTCTCACCAATTATTTTTGTTCCTGTAACTCTACCTATTCTTTTACCTAACATTCTAACATCATCACTAATATCTAATCCTTGCAAATCATTAAATACAACATTGAATGCAAAATTTGATTTCTGAAAAGACTCATCTTGTAAAAATCTTATTCCATAAAAGAATACACAAACTGATAAAAACACCACTAATCCAATTATACTTAGTTTACTATATTTCATAAGCCTCACTCTTTACCTAATATAAAAGATTTTATATATTTATCTTTAGAAGAATTTAACTCTTTTGGAGTACCATCAAAAACAATATTACTATCTTTTAACATAATTACTCTTGTAGCAAATTCATTTACAATTTTTAATTCATGAGTTACTACAACAGAGGTAATAGTTTTATTTCTTTTAATCTTTTTCATTAATTTAATAATTTTTCCAGTATTAATAGGGTCTAATCCCGTTGTTGGCTCATCATATAAAATATATTTTGGTCTTATTGAAATTGCCCTTGAAATACCAACTCTTTTCTTCATTCCACCTGATAAATCATTTGGATATAAATGCTCTATATTAGACAAATTAACTTCACTTAAAGACTCAACGACTCTACTCTCTTTATCCTTGTCTTCTAAAGAGGTGTTGTTATCTAAAGAAATTAATATATTATCTCTTATAGANAAAGAATCAAACAAAGCTCCAAACTGAAAAACCATCGACATATTTTTNCTTACAAATTGCAATTCTGANAATGATAATTTATTAATTACTTTNTTATGTACAATNACTTGNCCACTATCAGGCATCATCAACCCATTAAAATGTTTTAATAAAACACTTTTACCTTCNCCACTTTGNCCAATAATAGCTACTGATTCACCCTCTTGAATTTTGAAAGATATATTTTTCAATATATTTTTAGATGAAAAAGATTTATATATATTTCTAAATTCTATCATAATAACAATGCTGCTAAAATATAATCTAATAACATTATAGCTACACAAGANNCAACAACACTAGATGTTGTAGATTTACCNACTCCAGCTGCTCCNCCTTTTGTATAAAATCCNTAAAAGCATGANATTGAAGTAATNGCTATACCAAATGATAATCCTTTGATTATACCATACCAAGCATCCCATGGTTTAAACCAAGTTTTAAAACCCTTCATAAATTGATANGTATCAATATCTANAGATGTAGCTGCNGCAAANACACCTCCAGAAATTCCAAANATATCTGCAATAATTATTAAAANTGGNAACATAATNAANCCAGCAAAAACTCTNGGNAATACTAAATAAGCAATNGGNTCAAGAGATATAGATTCTANTGCATCAATTTGTTCTGTTACTCTCATCGTTCCAANTTCAGCNGCNATTGTAGCNCCAATTCTNCCAGCNAATACTAAACATGTTATAACTGGNGCTAGCTCTANTAACATAGTNTCACCAACAAGACTTCCTATAATCCATTTTGGAGTNATTGATGATTCCATTTGNTAAGAAGCTTGAACTGAAGNNACCATGCCTGTAAAAAAACTTGTTAAAATAACTATAGGAATAGATTTTGTTCCTATAATAATCATTTGATCAATTGAATTATTNAAGTATAATGACCANGAGCTATAAGATCTAAAAACATTCACAATCAACATTACAAATCTTCCAAACTCTTCAAATAAAGATATAATCTTTTTTATCGGATATTTTAANAATGAATACATATTATGATATTATATTAAATATAATTTAAAATAAATAGNAATATTACATACTTGGATATAGATNAAAAGAACCACACAATTCTTCAACAGAGGATTTAANATTATTAATATTNTTTTCATCATCTATATTTGATAAAACANTATCTATTAAATTAGCAATTTTTTTCATTTCAATAGANCCCATTCCTCTGGTTGTAACTGCTGGAGTNCCAATTCTTATACCACTTGTAACTAATGGNGATTTTTCATCAAATGGAACCATATTTTTATTTGTTGTAATTCCTGCTTCTTCTAATTTACGTTCAGCTAATTTNCCTGTTATATTTTTATTNGTTAAATTGATNAGNACTAAATGTGTATCTGTTCCNTTAGAAACAAGATTATAACCTTTAAGTTTTAATTCTTCAGCTAAAGTTTTAGCATTAGAAACAATNTTTTTACAGTAAATTTTAAAAGANGGATCNAGAGCTTCTTTAAAAGCAATAGCCTTNCCTGCAATTGAGTGCATTAATGGACCACCTTGNATACCAGGCATAACAGACTTATCAAGCAATTCAGATATCATTTTAATTCTGCCAGATTTAGGTGCTACAANACCCCATTTATTTTCAAAATCTTCNCCAGCAATAATTATTCCACCNCTAGGACCTCGTAGNGTTTTATGAGTTGTTGATGTTGCNACATGACAAAAAGGCCAAGGAGAAGGATGTACTCCANTAGCTATTAAACCTGATGGATGAGCTATATCTGCCATAAGATATGCATCAACTGAATCAGCAACTTCTCTAAATTTTTNAAATTCTATATATCGTGGATATGCACTTCCTCCACAAATAATTAATTTAGGATTATGCTCTTTTGCAATTTTTAAAACATTATCAAANTTNACTTTNCCTGTTTCTTTTTCTAANCCATATGAAATAAAATCATAAAACTGTCCAGAAAAATTAACTTTACTNCCATGNGTTAAATGTCCACCATGAGCTAAATCTANACCCATAACCTTATCACCTGGNNTTAGCATAGTTAAATAAACAGCCATATTTGCNTGAGAACCTGAATGTGGTTGAACATTAGCATATTTTGCATTAAATAATTTTTTNAATCTATCTTTAGCAATATTNTCAACTTCATCTACTGCTTCACAACCACCATAATANCTNTGACCAGGNTANCCTTCAGCATACTTATTTGTTAATATACTNCCNACAGTNTCTAATACATTANTACTNGTAAAATTTTCAGAAGCAATAAGNTCTAATGTATTTCTTTCTCTTTTTAANTCTTTTTCAATACAACTATATAATTCTANATCATATTCTTTAATTTTATTCATCTTATCTAAATTTCTATTAAATTAACTCTGTTNANATGCCTACCACCTTCAAANTCTGTATTAAGCCAANCATCAACAATTTNTAAAATTANATTAAANTCTGTCATTCTTGCACCTAANGCTAATACATTTGCATCATTATGTTTTCTACTCATTTCAGCATGCTCAGTAGATGTNCATAATGCAGCTCTAANACCTTTAANTTTATTTGCAGCTATNGANATNCCAATNCCACTNCCACAAATAACAATACCTTTNTTAACTTCATTNNTAACNACCATTTTACCAACTTNATGNCCAAAAGAAGGATANTCAACAGAATCAGAAGAATNTGTTCCAACATCAANNAATTCATATTCTTTANTAATTAAAAANNTTTTTAATTTTTCTTTTTCATTAAANGCAGCATGATCACACCCTATNGCAATTTTATNNTTCATTTGTTTACCTNTTTGAATATACTTTTCTNTCCAACCATTTATAACAATCAGATCCCTTNAATTTATAACAATCATCATTAGAAGGAGATAATTCTTNAAACTTTTCAGCATTTAAAAACCAATCTCCTTTTGTAGTTATAAAATCATCTAATTGATCTTTATAAACCTTTGCATTNAANTACCCATTATTATANGANGTATTATAATCTTCCCATGCTAAATCATATACAAGTCGATCACAAAAATCAACTTCATCACCAATATTATANTCAACNAATGCAACTAATAATTCANCTCTTTGAAAATAACATTTTCCTGGNGATGTTTTTANNGCTATAGCTTTATTTACCCAATTATACCCTTTTTTAAACTCTCCAATATTCATACAAACATCTGCAATNTCTAATAANGTGTTTATATTGTTNCTATCTAATNCTCCTAATTTTTCNAAATACTGCAATGCNTTNCTCTCTTGATAAGAATTAATNAATGCATTTGAAATAACTTTTAANAANCTTTTATTANTATCATCATAAACCATTAATTCATTNCAAACATCAATTGCCAATTCATTATCNCCTTTTTCTATTAANCCNTCAGCATAATCNAANCCATANTGNATATTACTTTTATCACCATTCCATCTTTCCTTATCAATTTCTATTTCATCTTTTCCNAGTTTACTATATGCTACTTTTTTTTCAGANATNGCTTTTTTATTTTCAGAATCTATATTTAACCATACTTCTAANATNCTAAGCTGTTCTTCAAACATTTCATTCTTCTTATAAGTATCATTCATNCTCTCTAGTGCNCTAACATTTTCAGGATTNATTTCAAGNAANCTTTCNATNAAATATAATTGTTCTTGAATATTNTTTAATTTACCAGCATTCCANGCAGCATANTCTAAAAGNACNTCATCATTTGGATTATTCTTTAANCCTTGATTAAAAGCCCATGATGCACTATCTGGNTTACCAACTTCAATAAAAGATCTACCTAAGTATCTNNATAAATTNTTNTCATCACCTNTAACACATCCACAATAAATNGCTGTTTTATANTGATCAATACANCCTCTATAATCCTTNCCTTTCCAATTTGTNGAAGCAAAACTTANAAATAAACTNCAATCATTTTCTCCATCAAAATCCATATCNCATTGTGGTTCAAAAACNTCTTCATATTCATCNTCATATGAAAAAACAATACTAGACATTANNAATAATAAAGCCATAATACTTTTATACATTTTACTTTTCCCTTTCATTTACAAACCATTTTTCTCCNCTAACTATTGATAAAATNATTTGATAATAATTNTCATCATTNTANATATTATTTGTAAANTTNTTATTNCCNAATTTAAAAGATATATCTANAAAATTTTTAGTATTAAAATAATTTATTCCAAGTCCCAATGTTAANCCTGAATCTTGAATTTNATAANTATTTANATNATATACCTTTTGATATACACCTANTCTTANTATTGATTTATTAATCTTAGAATTTGGTTTCTTATAATCGNNAGAATATATACCAAGATGATTAGATTTAATATTATTNACANTATTATTTAAAATATTTAANAAATCATAAGAATTAAANGANTTATAAAAATGATTTTCATAAATAANTCCAAAATTTTCATTTAGNTTATACTTNAATCCAAAATCACGTTCATACAAATTATCATTTATATAATAGTTTTCTGTATTCAAATTACCCAANGTATCAAANTATGGTGTNAAANTTATATTTAAAGGNTTTGNTTGACTATATNCTAAAATAAATTCATATTTTTTAAAATCACATCTAAATTCAATATTATATTTATCNGAAGAATAAGTTTGATTATTAATAAATGATTCNATGTTATTAAAATCATATGAAATATTTTCACTACTATCAAAACTAACATTATAAAGGTTTAATAAATATTTATATTCACTACTACCNAATAATTTGCTCCACTTAAAACCAAAAGAAACTTTTTCAGTCAANTTTGATGAATATAAAANAAAAAACTCTGANACTCCTCCTTTAAATGAATAATCNGTATTATAAGCNAGAGGNTTTCCTGTNGGAGAATTTTGAGCAGGTATAAATACATAATCTAGTTCAGANACAGNAATNTTNGACCTTAGNAACGGATTCATACCAAGTGAAACGGCTTTATTATTTCCTACAGGGAANGAAAATGATAACATTTTAAAATTATTAGAAACCAAATTATCAGATTCTAATGAATAATTATGNACATCAATAGACATTATCAAATTTGAAAAAGATGATTTCCAATATGAAGAACAAGATGAAAAATTAANTCTATCTGAATATCCATTAAAATACTTTGAGTCTCCNATNCCNACAGATGATGCATCATGTGTATTTATATATTCTCCAAAACCAGTCAATGATAAAGTTGATGTTTGAGAAAATAAGAAAGNGAATAATATNAATGAATAAATANACTTCATTCTGAATAAAATATTTCCAATCTTGGGTTATANTTATCATCATTTTCATTATAAATTATTGATAAATTATTNAAATTATAATTNTCATCAGATAAAGTCATTTTAATTCCATCATATTCATAATCATTATTAATATATTTTTGGATTAATGATCCTATATTAATTTTTATTGAATCCATAGATTCTGTTACATTCTGATTATTTATATATTCAAAAATTTTATAACTGCTATCATCTTGATTAAAATATTCAAATAAAATTTCAGACTCACTATTGATAAAATGATTAGAATTTTCAGTTTTATCAAAATATAAAACTAAATTAGTAAATTCATTGGAAATATTAGAATTAGAATGATTATTAATAAAATCACTTAATGAATAATTAGTATTAAAAAAATCTAAAGAATTTTTAATCCCATACCCATAACAAAGATTAAACAAATTAGATTCATAGATATTATTCGTATCGCAGCTACCATCTAAGCAAATATCTGGTAAATCATAAATAGTTGCATCAATAATATATTTTAAGCCATTTTCAACNACTTCATTTGATTCAGGAAAATAATTACCATTATCATCATTAAATTCATATGAGAATAAATACAAAGACTGATTATCAANAGTTTCTATTTCACTTGAAAATGGAATATGTTTTAATTGAAANTGAAAAGCTTTTATCTCNAATAATGAATAAACATTNACNTTTATTTTATATTTATTTTCNCCAACTCTTTCAATAGATGAAATCCAAAGCGCTAATTGATCATNNCTTGAAAANGAAGGTTGAGAAAATTCTANTANATTATTTNATTCNTCTACATAATCNTCATTATNAATAGNTAANCTATATAAATTTGNNCCNAATGTTAAATCAGCNGAATTTGAAANATAATTAGATTCTTCATTATTTTGTTTATGATCATATCCATAATCATACCATCTTTCNCCNTCATCATAATCTGTCCACAATCCATCTTGGTCTAAATCTTCCCAATCTAANATTTNATTATTNTCNGTTCCTTCAGGNTTTTCATCAATATCATAATTNTCATTNTTTGGATCNATAATATAATTATCGANATTTAAATCTGANNCATTATTNNTACAGTTACNATCTTCACAACATTCATTANTACCAATTTCATAACCATCTTGACATTGATCTAANCCATAATCATAAAAATTTTCTCTAACATCATTATTATAATAATCATATATTAAATTATNTTNNTTCCCATTTGAATTATANCCATNTTCTTGATATGATAATAATTGNTCTATTCCATAATCAAAAAAAGGTTCATATATATCATATTCAATATCAAATTCATTATTACCATTCATATCAATATAATCCCACTTTTGATTATTCTCTGTTCCTTCTGGATTTTCATTAATATCATAATTATCATCCGCAATAATAGTATTATAATTCTCNTATAAATCNGGNATACCATCANTNCCATAATCAAAAAATAATTCAAATAAATCTTCATCAATATCAAANTGAGAATTATTGTTTATATCTTCATAATCCCAAAATAAATTATTTTCTTTACCTTCANTATTATTATCNAANTCATAATCATCTTGATTTGGATCAATCATATAATTATCACCATTTGGATCATCTGTTGAACACGTTATACAATTTTCTANCCAATGTAATTCTCCACATATTGTTTGATTTAAATCATTTGTATAAGTATCTAATTCCGNATNNGGAAAATTAGAANTAAATTCATTATAAATATCAATNTAAGTATTCATTAANAAGTAATCAATANATGAACCATAAACATTTTCTGAATCAAAACATCCAGATTCATANAAATCATCAACTAAATCAAAGCCAAAATCTTCAAATTGTTCACATTCATTTTTACTACAATTNCCNTCTCCATCATATCCATCAGTTGATTGATCCCATATGTTATTATTTTCAGTTCCGAGATTATTATAAAGNCTATTTTCACTNTNACATGTATTATNACCTGATTCATTTTCATCAGGGCATGAGTCTAAACCATAATCATCAAATAATTCATAAGAATCATATAGCAANTCAAANTCTTCATTNGNATTNNAATCTTGNAAATCCCAATTTGAATTNCCNTCANTATTTTCACCTAAATCAAAANCCNAATTATNCTGNGTACCATCTTCATCTAAAATCATACAATCACCATCAGTTCCACAATCATTCCAATTATCTAATGATGGATCTAAATCTTGAAAGACAAAACTTACATTATTAAAATAAAANTTNATTTCTGTAAAAGAATCAAGTATTTCTTCATTTAAGTCAACTTCATATTCAAATATAACATCATTAAATTCATCTTCTATTATTGTATTGGATTGAATATCTAAACAATCATTAATATTACAATCTAAATTATTATCATTATCTAAATTAATAAAATTAACTAGAGAGGGATCTAGGCCCACTACAGTACCATACAAATCAGACTCATTATTAATGTTAGTAAAAAAATCAGTTTCACTATTAAAATAATTTGATTGAACTGAGCTTATAGAATATCTATTGATATATTCTTGAGAAGTTCCATTTACATCATACTTAACATATAAATAAGGACTATTATAAATATTTGAATTGTCAGATGAATATAATTCAATTATCTTAGTTGTTAAATTAGAGTTACTAAATTCTAATACAATATCGATATCATTACCAACCCCAGAACAATAATCATCAAGCATTATTTCTAATTGAGTTGATTGATTATTAAAACAAAAATTTCCATTTTCATTATTATCTGGATTACTCCAATAACAATCATCATTTAAATCAATACAATTATCATTTTCATCTATCTGGTTACATAAACAATCGTCATAATCTAAAATGCTGCAATCAATTTGACTTTCAGATAGAATATATTCAGACAATAAATAACCTCTTAAATCTATAGATATGTAATCAAAAATATTACTTATATTGATAGGAAGTTTAATATTTTGAGATAAATTATTTAAATCTAAAAAATCTTCTTGATGGAAAGCAGAACTATTGTTTTGTTCAACATTAATAGTATTATTTAATTTATATGCGTTTATATAAAATTCAGGATTATTTTCATCATTAAAAAAATTAATATAAGATGAATCTATTAAATTTTCATTTAAATCTGAAAAATCTGAAATAGCTGGCAATTTTAAATCGATACTATTAATATTTAAGAGCTCATCTGCATCACACAAAGGATTATTAATTAATAATTCTTCCTTTATTTTTATATATATATATAAATTTTCATTATAATCATTACTCCCCAAATATAATCTTGAGCTTTCACCAGCATTAAAATCTGCATCTTGATAGGAAAATGAATTATCAAATTCCAGCTTAAAGATTTCAAAATTATAAGTCTCACCACCATCAGGTGTTAAAATAATAGAAGAATCTTCTTTACAAGAAAAAATAAATAAAGGAATAAAAATAAAAAGAGATTTAAAAAAAAATAGTTTTTTTTTCATTTAAATCAATGAAGATACTTCTTTACTAATAGAATTAAATANATCCANTTTCTCAGAACTTTTCAAATNATCTATTGAACCAATAATNTTATGATTATTACNNNTTAATAATGACTTTACTTTTTTATCTTTNAAATCATCAAATACAAAAGTAAAATCTGCATTATTAATNGCAATTTCCATTGAATTTTGNCTTCCTTTTNTCTTGTTATGNTCAATANCTAAATTATNAAATAAAGTATTNGGAAAATTATAATAAGAAGANTTACTATGAAGGAAAAAAACTGTTTTAATATCTTTGAACCANGGGTCATTTTTGATTCTTTTTTGAAGCAATAGAGGCAACANTGAGGTTTGCCAATCATTAAAAATTATTACATCNGGTACCCAAAACAATTTTTTTAATGTCTCTAAAGAAGATTCAACAAAAAATGAAAATTTTTCTGCATTATCCTTATAAACTCTNCCATTTCTTGATTTATATAGTAAATCCGGTAAATCTTTATAATAATCATTAAATTCTAAAAAATAGACTTGAGATCTTGTATTNGGAATAAATGCAGACTTAACATTAGTCAATTCTGTTTTTCCAGAAAAATCAACTTCCATATCTTTTAATCGAATTACTTCTCTTAATATATATTTTCTCTCGCTAATAAATCCATATTTAGGATGTATTGTTCGCATATCAAAATTATCTTGATCATTTAGGAAAATAGATATCGATTTAGAGAATTCAGATAAAGATGTTGACTGAACATATGGAAATAGTTCAGATGTTAAATGATATATTTTAAGTGGTTTCAATATGTTATAATTTACAAATTGAAATCTATAAAATTCAATCTATTAAAATATTAAATATGATTATTAATAATATTGTTAATGAGACCTATNCCAATACTACAGGTCAAGAAAAATGAACCTCCATAACTTATAAATGGAACGGGAAGNCCTGTGACGGGTAATAAGCCAGATATCATAGACATATTAATAATAACATGCATGAAAATTAAACTGCATAATCCTATCAATAAAGTACTAATAAAATTATTTTCAATTCTTTGAGAATAATCAACAACCCAATAAACAAACCAGCTTAGACATAATAAAATAATTGTTATAGCAAAAAAGCCCATTTCTTCTGATACAACTGATATAATAAAATCTGTGTCTCTTACAGGAAGAAATTTTAAATGTGTTTGAGTACCAGCCCCTAAACCTTTACCCCAAAACCCACCTGAACCTATAGAAATCATTGATTGAATAACTTGATATCCATTACCCATAGGATCACTAAATGGATCTATAAATGAAATAATTCTATTTCTTTGATGATTTTCTAAAATATTTGTCCATATATATGGAGTTACTACACTTGTAAATAAGTTTATTGTAAAGTGAAATATTTTAAATAAAATTGTTTTATTAATAATAAACAAATAACACAATACAAATACCATCCATATATAATAGAAAACTATACTTGATGATGCTACCATACTTATAAATGGAAAAATCATTAATAATATTAATTTTACATCAAAATTAGACCAATATAAAATTGGTAGAATTAATGATAAATAAATTATTGCTGTTCCTAAATCTGGTTGTTTAAATATTATTAGAGGTGGNATAACTGATATGAACAATAAAAAGATAAAAAAAATACTAAATCTATCTTTAATTCGATAATCATTAAATAATCTAGACAAACCAATTATATAAACAATTTTNCCTAATTCAGAAGGCTGAAAATATATTTTACCAAGCACTATCCATCTTTGTGANCCCTCAATTACAGGAGATAAAAAAGTAATCGATAATAAAACTAAAATTGTTAAATAAAATACATATGCATAATCATAAATAAATTGTATCCTTACAAATTGAACTAATAAAAAAACAATAGTACCAATTAAAGCCCATAATAATTGTTTATAAAAAGTTGATGATATAAAACTAGTAAAATTACTTGTACTACTTAAAGCCATTATACCTATAATACTATATATAATAATGGGAATCAATACAACCCAGCGAATTGTAATAAAATAATTTTTAAAATCAAACAATCCTTTAAGCATTTATATCNGCTATATATTGAAAAATTTTTCTTGCCATAATTGATGGCATATTAGAACCCTTCCCTCCATTCTCTACAATAATTACTATAGAGTATTTCTTTTTATTTAACTCTAAAAATCCAGCAAACCATGCATGAGGCAATAAATCACAATTAGAACATATTTGAGCCGTACCTGTTTTACCATATACTTTAGCACCCTTTTTATTTATTTTAGCTTTATATGCTGTCCCCTTATCTTTATTAACAGCATCATACATAGATTGCTTTATGGTTTTCCAGACATCTTTATCATAATTAATTATATTTTTNTTTACAGTATTATCCTTATTTAAATGAGGAGTAATTGAATATCCTTCATTTTGTATTATATTAATCAAATTTGCTATTTGTATAGGAGTAACCATAATCTCACCTTGACCAATTGATAAATTCAATAAATGACCAGCAGACCAACCACCCTTATCCTTATAAAGATTNGTCATAAATTNTCTATNAGGCACAACACCTTTTTTTTCACCATTTAAATCTATATTTGTAATATTTCCAAAACCAAATTTTTTCACTTCNGAAGACCACATATCAAAATCTATCATTTGTATTAAATTATAAAAATATATATTNCAAGACTGNTGNAANGCTTTGTTTAAATTNGTTTTTCCATGNCCATCTTCTTTCCAACAACGNAATTTAGTATCATAAAAATCATANACACCATTACAATTAATTGTTCTATTTTTACTTATTAAGTTTTTATCTAAAACAATTGCNGATAAAACTAATTTAAATATTGANCCNGGNGGATAATAATTTTGNATTGNTCTATTATTAAAAGGTTTATTACTATTATTATTAATTTCANTCCATACTTTNTTAGGTATTTCTCCAGCAAAGGAGCTTAANTCATAATCAGGNTTNCTTAACATAGTTAAAATTTCACCNGATTCTGGATTCATTACGATAATAGAACCNACATTATCATNCATTAATTGNTCAGAAAAAGANTGAAGANNAGAATCAATTGTTAAATGCAAATNATCACCTTGAATTGGTAAAATATTNCCATCACAATCAAATANACCTTGATCAATAGANAAACGATCAACNNTATGATATTCTATACCATTAATTCCCTTTAATTCATTNTGATAATATTTTTCNACACCACTAAAACCAATNAAGCTTTCTTTTTTNCTTAAATAACCTAAGACNTGAGATAAATTNCAATCCATCATATAAGTTCTTATTTGTGAATTTGAAAAATAAAGACCNTTTAAATCCAATTTATTCTCTTCTANTTTTGATTTTNTTTCTAAATCAATATTTCTTCCNATAAGAACCGGTTTNAATTTTTTNATAGAANNNCTATTAAAANATACAATAGANTCNATTGNACTTCNNTTTATANCTGNNATTTTATACATCAAATCATAATTAAATGTTTTTGANTCAAAATCNTTAGNTATAATATTTAAATCATATATAAATTGATTATCNACAATAGGNTTATTATTTAAATCATATATAATNCCTCTNGGNGCNTCTAATTCAATCCTTCTNAGACTATTGTTTCCAGCCTTTTCTTGATATTTACTATAATCTAAAATTTGCAATTTAAAATATCTAAAAAAAACTAGNAAAATCAAAAGTATATATATTGATAATATTATACTNTTTCTATATCTATGATTATTTGATTTAGTATACATTTAATTTAAAATATTTTACCATTATAGATTACCTTATCTATNATTACTATTAATACTAAGTTTATAAACGCTTCAATTAAAATNTAGAATATTGCATAAAAATTAATATCATTAATAAATATATAATGATATAGAAAATTATGAAAAAATATTAATGTCAGTAAAAATAGAAATTTAAATTGCATATTCCATATTTTATTTGAATCNTTTAAATAACCAATAAAATAAACAAATAGAACTTTAAGGAANGAATAAAGACCTATTGTATTAGATTGAATTAGCAANTCTTGGAAAAAACCAATAAAAAAAGCAAAAATTATTATCAAATAGACTCTATACAAGAAAGANAAATAGACTAAATAAATAAGCAGNAAATCAAATTTAATTNATAAAAATTCTTCTGAAGTTATAATAGATGGNGAATAACTTTGAAAAAGAATTAATACAAAAGTAAATAAAAAATTACTAATTATAATCTTATAATTATTTAACAACAAATACATAATTNAATTCGTTTATTTTTGCTAAGATTTCTACAACTACATTTTGAGTTAACTTNTCTTGATCCTTTGTAAATGAAACTACTTTAGCAACGGGNATATCTGAAGGATAAATCTCAGAAACTCCTGAAGTATAAACAATTTCACCTTCTTGTAATTTTAATGTCTTTAAAACACCTTCCAAATATCCATATTTACCAAAAGTTGGTTTAAAAATTGCTAAAGCCATTTCTTCTCCTACTTTCACAGAAACAGCAAAATTTTTATCTGTAATCAATTGAACCTTCGAAGCAACATNACCTATAGTTATTGTTTTACCAACAAGTCCATTCATATCTATAACTGGNTGATTTTTTTCAATCTCTTCATCAAGCCCAACATTAATTATTATTGAAAAAATAGAAGTGAAATTATCATTAACTTTATTAGCAGGAAGTAAACTTAATCTAGGATAAGACTCTTTAAAATTAAGCATTTCTCTTAATTTAATATTTTCGTTTTGATAATTAATCAACTTTGAATTTAACAACTTTAACTGAGTTATATTTTGTGCTANTAACTCATTATTTGATTTTATATAAAGGATATTTTCGTACCATGTTTTAGGATAAATCACAAACGATGTAAAATCNATAATATTTCTTTCAATCTTTTCAACATATTTAGATTTATTACTAAAAAATAAAAATATAGAAAAAAATAAAAATATAAATAATGTTATTANTCGTTTGTTTATAAAGAATGTTTTAGGATAACTCATTTAGGGATTAATGAGTACTTCAGAATATTTTTTAATGTTCTCTAATACCATTCCCGTACCTTTAACAACAGAAAACAACGGGTCTTCAGCTATGTGAACAGGCAAACCTGTCTTATTTTTTATATGAACATCTAAATCTTTTAATAGTGCACCACCACCAGTTAATACTATACCATAGTCAATAATGTCAGAAGCATGTTCAGGAGGCGTTTTATCCAATGCTTTTTTAATAGCTGTTGTTATTTGAAAAACTGTCTCAGCTAAAGCTTGCCTTATTTCATCAGATGATATTTCAATAGTTTTAGGTATCCCTGTTATAAGGTCCCTACCTTTAACTGAAATCTGTTCACCCTTTGTCCTTACTGCTGTACCAGCATTACATTTAATATCTTCAGCAGTTCTTTCACCAATCTCTAATTTATGTTGCGACTTAAACCACCCAACTATTGCTAAAGTTTGCTTATCACCTGCTACTTTTATAGTTTCCATTGCACCTATTCCATTTAATGAAATAACTGCAATCTCAGTTGTTCCTCCTCCAATATCGACAATCATATTTCCNACTGGNTTACTAACATCTAGGCCAATACCAATTGCAGCAGCCATTGGTTCTTCTATTAAATGNACTTCACTAGCATTTGCATGTTCTGCAGATTCTCGAACAGACCGNTGTTCTACATCTGTTACTCCTGAAGGAATACAAATAACAATTCGAGGTCTTGAAATTCTACTTCTTGATATTTTTCTCATAAATCCTTGAATCATAGCATCTGTCATTTTATAATCTGCTATAACACCATCNTTCAAAGGTCTAATAGTTTCAATTTTTGGATTTGTCCTTCCCAACATTTGCTTAGCTTCATCNCCAACTGCTATAATCTTATCATCTACTATATTACGAGCTACTACGGAAGGTTCATTTAAAACTATACCTTCTCCTTTTATCCAAATAATCGTATTTGCNGTTCCTAAATCTATTGCTATATCACCAGAAAAAATTCCAGAAAAAAAGTTTTTAAAATTATCTATCATATTCTCAACCTTAAAAAATTAATGTAAAAAATGTCTTTCACCAGTAAAAACCATAAATAAATTATTTTTATTTGCAAAGTCTATTACTTCTTGATCTTTTATTGAACCACCTGGTTGAATAATTCCTTCAATTCCTTCTTTAGATGCTATTTCCAAAGAATCAGAAAATGGGAAAAAAGCATCTGATGCCATGATTGAACTTACTAAATTTAAATCATTTTCTTTAGATTTTCTAATAGCAATTTTAACAGAATCAACTCTAGACATCTGACCTGCTCCAANACCCAGTAGTTTTTTTGAATTATTTATAACTATTGCATTAGATTTAACATATCTAACTATTTCCCATCCTAGTAATAATGCATTCATTTCTTNTTCATNTGGTTTTCTATCAGTTACNACTTTAAAATCTCTATTAATAATTTGATCTTTCTGTTGAAATAAATAACCATTNAAAACTGACTTTATTGCTAAATCNTTTGCATTAGAAAAAATTTTANTNTTATCTAACTCAATNATTCTAAGATTTTTTTTACTAGAAAATATATTAATTGCCTCAGCAGTAAATGAAGGTGCTATNATACATTCAAGAAAGACCTCTACCATTTTNCTTGCTTCTTCANCANCAACTTCTGAATTAAAAGCAACAATTCCTCCAAAATAACTTACAGGATCAGTACTTACTGCATTATTATAAGCTNCTAAATTATTNTNTCCAAATCCAAATCCACACGGATTAGAATGTTTGATTATTACACAACACAAACTATCAAAACCATAGGCTATACTGCTAGCTGACTCCATATCTAAATAATTATTATAAGATAATTTTTTTCCCTGNATTTTATTCCATATTTTTTCTTGACCTTCAGGTAAATAATAAGAAGATTCTTGATGAGGGTTTTCTCCATATCTAAGGTCTGTATCTTTATTNAAATTAATTGAAAAATTATCAGACAATAATAAATTATTATTAGATTTTTGATTATCTATAAAATATTGATTAATTGCATAATCATATTTCATTGTTAACTCAAAAACTGATTTNGCATAATANANTCTTTCTTCATCAGAAAACAACCCATTATTTTGTTTNTATTGATTTATAAAATTTTCNTATTGACTAGAATTACATATTGGAATAACATTCTTATAATTTTTTGCTGAAGCTCTTAANATTGACGGTCCACCAATATCAATGAATTCTATAGATTTCTCAAGTTTTAATTTTTTCTCNACNGCTTCTTTAATAAANGGATATAAGTTNATAANAACTAAATCAATTAATTTTGAATTAATCAAGTTNAAATCATTNATATGATTTTTNTTTGATCTATCAGCTAATATACCTCCAAATAAATTTGGATGAATTGTNTTTACTCTTCCATCCATAATTTCTTGTTGATTTGTTAATGNAGATACAGATAAAACNGGNATNCCAGNTTCTTCTAAAGTTTTTTTTGTACCNCCTGTTGAAATNATCTCAATTTCATTAGCAACTAAAAATTTTGCTAAATCTACNANGCCTGTTTTATCCCAAACACTAATTATTGCTCTTTTAATTTTATTCATTATTAATTATTCTTTATTTAAATATTTTTTTAANGCTTTTGGAAAAATNCTNTGNTCAACTTCTAANACTTTTTTTGCAATCTCACCAGGACTATTACANTTTCGNACATCTACNTTCTCTTGAATTAGNANAGGACCTTTNTCATATTTTTCATTTACATAATGNACAGTTGCTCCTGAAAATNTATCTTTAGAGTTNAAAACAGCATTATGCACATTNATTCCATAAAAACCTTTTCCACCATAATTAGGNAATAANGAAGGATGTATATTTAAAATTTTATCTTTATAAATATTAACTAAATCANNTGGAATTTTCTTCATAAATCCTGCAAGTAAAATTAAATCAATTTTATTTTCTTTTAAAGATAATTTATACTCTTTATTAATATTTTTTTCTTCTTTATATCTGTATTTATTAACAATTTTAACATTAATATTATTTTTTTTTGCAAATTCTACTGCTCCTGCATTTGGATTATTAGAAATTAATAAAATTACTTCTGCATTTAAATTATATTGATCTATTTTATTTACTATATTAATAAAATTAGACCCTGTCCCAGATGCAAAAACTGCTATTTTTGTTAACATAAAGTTGGAACTTTTTTTAATATTGATTTTTTGATATCTAAGTATTTATCAGAATCTTTAAAGATATTAAAATTATCTGAATCAACAATAAGCACTTTATCCTTATTGATTTTAGAAATCCATTTGTCATAATATATATTTAAACTATGAATATATTCTGGTGATATATCAACTTCAAAATCTCTTTTTCTATTTTTTATTCGAGATATTAATGTACTCGTACTTGCTTTTAAATATATTATAAGATCTGGTTGATCAACAAATTGAATCATATCTTTAAATAAATTACAATAGGTATCCCAATCAATGTCTGACATTAATTTCATATCATTTAAATTTTTAGCAAAGATTTCTTTATCTTCATAAATTGAACGATCTTGAACAAAACTTTGTTTTGAATTAATTANTTCTAATTGATTAGAAAACCTTTTATGTAAAAAAAATATTTGAAGATTAAAGCTCCACCTGCTCATGTCACCATAAAAGCTTTCAAGATATGGATTATCATCAACTGATTCGAAAATTGGATTTATATTTAAATCCTTAGATAATTTTTTAGTTAATGTAGTTTTACCTGCACCTATATTACCTGCAATTGCTATTTGACAAAAATTATTAGGCAATTAATTCTCCATATACATCATTATTTGCATAATTTATTAAATTAACTTTTTTAATATGATTTATAAATTTTTTTTCACCTGGNCTATAAACTCTTATGTAATTCTCAGTTAATCCATCCAATATTCCATTATTATAATTCTCAAACAAAACTTTTTTAGAACTCTTTAAATTATTATTTACATACGAGGAAAACTTACTCTTTGACAATTTTTGCAGTAACTTTCTTCTATATTTTTTTTCNTCACTTGACACCTTGCTATTTAGACTATTTGCATAAGTACTAGCNCTATCTGAATAACTAAAAACATGCAAATAACTAACATTTAACTCATTAATAAANTCATAAGTTTCTAAAAAATCTTCTTTGCTTTCAGTAGGATATCCAACAATAATATCAACTCCTATGCAGATATTNGGAATAATTTTATTTAGCTTNTTAATTAAAATTTTATAATCTTTTGCAGTATATCTTCTCCTCATATTTTTTAAAACTTTTTCACTTCCNGACTGNAAAGGAATATGTAAATGTGGAAGTGCTTTTTTTGATTTAGATAAAAAGTCTACAATATCATCACTAAGCAAATTTGGTTCTATAGATGATATTCTATATCTATCTAAATCTTTAACTAATTCAATTTCTTTCAATAAATCTAATAAATTTTCATTATTACCCTTGCCAAAGTCTCCAATATTAATTCCACTTAAAATAATTTCTTTAATACCATTATTTACTAAATCTTTAATCACATTAATTATTTCTANTATTTTGCCACTTCTACTTTTACCTCTTGCTTTAGGTATCGTACAATAAGANCAAATATAATCACAACCATCTTGGATTTTAATAAAAGCTCTAACTCTTTCACTTAATGANTANGAAATTTGNAAATCATTAANAGCTAGTTGGNNTTTTTGNAATAATATTTTCACTNATGAGATTATAATATTCCTNANTATTNAATTTATCATTTANACCTATTACTTTTGANACNCCTTTAATTTTACTTATTTCTGNAGGNTTTAATTCTGCATAACATCCAGTCACAATTATTTTAGATNCCGGATATTTNANATTAAGTTTCTTTATAAACTTTTGAGCTTTTNTATCNGCATTTTCTGTAACTGAACAAGTATTTAATATANATATATCTGCATNTTCNTTTATATTAACTTGAGANAANCCNTGTTCTACAAGTTGNCTTGAAATCATACATGAATCAGCNAAATTNACTTTNCAGCCAAATGTNTGATATGCAAATTTTAAATAAGGACTNCTCATATTATTTTTTAATATTTTTNATCATTAACCAATGCTGTAAATTACCAAATAATACATGTGATTTCTNTATAATTTTATAGCCATTTTTAATATAAAATCCTAANGCAGATTCTCTTGAATTTAAATATATACTATCTATTGAATTATTGATTGCATAANTTTCTAATTTATTTAGTATTAACATNCCTACATTTTTCTTTCTATAATCTTCTTCTACTGCCATNTATCTAATTTGNGATTTTTTTTNNTCATCATNTATGAATNCTACCCACACCAANCAACTTTCCATCTNAANTAGAAGCCATAANATGATAACTATCTNNCTCTCTAGNATCTTTCTCAGANCCTATTTTTTGATCATATGGTTTTCTAAGAANCTTCCATCTTAAATAATAATAAGAATCAAAATCACTTTTACTTTTAGGGCAAGNTATTAAAAAACTCATNTCTATTTATNCTTATTGANGGNTTATTNATTGATTTATATTCACATTCANTCCANAAATAACACCAATCACATAATATACTCTCCTTACCATTANAAATTTNATCAGATTCTATTAATTNTATATTATGNAATATTTTNTTTTTCTAATTTANAAATNTCTTCATTACTATGCATACATGATAAGTATGTATCNTTTNTTAAATAAAANAAATTTAGANTTATTTTTTCTATTCCTTTGAAATCATCANTATTCCTAATGACCATTTCNTAAATATATAATTGNAAATCTTTTTTTAATTTAGATAAGGTGTGAGGTTTTGTTCCAGTTTTATAATCAATTATACTAATAATATTATCATCTTTATCAATTCTATCNATAAAACCTATAAATTCATANTNACCAATTTTAATATTAAATTTATATTCAACAGCNAGAACATTTTGTCTNAAATATCCTGAATCATTAAATTTTTTATAATAATTCGATAANCATCTTTTACCATCNTCNAACATTTTTTTATAATATATTTGTTCAATAGACTTATTATTAAAAATAATACTTTTATCATTTTTAATNTGNTTATATTTAAATCTTGAAATAAATATATTNTCATNCCATTGTTCTTNCCAATANTCACAATACATTTCCATTAANAAATCAAATGAAATAAATTTATTTTTTAAATNTTTTATAGAATNAATTCTNTCTAATACATCATGAACACTTTTACCCATGAATGCTTCAATACTATTATTAGAAGAATATANTTTATCTATATATTGGATTTTATATTTTTGNGGGCATTGATTGTAAGTATTAATTCTTGAATATGAAAATTTTNCCATAATTAAANNAATTTAATAATTTTGATTATATAATTCATAAATNCCATATCTATTAATAAAAACAAACTGCAAATTNTTTTTATATATCCAAATCTCATAATCACCATCNATATCAAACTGATTTTTTACATCTATTGGTTTTCCATAAATAATATAAACTTTCCCTCTNTCACTTTCCCATCCAGANGCNGANCTATAACCAAAATTTTTATTAGTATATATAACTCTTTTATAAAATTCTTCAAATAAATTNTTCTTTTCNTTATNATNTAAATTCCAATAATTCATTATATATTCAATTTTNNTACTATCATTAAGTGAATTATACTTTCTATATAAACTAAAATCACTATTTTCAAGAATATACTGCATAGGACCAANTAATAAACTATAATCAAAATCGANATCAANTTCTCTATTAAAATTAATAACTTTCTTTTTATNNTTATCATTTAAAACCATATTTATTTCTANTGTATTAAANAAATCATTAATTATTTCTATAGGATAATATTCACTATAAATATCAGTATTAACNTTACTTTCAAATACTAAANTTGAAGTNTCTAANGTAGTCGAATAATATCTATAATTTATTTCAAATTNATTAAGATTATCAGANGNTANAGAATTAATCCAAATCGTATCTAAATCTAAAATNTGNTCCTTCATAATATGCTTAAATNGATTATTCTTTTTTTGATAAATNAATATNTCAGGNAAATTTATTTTTNTGTNAACTGTNAAATCATTTTTTTTATACCAAGATAGATGATTATTATAATCATTAATAAATAGATTNAATGAATAATCNCCCTCTGGAAGCAATAANTTTTTATTTATNACNAATTTATTATTTGACTTAGTATCTTCAAAATAATTTTCTATAACCTGNTCATCCCACGAATTATTTAATATAATATTATTNTTANNATCNTTAACTATTACATTAAAAGATAAATTAGANATAAANCCGTTCTTNTCCTTATAAAAAACCATTTTATTATTAGGAATNGTAATAATTAACTGAGAATTAATTTTATTTTCAAATTCTTCNATCCCAANTATATTAACCTTTATAAAATTAAAAGTAGGTTGCTCAAAATCTACTTTATTCATTGAACAAGAGAATAATAANAATGATAATATAATTATTAACTTATTTCTCATTNTTATGATATTTANTCCAATTATACATAGATATACCNTTATTAGTTGAAAACCAAACCCAANAATCATCNCATCCTATATGATTAATAACATTTCCAATAATACCATCAGATTGATANTAAGAAAATGANTGATTATNATTTAAATTAAATANAATAGANTTATTAATNCTATTTATCCANAAATAATTATTACAAAAACAAACATNTTTAATCTTATCTAAACTTATTAATAATTCTCTNNNATTATCAGTTACTTTAAATATNTTNTTTCTNTTNGAAAGTANNAAATCTTTATTATTANTAATAAAAGCTTTTAAATATTTTTNTTCTGTTATCAANTCNATTTTATTTNAATCATAGATATACTCAAATAAGCCTANTTCAGAAGAAATAATAAATTGATNTTCACTAATNTTAAAATCAAAAATATTANAATCATTAAAATAATTAAAAATATCAATTGATAATAANATATTACCAAATGTAGATAAAATATTTANTCCTTTATTTGTTGCAATGTAGATATTATTATTAAAATAAATAATATCATTAACNTNATTAGANAACAACCCTTTTTCTGAATCTATTAAAAANGATTTTTTTGTATTAATCTCATAAANAANCAAACCTTTAGTTGTACCGATATACAACCAATTATCTAATCTNTGNAATGAAGTAATATCTCTTGAAAAAATATGCCTAAAACTTCTATTAGTATAATTAATCCATTCATTNTTGTCTTCTNTCCACCTTGAAAAAAATATTANTTCATCTCCAATNGATATTTTTTCATTAACTATAACATTATCATTAGAACTAAACCACCAATTTCCATANTCATCATAATAAGACATNTTTATATCTGTAATTAATGGNATAGATTTNATTTTNTNAATANTATTCATTTTAGAATCACAATAAAAGATTTCACCTNTATCNGTNCCTATCCATAAATCATGATATTTATCTTTAAAGANNGCNGTAACATTCAAATTCACACCATTATCATTNATCAAATTATTAGATATAANATTATAGNCTTCAAAAGAATAATATTTTGTAAGATCAAAATTATTGTAATCATTATTNATCGAACTAGACCAATTAATANTATCNATATTTATAACCAAATCNTGNTCTTCTATAACTTTACNAGTTATAGGATTTAATANTTTNTAAGTATTNCCTAAATCAAGGTATATATAATTATAGTCAGANCCAATATTGATAATATTTCTATAAGTGCTAAGATTTATTTCGTAAAAATCTATTTTTCTCCAAAAAGAACTAATTCTTGGCTTATAATTCAAACTATTTTCATTTAAGTACCATAGATAATCTCTATAGTCATCATAATGAACAATTAATGACTTCGAATATTCAAATTCTCTCAAATACTCCTCTTGATAATTAAAACTTGATGTTAACATATTATATTTAAATATTCCATTATCAGAACAAAATATAATTTCGTCATTTGTAGAAGTAATTGAATTAATAGATTCTGGATTAGATAATGTAAACCAATCACCTTCTTCATATTTAAAGTTATTTGGAAAAAGAATTGAAACTAATATAAAAAATAACATATAACTAAAAGGCTGCATTTACATGCAGCCTTTTACATTTTCTATCTTAATAGTGTCATTCGTTTTGATGAAATCATATTATTTGTTGTCAACTGATAAATATAAACTCCAGAAGGCATTTCTTGACCAAAGCTATTTTTAGCATCCCATTTTATTGAATGAGATCCTTCAGTTAAATAATTTGATACCAATGTTTTAACATGTCTACCATTTATATCAAAAACAGCCAATCTAACAAATGAATTTTCAAATGTTGTAAACTCAATATTTGTTATTGGATTAAATGGATTTGGATAATTTTGATTTAAAATAAACATATCAGGATATTCTGCCCCAAGTTGATCATTACATCCATCACATTCATCAAAAGTCAAGTTTAATGGAACTGCTCCAGGACCAGACCAATTTCCATCAGACACACTATGAACATCACCACTAAAATCTAATACAGTTAATACACCACATCCAGCAGGTATCGTATAATCCATAAGCTCATCATCTATAAAGAAACCTAATATTTCAGATGAATCAGTATCATTGTCAAATGCAATTGTCCAATCTGCTGCTTGACCTCCTGAAGCTGAATTAATCAATGGATTATCAGAACTTGAAGGACATAGGTTAGTATCACTGCACCAATTTATATCAAATTGGAAACCTACCATATCATTTGTAGAGTGATATAAAACTGCCCCAGTACTTAATAATGTAAAAGTATTTTGTGGAATTGGAGAGCTTAATAAACATTCATTTGTTCCACCACAAACACCATAATCATCTTCTACAGCTGTACCACCCCATGTTCCAGCACAATCTTGAACACAGTCATTTGAAGCATCAGCATCACATACACCACATTCATCTTCTACAGCTGTACCACCCCATGTTCCAGCACAATCTTGAACACA
>PAJD01000005.1 GCA_002705605.1 Fidelibacterota bacterium | reverse complement strand
CATGAATACAGAGAAAATTGTGTGTCTTGCCATATAATGCAAAAATGAACCAAAATGGCAGATATTAAGAATTATGATTGCTAATCTACGTCAAATTAGCATATTAATTTAATTGGCATATAGTTTGTCGATATTAGATTAGTGATATAAAAAAGGATCATTATGACCGACGATATTAAAAAAGAATTAAATGAAGATTTATTAGATGGCACGGAATCTTATCCGGTTATGCCACTTAGAAATACAGTTTTATTTCCTCAGCAAGTAATCCCTATATACATAGGCCGAGATAAATCATTAAAGTTAATTAATGAACTTCCTTCAAATAGTAAGCATATTGTTGTTGTTGCACAGGAAGATGGTTCTATAGAAGATCCAGAACCAGATGAAATGTATTCTTTTGGAACCTTAGCTGTTGTGCTTAAAGTGTTTGATATGCCAGATAATAGCAAATCAGCAATAGTTCAAGGTATTGATCGTGTTAAAATTTTAGACTTTAAAGAAAAAGAACCTTATTACCGTGCTGTAGTTCAAAGAATGAGTGATAGTGGTTCTTCAGATGATATTGAATTAGATGCTCTTGCTAATAATTTGAGACAGGTATTTACTGAACTTATACAAGTTGCTCCAAACTTAAGTGAAGAACATACAGGTATGCTTTCAAATATACAGAAACCTTCTAGGTTAGCTGATAGAGCAGTTTCTCTTTTAACAGTAACTAACCCTGAGAAACAAGAGGTTCTTGAAGAGCTAGATATAAAAGTGCGTGTTGAGAAGTCTATTAAAATTCTAAATAAAGAAATTCAAAGAATTAAACTAGGTGAAGAGATTCAAACCGAAGTGCATGATGAAATCACTAAGTCACAGCGAGAGTATTATTTACGTGAACAAATGAAAGCAATCAAACGAGAACTTGGTGAGGATGAATCTCAAGTTGAACTAAAAGAAATTGAAGAAGCGATAAAAGAAGCAAAAATGCCTGAGGAAGCTGAGAAAGTTGCACTTAAGGAGCTTGACCGTTTATCAAAGATTCCATCGCAGTCTCCTGAATATACTGTTTCTAGAACCTATTTAGATTGGCTTACAGAGCTTCCATGGTCCAAGACTTCTCAAGATTCTATAGATATTAAAGATGCCAAGAAAATTTTAGATGAAGATCATTATGGCTTAGAAAAAGTTAAAGAAAGAATACTTGAATATCTAGCTGTTAGAGCTTTAAAAATGAAGAAAGATCCTGAAGGTGGTCTTAGAGGACCACTTCTTTGTTTTGCTGGCCCTCCCGGAGTTGGAAAAACATCTCTTGGACGTTCCATAGCAAGATCAATGAACCGTGAATTTGTAAGAATCTCTTTAGGTGGTGTTCGAGATGAAGCAGAAATCCGTGGACATCGTAGGACTTATATTGGTGCTTTACCTGGAAGAATTATACAATCATTAAAGAAAGCAGGAACAAACAACCCAATATTCATGCTTGATGAGATTGATAAACTTGGAATGGACTATCGCGGTGATCCATCATCAGCTTTATTAGAAGTTTTAGACCCAGAACAAAACTCAACCTTTGCAGACCATTATCTAGAAGTTGATTTTGATTTAAGTAAAGTTATGTTTATCGCAACGGCAAATTATCAAGATCCTATTCCACCCGCATTAAAAGATAGAATGGAAATCATTGATTTTTCAGGATACATAGAAGATGAAAAAGTCAAAATTGCAAAGAGACATCTAATCCCTAAACAATTAAAAGAGAATGGACTAACTAGTAAAGATGTTACTTTAGAAGAAACAGGAGTTAAA
This sequence comes from Fidelibacterota bacterium, assembly GCA_002705605.1. Classification (GTDB taxonomy): domain Bacteria; phylum Fidelibacterota; class Marinisomatia; order SCGC-AAA003-L08; family D37C17. Next base: position 16,560 of record PAJD01000005.1, on the reverse strand, counting down.
GAGCTTATTAGTTCATATACTCGAGAAGCGGGTGTTCGAAATCTAGAGAGAGAAGTTGCAAATGTTTTTCGAAAAATTGCTCGAGATAAAATTGAGAAAAAGACTAGAAAGGTTAAAGTAAATAAGAAAAAAGTAAATGACTATTTAGGCGCACCTCGCTTTTATTCAGATATTGCTGAAAGGACAACTAAACCTGGGGTAGTGACAGGGCTAGCTTGGACAGCGGCTGGTGGTGATATTCTTTTTATTGAAGCCTCAAAAATGAAAGGTAAGGGGAATCTTACCTTAACGGGTCAACTTGGTGATGTTATGAAAGAGTCAGCAACAGCAGCTATGACATATGTTAGATCTCATACAGATATTCTTGGCTTTCAAGATGATTTTAATGAGAAAACAGATATTCATGTACATGTTCCAGCTGGAGCTATACCAAAAGATGGTCCTTCTGCTGGCGTTGGTATGTTCACATCTATTGTCTCTTTATTATCTGGAAAATCTGTAAAAGATAAAGTAGCAATGACAGGTGAGATTACACTTAGAGGCAATGTACTTCCAATTGGTGGTGTAAAAGAAAAAGTTACAGCGGCTCATCGTTCCGGAATAAAAACTATTATTTTACCCGACCATAATAGAAAAGATCTAGAAGATATTCCTGAACACATCAAAAAAGATTTAGAATTTCATTTTGCTAAAGAAATGATGGATGTTATTGATGTTGCAATTCCAAGTTTAAAAAATGCAAAAAAGTCAAAAAAGACTTCTGCCAAAAATAAAAAAGTAGCGTAATTTTTAAATAGATACTTTGGGCGTTTAACTCAGTTGGTCAGAGTGCCTCCCTTACAAGGAGGAAGTCGGGAGTTCGAATCTCTCAACGCCCACAGACAATAAGCCTTCGTTTTATGACGAGGGCTTTTGTTTATCCATTCGTTTAGACTTAATCAGACTTATACCTTATATATACGTTTGTTTGACACGTTTCTGTTTGACACAAGCCCCGTATCCGTTCCATCACAACTCTTGTATGTATGGATTCTATAATCTTTTGTAAGTTACACTGAACTTTAAATCAAAGGAGTTCATTATGAAGAAAATAGCTATTATTTTTTTTATTATTTCAAATATTAGTGCTCAAACTGATGGAGTGTCTTCTTATAATAATAATGGTATTAAAGCAATCAACTTTAATGTAGAGTTACCCCTTCATTCAATTCCGGACACTAATATATCACTTGCATTCTGGAAATCTGGAGCAGAAAACAATGAATGTGAGAGTTGTAATGGAAGAGATACTGTTTCGATGCGTAAACTATCAGATTATCATTGGGAAGCTACTGTTGGGCTTGATACTACTCTAGTTGCAGGAGAAATTGGTGAAAGTATGTATTGGTATCATTATGTAAAAACTGTATCTCCCAAACCTGAGCATAAGATAAATGAAAATGGTGATAGATTTAAATCAACTCCAAATCCAGATGGTCTAAGACAATTAGCTCCAGGATGGCATAAAAAAAGTCCATTAGCTATGGTTGATACTGTAACTGCTTGGGAAAATATTCCCCCAGAAAGATTTGAATGGAATAGTAAAGCTTTAGATACATTGAATATTTCTAAAAATAACCTTGATGATAATTATACTTTGCAATGGAGTCCTAGTGGCAATATTGATGAAGATTCTATTCATTATTTAGTTTATGCAAAAATTGGCTTTTATCCNGTTGAAGAAATATANGATACGACTGTAACAACGCTACCTATTAGTAGTAGAGAGTTTNTAAATAATGTNTTTGAAGAAACCCCNGGTAATAGAGTAACTGTAAGATTTAGTGTTTCTGCAACTGATGGTATTGATACTGTAGATGTTTCTGGAGATGATAGAGTTGTATATGTGAATCGCTATGATTACCTGTCAACAATAGGTGTAGGTATTCCTACTGAATTTGCACTTCATGAGAACTACCCAAACCCTTTTAATCCTACCACCACATTACGCTTTGACCTACCAGAAGTAAGTAACATAACACTGACTATTTACAATATGTTGGGTCAGAAGATTAGAACCTATGATATGCAAAGTGCTCCTGCTGGTCATCATACATTAAAATGGAATGCGACCAACAATTATGGTGATCCTGTAGCTGCTGGATTATACTTGTATCAATTACAAGCTAAAGACTTTGTTAAGACACGAAAGATGGTTTTATTGAAATAGGCTTAATCAGACTTATTCCTTATATATACTAAAAAGGGCTACTCCTGAGTGCACGCAGGAGTGTTTTAGCTTGCTATGAATAAAAAACCAAAGAAATAATTTGTTGGCCATAAAAATATGCCATTATTGCTCCCAGAGATAAGAATGGGGCAAAAGGGAGTATTCTTTCTGATTTTCGCTTAATGATAAGCATGTAAAAACCAACTAATGAAGCAGATATAAAGCTTACATATAGAGCTACTACTGCGAGCTTTAGGTTAAGCATAAAACCTAAAATTACAGCAAGCTTTACATCGCCTATACCCATTGCTTCTCTTTTGTAAATCTTTCCACCAACCCATCTCAATACCGCTAAAAAGCCACCAAATGCTAATGGTCCATAGAAAAGGTCTTTAAAATTATTCATTGGATCTATAAAGGAGCGAAATATAATAGCTAGTGCAAGCAATATAAAAAGGTGGGATTGATATATTGATTTTACTAGTGCATCGATTACCGAAATGAGGACGAGTATGGCAGATATTATTAAAAAAATCACTAGATGCTGTGATTCCATATTTTGAGTGAAAACGAAAATGAAAATCGCTCCTGTGATAAACTCAACGAGTGGGTATTGTATTGAGATGCTTCGCTTGCAAGAGCGGCACTTCCCTCTTAGAAGTACAAACGACAAAATTGGAATGTTGTCAAACCAATTAATTGTTGATTTACAGTGCATGCATTCTGATCTACCATGGTAAAATTTTTTGCTAGAGATTGTTCGAAGCGCAACGACGTTTAAAAATGAACCTATGACCATTCCTAAAACAAAAATGGGTAAACTCAACAATAAATTATTCATCGGAATTGCTCTATTCTTTCGTAACCGTTAAACTCAGTCTTAATATATTTTGTAAAGCTATCTGCAACGGCAACCCAAACAGCTAAACCTCTGCCAAGGTCATTGACGTTTACAAAGCCCAGTATGTTATTTATAGATAGATCATACACTCTATTCCCATTGTTCTCGTTCATCTTGAAATAAACAATATTATTATCAACTGAGGAATAGTCTCCAGTAATGTTCAAAGGATTAAATTCCAATCCTCGACTGTAGATTGATCTTATTGAATTCATACTAAGCGCAGTGTTCCACTTTCCGAAATTTCTTAAACTACCCTCAAACAATCCTGAAGAGTGATCCGCGGACCTTTTTCCAATGAATAAGCGGTCTCTGTTGTTAAAATCTGTAGCATCTAACCAATCTACAACTCCAACTGCGGGGCTTGAATCAACCAATCCACCATTGATAAACATCTTCAAAATGTTTTGATCGTGTGTGATGGTCAAAAAATACCAACTATTATCCAAAATTTGATCAGATGAAAGAATAATGGTGTCATGATTATTTTCATTATCAATCAACGCCATTCTGAAGACAAGCCTTACTTCAGATCCATCCCCATTTCGTACAAAAGATCCTTCGTAGCCAAAATCCGACTCTTCTCGTCTGAGATATCCAAAAGTAAATAACCCCTCTCCATTCAATGGATAGTCGTTGAAAGCTCCAGTTTGAGGATAAAACCAAAGGGAGATGGTGAAATCTGAACTTGTTTTCATCAGTTCGCTTCTTTCGATTCCAACATATTCATTTTGACCCCAAAGCCTAATTGAATATTGCGGTCTTCGCATTATCTCAATAGTGCCATCTTCAATAGTTTGAATGACTATCTTGTTGTTTTCATTGAATTCGGGTAACTCAGCATCAGTGGCGATTGCTAGTCCAGAATCGATATTGTTAATTAATTGAGTTCGTACGGATTTGGTTTTAAAGTTTTGGAAGATCGTAGTGCCTGATGAATTTAAAAAATAGAGAATCGCTAGACCTACAAACATCACAATGAGTGACAAATAAATTACAACACCACCGTTTATCTTTTTACTCATTGCTCTTTTTAATCCTCAAAATTTTACCGCTTTGAGTTCTCTCCTGCGATCTATAGCTGTAAGAAAAAATGAGTTTTTCAACGCTATTCATTTCAGGGGCTGTAAATGAAATGCCGTTTCCTGGTACATAGGGAGTATTGTCATAATTTTTAAATTCAAATCCTGTTTGATTGCCGATAAAATTATTATATACAATTTTTTTTGATGAGCGATTAATCTTGAAAAATAACGTATCAGCATTTAAATAATACTCTATTAAATCTTGAAAGGAATTATTTCGAAATGCTGTAAATGATATAGAATCACTGCTCAGGTGATATATACGGTATATATTATCAAAATCATAATTCAACCTACCTCTGAACTGTTGATGTTGAAGTTCGCTTAATTGAAGCTTTTCAATTTTTGATAAATTATTATAACTATTGATCAGAATACTAAAAAGCACTGGAAGAACCAATCCTATGATCGCAACCACAGAAAGCATCTCGATCAGGGTATAGGCGCGCAATTTTCTTTTTAATTTTATTCGTTCCATGGATATACAATGATTGAATTTTCTAGGATTAAAAACTCTCTATTTGTTTCGGTATTAACAAGTTTTCGCGAGTAACCAATATAATTTCGCAATAATTCAACCATGGTTGCCTGAAAAACACCTTCTTCATTTGCGCGCTGGAATTGTTGAATTTCTCTGTTATCTCCTTCGTTCCCAATCATAATGGCCACGTCTTTACGAACAACAGTACTTGTTACTAGTTTTGTATCGTGCCAATTTGCTCGATCGTTACTCCAAACGATATAGCCATATTGCGATGGTCCCAAAAACTTGTGGTATCTAGGATCTGAGGTAAGATCAATAGTAATTGAGTTATTGATATCATAATCTGTGTTTTGTGCTTCAAGTTGAGTATTTAAAAAACGAGTGGCATAAACGATTATGTTTTCACCAAGCTCTCCTGTTCTCTCCACCTTTATTTTGGTCCATTGTTTGCTATTCCAATTTTTAGCCACATCACCTGAAATTTGTTTTCTATCATGGATGAAATTTTCATAAGAATTACTGCCTTCTCTAAAAACACTTGGATTAGACCCATTCATGACATTTATTCCCTCACCATAGGTTACCGCAAATTGATGACTTCCTCCACCTGTTGCAGAGGTTCCTCTGCCTGTCCTCCATACAACTAAAAAATAGTTTTCTGCGTCAACACCTCCGGATGTGGTAGTGCAAGCAGTATGGTCTTGGTGGTTTGAATTTTGAACAATACCTTCAATATTGCATTTAAGGTGTCGATTCGGTTGAAATGCTATAATAAATCCAATACCATCATCATCGTTATCTGACTGCAATATAGCCTCAAAAGTGTATTCGGTTAGTTTAATTGAATCAGGGCTGATCAATGCAATCGTACCAAAATGATAATTCACAGTTGAATTTATGGTTTTTCCGTTTGGAGCTAGAGCAAATTTTAATGCGTTGCTACCTTCAGGAATTAAACTTGGATCAGGATAATAGGTTTTGTCCCATGATCTTGGCCAGGAGGCCAAAATTTGAGTAAGATCTTCACGAATAGTATCGCTGATGGTTGTGTTGAAGTTCTCAGCTTCGCTTTCTGTAAAAATTTTAGTTTCAATTGCTGGCAATATTGGCAGGATTTGTGTGTAAGATAAAAAGGAATTCTCGCTATTAGCCAGTGGAAGATCCAAAACAGCTTCTTTTCGCTGCAGATTCTCAATCTTTCCATTTTCAAGGACCAATCTTGGTCTGTATGTCAAAAAATCAGTCATATTGCGACTTGTGATATTATCAGGAAGAGCTATGCTGAACCGTAATGTATCTTTTTCAGTTAAAGTGGGGTCTATGTCACCTGGAAAATAATATGCTCTCAACTCCCCTATTTCTGATGGCTCTACGGTAAAGCTTCCCTCTAAACCGTTTAAAACAAACCCGTCAAAATCAATGTACAGCGAGAAATCTGGATTTGAATTATCCACATAAACTGGCTCATTCATTATAATGTCAAAAATCAAACTTGAGGGTGCCGTAACAACATGCAACCCAGGTTCTTTGTTAATAAGGATTTCAGTTGCATAGGGAGGGAGGGTTAATTCATTTGGGGAAATATTTGATCCTACGATACCAGTATATGTCATCAAATTTGAAAACTCATCATGAATAACATCTATTTTTACCCTTTTTAAGGTTGAGGTTATAGCCGTTATGCCGATTTGATTATTGCTAGTGTCAATAAGTGCATAATTTACCGAAACTCTTGCCCTTAAACCTTCAATGACATCATCGGTGAATTCGTAATTATTAAAATCATCTACATCATCAAAATCAATCAAATTATCCTCGCCCTCATCTGTGCCAAAATCAATGTTTGTTGTGAGAGGTGTCTCTGGAAAAGAATCTATATTTTCATCAAATTCTCTATTTTTTACTTCTTGCATTATCATTTGAGAGAGGCGATCAGCGTGAATAATCAGCTGCGCTTTTCTATGATTTCTCAATATGCTGTTTATTGATCCATAAATAACGCCAACAATACACAGTATAATTGTCAAGCCATAAATAGCATCGATGAATGAAAAACCAGGAAGTTTTTTAGAAAATAAATCCAGTGATATTTTCAATGTTAATTTCTAGATTATCAAATGAAATGAAAATTGGTTTGCTAAAGTTGTTTGTACCCCAAGGAGAAAAAATTATTTCAAGCGATGTTGACTGGTCAAAACCTGTAAAAGATACTGCTTCAAAGGTCTTAGAAAGGTCAATATTTTCAAATTCTTTATTTTCTAAAAACAGAACTTCTTTTATTCGATCTTCACCTATATTAGAGGAAAATAACTCGTAAGAACCTGTTTCTCCATTGATTACCAAATAGGTATACTTATTTTCCGTAAGAGCAAGATCTTGAGCATAGTGATAATGAAGAAGAAAATTATTAAATGTCTCTCTTTTATTTACAAGATCATTATCTGGGGTAAAGCTAATTACTGCAAAGGTGAGTAATAGAACAGTTATTGCTGTTACAATGATTAACTCTATAAATGTAAAGGCTTTATACATATAAAAAAAAGGCCGCTATATAAGCTACAACGGCCTTTTTAATCTTAAACAAAAGAGTTTAATTATGGTACCATTTGTTTGATTACCGTCTACTCAGGAGGCCTTGGCAACGTACCCACACCGGATTCAGGCAAACCAGCGCAGCCACCCTCATCTAAATTTTGAGATCCAACCGATGTAAAGGCAGCGTCTGCTGTGCTAAAATAGACATTGTATCTTGTTTGATTATTGTCTGCTGCAGTGATATCACCAACTGCGTATACCACTCTAATGGAATTATCAGCATCTAGCAGCCAAGAATGACCTTGGACAGTTACATCAGTTGCAACACCATGAGAATAGGTCCATCCTGCTACAGATGCAGCATCTACTAAAGCAGTTTTAAAATCGTTACCAGGAGCAGAACCTACTTCATCCATAGGGTAGTCAGCGCTTCCGGTAGTTTGATTGGTAATATATGTTTGTATAACACTTGAGTTAATTGTGCTTGCTAGTGCTCTAGCTGAAGCAACACGAGCCGCTTTGGTTGCATTGTTAAACGCGGGTACGGCTAAACCTGCTAAAATACCTATAATAGCAATAACAATAATCAATTCAATCAGCGTAAAACCGCTATCTTTTTTTATTAGTTTTCGAATTCTGCTCATTTTATTCCTTTTACCTTGTTGATGATTAATGATTTATCAAAATTTGTTCAATAACTGTCAAAGTTGAAAATTACGTAAATAATACTCTACATTGAAACATTTTCGTACATTTTAAACATTGGCAAGAATACACTCCCTACAAAGAGCGCAATAAAAATTCCCATGATTATAGTAATTATGGGTTCAATAAGTGCAGAAAGTCCTTCGGTGCTATTTTTCAATTCAATTTCATAGTAATCAGATGCGGATAAAAACATTTTATCCAAGGCTCCAATTTCTTCACCAACCCCTACCATGCTGCATAAATAATCAGAAAAAACACCGGAATCTTTCATACTCTCAGTGAGCGGGTTTCCACTGTCTATATCCGAAATAATTTTATCAACTGCATCAATGTAGATCTGGTTGTTTGCAACGTTCTTTACCACTTCTAGTGCATCTTTCAAAGGAACGCCAAAGCTAAGAAGAGTGCCAAGAATTTTTGTAAATCTAAGATTTATAGCTGACACCGTTATTGATTTGAAAAGTGGGTTTTTCAACGCAAAATTATCTAAAAACAATCTCCCAGAATCGGTTTTCCCCCAAAATCGTATACCAAAAAATATACTTACCATAGCAATGAACATATACAAGCTGTAAGAGTTTAGTATATCGCCCAATGAGAGTAAAACTCTAGTAAGCAAAGGTATTTCTGTACCAGAGCTGGTTAAAATACCCGTAAATGTAGGAATGACCTCTGCAATGACTACATACATGGATATTAGCATAATCGAGCCGACTATCTTTGGATAGCGAGTGGCTTTCTTTATATTATCAGAAATTTCAACGTCTTTTTTTAATGCCTTTTCAAGTTCCTCTAGCATTTTATCAAGTATCCCACCTTTTTCCCCTGCGCTTACCATTGCCACAGATACTTGGTCAAAGATCTTTGGGTGTTTTTTTAGAGCCTCTGAAAAACTATTNCCTTGTTGCAGATCTGTAATTACCTCTTCAATTGCAGTCTTAAANACATCATTTTCAATTTGCTTAACAGCTATNTCCAAACTTTGGACCAATGAGACACCTGANGAAAGCATTGTTTTTAANTGTTGAATGAAATTTGTTTTTTCTTGGAGNTTTACGGGATCTCCAAGTTGAATATTAATACTTGTATTTTTTTTCTCAACTACNGANANTANNTCTCCTCCTTTGTCAGATATTTCGCGTTCAAGCTCACCTGCAGAATTTGAAGAGATATTTTTCTGAATNAGCTTATTATCNCTGTCAAGATATTGCACAAAAAACTGTGACGCCATTAGAGCACTCTAGTTATTTCTTCGATTGTTGTTTTACCCTCAATNACTAANCTTCTCGATTCCGAATCAAGAGTGTCCATCCCATCTTGAATGGCTTGCGTACGAATTTCATGATCNGACAGNCTATTNTTTACCATNTCATTTAATTTNAACGTAGGCTTCAACAATTCATAAATCCCNGTTCTTCCTTTGTANCCTTTNCCTCCNCAGTTTTGACAACCTTCCGGTTTTGCTTCAAACACTGTATCATCGCTATTAAAACCTAATTTATCNATCTCGTATTCGTTTACTTTTCGCGATACTNTACAATTTGANCACACACTTCTAATCAATCGTTGAGCAATGATAGCCCTAACAGTAGATGTAATTAAAAAAGGGTCTATTCCCATATCTAAAAGTCGAGAGTAAGATGAAGTTGTATCGTTAGTATGAAGTGTGCTCAACACTAAGTGCCCNGTAAGNGCAGCTCTAACTGCAAGCTCTATNGTGGCGACATCTCNCATTTCACCAACCATTATGATATCAGGATCTTGACGAAGCATAGAGCTTAGGGCAGCAGAAAAGGTCATTCCAGCTTTTTCATTAACTTGACCTTGAGCNATACCCTTCATATTATACTCTACAGGNTCCTCAATAGTTAGAATATTNACTTCNGGNGTATTNAATAAACCTAAAGTAGCGTAAAGCGTTGTAGACTTTCCGCTTCCAGTNGGACCTGTAACTAAAATAATNCCNGTAGAATTACCAATTGCATCATTCCATTTATTCAATGCNNCATCTGAAAACCCAAGCTTATCTAATGATATTTGTCCTTTGCTTGGATCTAAAATTCTCATAACAGTCTTCTCGCCATGCTCGGTTGGATANGTAGATAATCGAAAGTCAAANACCTTACCAGAGGGCATTTGATGTTTAAATCTTCCATCTTGAGGTTTTCGGGTTTCAGCTATGTCAAGATTTGCCATCACTTTAAGACGGGAATTGATTGCTCGAGTTCGAGAAACTGGAAGCACCATTATTGACTNTATGACTCCATCTATTCTATAGCGTATATCGAGNTCAAATTCAGAGGGTTGNATGTGTATATCGCTTGCGTCCGATTCAANTGCTTCTTCNATCAATCTTTCAACAAGTTCAATGATAGCATCCGCATTGTCNTCATCTGCTTTTTCTTCATCGACNATTTCTATGGAATAAGAGTTTTGTATAACATTTTTTAATAATTCTTTACTGCAAAGANTCACTTGGACCGTTTTACCTGTTTTAAGCTCTATTTCNTCAATGGCATCNAGATTCAATGGATCGTGAAANCCAATTGCTAAGATATTTCCCGCCTCAAACAAAGGAACCGCAATTAGCCTTCGTGCNGTCTCCTTATCAAGAAATTNAAGAGCTGATCTTTCTATATTAAAAAATTTTAAATCAACGTAGGGANTCAAAATCTGTTCAGAAAAAACTTTTAGAAATCCTTCCTCACTTACATNGCCTAATTGAATGGCCGATTCACCAAATTTANTGNCATTTTCTTNAGCTGACTTTATGATTTCTTCCAATTTACTTTGGTCTAAATGACCTCTTTCAATTAGCATTTNCCCAATNAATCNTTCTTGNTCNGNAATTGTANTGAATATTTCCATATTAGCTTANACTAGCGGCCATCTTTTNAAAATTGACTGGCTTAATCCAAAGNTTAGTNATGTTGTTNGCTTTATTAAAATNATCTTCATCTTCAATTTTTTTTGGAGCGATGAAATGAAATANNGTTTNATCAAATCTANCATCTCGACATAGAATTTTATTTAAAACTAAAGGATTGATTCCGTCACACTCGTTATCAATAATTATAACATCAGGGATTCTATCTCTAATATCGCTTAAAACATCAAGACCATTTTCNTGAATTTCGATTGAATGACTTTCTGNGTTAAAATGCGTTATNATTTCTTGAGCTAAAAACGAATCGCTGCTAATTACNAAAATATTCATTAGCNAATGATTGATGGNGTTATAAATATTAAAAGNTCTCTTTGCTGATCGCTATTAGTTTTCATTGTAAANAAANTTTTTAATAACGGAATTTTACTTAAAAAAGGAACACNNCCAAAGCTNTNGGANGTGTCCTCTAANATAAGGCCTCCAATCAAAAGTGTCTCCCCGTTTCCAACCACTACATTGGTTTCTGCATTTCTTGTGCTAACAACAGGTCTATCCTTGTCAGGGCCAACGTAATTAATTATTGCAGATACTTGAGTANTTAATTTCATNCTTATTTCTTCTGTACTATTGATTCTTGGTGTCACATCAAGGGAAATATTAACANTAACATTTTCAAATGTATATGGATTGGTTCCAAAAACACTNCCCTCGCCNTGAGGAACCAATACCGGGAGNGNNGTTCCAACATTAACTTTTGCTGAATAGTTATCGAANGTGGTTACCTGTGGCTCTTGAAGCAATTTAGTTTNATTATCGCTTTCTAAGGCTTCAATTANAACTTGATACAATGGCAGATCCATTTTTGCCATNGCAAANTCACCCCAACTTCCNATACCTACCGCTGCCNCNCCGCTATCTGGAGGAAGGGTNGGGCCTTGCAAAGAAGCACGCTGAGTCCAGTCTATTCCTAATCTTTCATCTGTTTGTAAACTTGTCTCTATGAANTTCACAGCTATGTTTACCTGCTTAGGTCTTTGATCGATCTTTGAAATTAATGATCTAATNCGATCGATTGATTCTCTAGAATCTGTAANAAGAACCTTATTTGTGCTNCCTGAGCCTTTNCCAGATGTNATNTCAAGCGGCTTTAAACTNCCTCTAGGTGAAAGTAGATCCNTAAAACTTTGAACCACTACTGATGATTCTATATAATTCAAATGCACGACCTCTGTTTCAAGACCACTTTTGCTTCCCTNTAATNTTTCAGAGCTGGAAACAATTATAANATTATCAACGCTGTACCATTCCAACCCATTTGTTTCAATCAATGAATTAAATATTGTTCTTAATGGGACTTGTTTTGTTGAAATAGTTACTGGGGNAGAAAAATTACTGCTACTAACAATGTTAAGACCGTANCTAAACGATATCGTTTTAAGAACATCNCCCAAATTTGTACCATTNAAATTNACATCAATTAGNGTATCAGGTATTATGCTTTCAAACACAAAAGAGGTTGCNCTATCTTTAGTGTAAGTTGATAAAAATGAAAATGTTAATGCGCTATCACTAGAAACAAGTTCGTGAACGGGAAGAGACCTAAAGTAGAGGCTGAATTTTCCACTTTTTTTAGACAAAGGAGAATAGTTGACTCTGTAAAGATTTCCTAGNTTATAATATTTTGTAAACCTGCTATGNGATAACTTTTNTTTAGTATTGAATTTAATCTCTATCGTTACAGGATCTATTGAAACTGATGAAACTTCNGAATCCTTAAGNCCCTCAATCTTCCATCTTAGNTTGTGNCGAAGACTATCTGAGGACAAAAATGCAGGTTGAACGGATTGAGAATAGGCTAAATTCGCTATCGTAAACAAAANAGCATAGNTCTTAAAATGTTTTTTCATATTTTAATTCCTCTTTAAAATTTTTCTTTTTCCATTNTTGNTCAGGACGACTCTATTTTTTTCAATNNTACTNACCTCAAANCCAAGAACNNNATCCCCGGAAATAACAAAGTTGCCGTTAATGATAGCAGCGTANCCTTGAGGNCCTTCNATGATNTCATCAAGAACTGGCTGAACNACGGGTTTTGAANTTTTTTTNCTATTTCTATTAAAAAAATTTTTATTATACTTTTTTTTGTCAATTGAAATATTTGGAATTTGATTTACTTCAGAATCTTTAATGATTTTCTGAAGATTCTCAATCTTATAAGCTTGAAGTTCGATGCGTTCCGATTTTGATTCAAAACTAAACAATCTCTGAAACCCTAAAGCGCCCAACGCTACTAGCAGNAATATTAAAAGTATTTTTTCTCGCTTCTGCATTATTCTTCTAATGAATTGCCAAGGTTTGTATAAGAAAGATTCAATTCAATGCTATTGTTATTATTTATAAGTGTCATTTCATTGAAAAAATCAAATCTTTCATTATTATTGATTAATTCCAGCAAATCAATAATTTTACTAAAAGATATTTTTTCAAAAGAATATTTCAATGAGGTNGCTACAACTTCACTACCATTTACTGAAAAAACTGGTGATTNATCTAAAGNCACTAAATAATCAGATGTCTCAATACCTATTTTTCGAACAGTTTCTCTAAAAATTATTGCTTCAGTTGACGAGTCAAAAACATAATCATCTTCAAAAGAGTTGATATTTTGATTCTCATTTTTTTGTAAGGTCGTATGAATATTTTGTAGACCAGNTAGGTAAGCTNGATTGTTTTTATNGACCNAGGAATATTCATTGATANTAGTACTTCTTTTGTTAATNGCTTGATAATTGAAGATTATCAAGATTATCATAGTCGCATTGANAAGAAGCATANCTATTGAAAACAAATANGGTGTGTCTTTTATAGATTTCATAATTTGAANGATATNNTTATTGGNAATGAATCTNGTAGATATCGNCCTGTAGTAATAGATNCATCAGTAATTATTTCAGATTCTNTTAANCCTATTTTGATGTTTTCAGACTCTAAAAAAGCNTCAGGNCTAAGATCCTTAATATTTGCATTTATAGTAACGCTAAAANTTTTACTATCAAGGGAGGTNGCTGTAGTCGTTGTAAGGTTGACGTNTTCATAATTTAAAGATTGAAATAAGTCAGAATTCAAATAGCTAAATAATTGAAATGTTTTCTTTTTATTCAAATCAATATTAGACAAATAGAGATCAAATCTATCCAAATCTTGTTTTTGACGGATATTCTCATCAAATGTTTTGATTGATTTTAACGTTAAATTATAACTCGANCTTGAAGAACTCTCTTCAAAACGAGANANCATACTGTTTTCAAAGAATTTTATATTTACTAACAATAATGNAAGTGATAAGATAACAAGAAAAAAATTAGCNAAATTGATTTTTCCTGCTCTTCTAAGACGGGTTTTATCTGACTNATCATAAANATANTTAAANCTTCCCCATCTCCTCATAGACTCTTTGAAAAGCAAAGCGGTATCACCATACTCATTGGACTTTTGATTTGAATCAATGGNATTTGAAACTTTAACGTTAATTCTTTNNGCTGANANTTTATATTTCTCATTAAAGTAATTNACCATTTCATTGGTNGCATTGGGACCAGTNAGTAAAATATTNTCAGGGTTGCNNTCTAAAAGACCTTCTTNCATTAAGTTGTTTTTAGAAANATTGATTGTATTTACAAGTCTTTGNAAGGTTTCACGNANGTACTCTTTAAANGTTAACTCTATGTTTGATATAAGAATTGTTCGGTTGTANAGTATTCTTTCACNTTTGACCCATGTTATCTCACAACCTTTCTTACCAAGGTATAAATACAAATTAACGTTAGCTCCCTTACTTTNATCAATNATAGNATTATAATGNGAAAATANGCCAGTAATGGATACAAAAAACTTGTCCCTGCATGGGAAATGCCTAACCATATCTTTCGAGCTTATTTTGTACTTTTTTTGCGAAAAAAGCGTATTCAGCTCATAAAGCGCTTTTTCAGGTCCTTTAAATACTTCATATGTATAAATAAGATCTTCACTATTGATGTTATATTTTTTTTGAATAAAACGTTTTAAAAACGCTTGGCGATCTTTTTCTTTCTTTAATGGTGTAATTATACGCTCATGATTATCAATAAAGTTTTCATCGATAATAACTAAACGATCATTTCTTTTTGCGTTTTTTGATGCATCTTCTAAATTGGTGTATAAATTAACGTTAAACTTTGAATCTTTTCTGTTATTAAAAGTAATGATGCGGTTATTAGAAGTTACTAATGCAGTTGCGCTTCCCATCGTGTCATAGCTGTCAAGGTTAAAAAGACCTAAGCTTTTGATATTTGAAAAGATAGTCTGAAGTCGGTGACGCGAATCATCAGTTTTGTCGTTATTATTAACGTTTTCTAATGATTTTTTGAATGGGTTAGTAAAGAAAGATTTTTTTTGTGTCGTTTTGGAAGAATCATTTACAATTCTGGAATTTTTATTCTCAATATCGCTATCATCAGATTGTGATTTTTGATCAGTAATTTGATTTGAACTGATTGAAATGTCATTTTTTATGATAGTTGCATTTGTATTCAAGTCTGCACTTAAATCCCCAGTATCTCTGCCTTCAACAGATTTTTCAGTATCAGTTATTAAATTATCCTTGTCAGTATCATCGATAGTTGAACGTTCATTTTTATTGATTAAATTATTATTATCTTCAACTATATCAGCTTTTAGACCATCAAATGTATCCTCCTTCTGATCTTCTTTGTCGCTTGAAATAATTGAGTAGAACTTTTTTTCTATACCGTTCACAACCGTAGAGTCTGTAACGGCGATCTTTTTCTCTTCAGTTAATATTTTAATATGATAGTAAAGAGCTTGCTTTGTTACCCCAGCGTGGGCCGCAATATCCTTTACTTCTGAGGAAGGATTGGAGTTAAGGAAGTCAAATATATCATTTCTTAACTTTGTTTTTTTAACGTTCATTAATAAAAACTATTACATTAAAGTTTAAAATGCAATTTTTTTTTAAACGTTAAACTTTACATATTCTTCTCTTATGTAATATTTTAATAATTATTTATTTAATAAAAATTAATTCAGGTCGCCTTTTAGGCATTATCTCGCTTTGATCCAATCAATTCCAATATTGAAAGAACCTTCAGTTTTATCAGATATCATAATCCCAATCTCTTTAATGATAATTTCAGAAAGCGAGGGCATATCTTTTAAATTATATCCTCTATAAACAGGATAAAAATCGTCAATCTTCAATTCTTTTTCTATCCATTCTCCTTCAATAGTTTCAAATGAATGTGTATACGATGCCCAGCTATTGCTATTTCCCCTGATTCGAAAGTTGTATTCTCTACCATCACCTTTAATTTTCAAAATTATTGATTTAACATTAGCAAGGTCAGGGGGATAATAAGCTCTGATAGACGAAAAACCACCATTATTTTCAAGAGAAAGATAGCCGCTAAAATCTGCATATGTGTCGTTTATTAATTTTAGTGTTGCTTGGGATCTTCCTCCCATAACTGTATCGTTGACAATATTCCAATTGAGCAAATTATTGCTATCAAAGTCTTCCATTACAACTTCGCCACTGATTAGTTCAGCTGATGGATTTTCAACATATGGTAAATCGCAACCAATTAGCAATGCCAAGCAGTTAGCGAATAAGAATTTTTTCATAAAATTTATCCCCAATTAAGCGTTATGAGCGTTATTACTATTTGAAAATTATTTTTATTTACATAAATTAAC
>PAJD01000015.1 GCA_002705605.1 Fidelibacterota bacterium | reverse complement strand
AGTTGGTCTTTGCAAGTCGTTAGCAGCTGAATATGCTCCTAAGTATCGAGTAAATTGCATTTCTCCATCTCTTTTTAAAAGTAAAATGTCTGAACGTCTTTTAAAAAATGATATATCAAAAGAACGAATAAAAAATAATAATCCACTTAAAAAAATTGGCAACACAGATGATATTGCTTCACTTTTAAATTTTCTTCTATCTGATGAATCTCAATGGATCACAGGTCAGGACATATCTATTGATGGAGGGATGTCAAGTTTAAAGCTTTAGATTATGAAAGAAATAGTAGTGAATGATTTTTTTCAAAAAGATTATAGATATGTTTTAAGTGAGCCTGAAGGGAAAAATTTTCATCCTGATTTTAACCCACAGCTTACCCCTTCAGAGATGCTATACTTAGGTGTTTTTGGTGGTAAGTATATGACAGATTGTTCTTCTGAATTTCCTTATTCATGGTTTGATAAAGCAAAATTATCTCCAAATATCAAAGATGTAAATCTAAATTATTTCAAAGTAGACGCTTCTCTACCATTAAAGCACTGGGTGGATAAAGGCTGGATATTTCAAGATGATCCAAGAGGTTGGTTTCAATGGTTTTGTAGATATTTTATTGGCAGAAGAATAGAACATGAAGATATTAGGCAAATTAAAAGATGGAGAGCTATTAAAAGACATGTTGGCGCTGTGAAAAAGAACTGTGGGCCATTAAATTTAGATTGTAGAAAGAAGCAAAGACAAGCGCTTTTACATTGGGCCTATGATTCTCGATTGATTTAAAAAAAGTGAAATGAATCTAAATAAAATCGAAATTTTTAAATTGGATAAGGTTAAGAGAATTAATTTAATCAACTCAATTACTGGAATTAAACCAGTTCTTCTTGTTGGGACTAAATGTGAGGTTGGTATAGCTAATTTAGGAATATTTAGCTCAATGGTTCACATATCAAGTAGGCCTCCATTGATAGGTTTTTTTGTTAGATGTAACAAATATGTTAGAAGAAATACATTTGATAATATTATTAATCAAGAAGTTTATAGCTTGAACCATATTCACTCTAGCAATGTTAAAGAAGCACATTATACTTCAATCAAATTTGATAAAGATATTTCTGAGTTTGAAAAATGTAATTTCACTGAACATTATATTGAAGATTTTTCTGCACCTTTTGTAAAGGAAAGCGAAATAAGACTTGGTATGAGGTTGAAAGAAATAGTTGATTTAAAATCTAGTAGCTCAAAGTTAATAGTGGGAGAAGTTGAGAATATTTTTATAAAAGATTCATTTTTAGAGGACGATTTCACACTTAATCTTGCAGATTCAGATTCTGTAAGTATATCTGGATTGAATCATTATTATATAAATAAGAAGTTAGTTTCCTTACCCTATGCTAGAGAAGCTCATATTTTAAAATATTATAATTCACACTTATGAACTTAGGATACGCATGTATAAATATGACCTTGGCAGCGCAGAGTGACAAGATTACTACTAACAGAGGTATGATAAAAAGAACCTTTTTAGATAAAGGCTTAGATTATGCTGGATCTCTTGCTCTTTTAAATGTTAAAGATTTACAGAAAATTATAGACTGGAATGTTAAAAATAAAATTACTTTTTTCCGAGTTTCTTCTGATGTATTTCCTTGGGCATCTCATTATGATTTAGATTCTTTACCTCAATATGATAAAATAAAAAGTGTCTTATCTGAAATTGCTAAGTATGTTAAGAAATATAATATAAGGTTAACATTTCATCCTGGCCCATATAATGTTTTGACATCACCTAATGATTCTGTAGTAAAAAATACGATAAATGATTTAAAACACCATGCTGAAATATGTGATTTGCTTAAGCTAAGTTTTTCAACATTTAATAAAATAAATATTCATTGTAATGGTGTTTATGGAGATAAAAAATCTGCTATGGATAGATTTTGTTTAAATTTTGAAACTTTGCCAGAATCAGTTAAGACTCGATTAACTATTGAAAATGATGATAAGGCTTCTATGTACTCTGTAAAAGATTTAATGTACATATATGAAAAGATTGGAATACCTATTGTGTTTGATTTTCATCATCATAAGTTTTGTGATGGAGGTCTTTCAGAAAAAGAAGCTTTAGATCTTGCAGTATCAACATGGCCTAAATCTATAAGGCCTGTTGTTCATTATTCAGAGTCAAAGTCAGCACATGAAAGCAATCCTTTAATAAAACCTCAAGCACATTCAGATTATATAAAGCATCTTCCTGAAACCTATGGGCACGAGTTGGATATTATGATTGAGGCAAAGGCTAAAGAGTTAGCAATTACGCCTTTTTTAAAATAAAAATGGAGGACTATAAACTTTTACCTATAAGTACTAAGAGAAGTGTCAATATAGAAAGAGCAGGAACTGATTTAATGATTTTATCTTTCACTTTTAGATGCATTATTATAGCTCCTAGCATCAATATACATAATGAAATATAACAGAAAATATTTAATGAATTTATCCAGATTCCAACAATTAATAAAATTGCTATACTGACTTTCATAGAGCCTACAACATACATCAACCATTTCGGCAGTCCATATGTAGAGAATTCTTCTGCCATTGAATTGGCGTCTCCTCCACGATATATTGTTTGTTTATTGCGTCTTATAAGCCAAACATTTAATAATGTGATAGCTATGCCTAAATTAAGTATAATTGTAAGTGTTTCCATATCACAAAAATAATAAAAAAATAATATAACTTATGTTTGGAATATTTAAAAGGAAAACAGAAAAGGAAAAGTTGTTAGTTAGATACAAGAAAATTAAAGATGAGGCTTACAGATTGTCTAAGATTGACAGGCGGAAAAGTGACGAAAAAGAAAAAGAAGCAAATGATATTCTTGATGCTATTGACAAAATAGAAAGCACTAAAAAATAATTAATATGGCCCAAGATATACTGATATTATTTTCTTCAATTTCTTTTGTAATCTATTCTCTTAATTCAATTTTTTCTAAAAGAATGATTTTGGAATTCTCCAGATGGGGAGTTGGGAATTTGAGGATTTTAGTTGCTTCTTTTCAGATGTTTGGGGGAATAGGATTGTTCTTGGGTATGTATAATGTTTGGTTATTATGTTTAGCATCTTTTCTGCTAACATTAATGATGATCTCTGCAGTTATCATCAGAATTAGAGTAAAAGATTCTGTTTTAATAACACTGCCTGCAATAATTTATGCCTTAGTAAATTCTGCTATTTTCTATTTTTCATTTTTGGCTATTAATACTTAAATCAAATTTTAAATTTACTTGTAAAGTTTGCTAAAGACAATCAAAGGAAATGGATGATTAAATTTTTTTGGAAATATAGATATTTTAATTTAGCAGTTATAATATTTTGTTTAATACTCTGTATTATCAGATTTGATAATTTTAAAGTTTACTTTGATAGTGAAAGAATTATTGAATTAGTAGATGTAGATCAAGATATAATTGAAAAATCTATAGATGACAGTAACCTATTACTAGTTAGTGTTAGTGTTTTACCCTCTTTCTCTTATCAAAGAGCATTAGAGATTGCTTCTTCTTTAGAAAGAATTAAAAAAAATAACAATATTCATTCTGTAAGAAGTGTTTTTAACGAAAGAGTACTTGTCAGTCAATCTGTTATACCTATTTCTTTAAAGTTACTTGATTTGGATAATCTTGATAGTTTTGAAAAATCGTTGATCAGGATTAAAAACTATAATAGTAATTTCATTACTGATGATTTTCAAAAGCTTCTGTTTATTGTTAAGTGTAAGAATTTAGATGAAGAGTCAGAAAAGATCAAAGTACTTGAATTTTTAGATGATAATTTTTCTGATATTTTTAGTTCAGATATAAATATTACGGGACAGATAAAATCTGAAATGTATATCAAAGCTAATGTTATCAAAGAATTAATTTTCTTTATATTAATTAGCAGTTTACTTTGTAGTCTCATTATATTTTATTTTACTAGAAATTTCAAGCTAGTTTTTATTAGTCTGATCTCTATTTTTATTTCTATAATATTTTCATTCACAATTTCTAACTTTTTATTTGGAGGTATTGAATTAGTAATGATTATTATACCTGCTATTATTTTTATAATTACAATTTCTGATTTTATGCATTTACTTAATATTAGAAATATTTGGCGATTAAAGTACAGACTTTTTAGATTTCAACTTATTGAAATAGGAAGGCCAGTATTCTTAACTTCATTTACTACAGCAATTGGTTTCTTGAGTTTTACATTTGGCTCTTTCACTCCATTGATGCGTTTTGGTCTTATTACCACGCTCTCAATTTTTATTTCTCTTTTTGTTATCACTACGTTATTTGCATTAACTGTTGATTCTAGTATTTTACGTAGAACAAATAGTGACATATCATTATTGGTTAGGATAAACGCCATGCTTTCTTCATTGCAACCATACAGAAAATTTATATATATATTTTTTATGATTTTTTTCTGTTTTGGAGTTGTAAATTTTAAAGTAGATAATTATTTAACAGATGAAATAAATTATCGTTCTAAGTTATATAAAGAAATTAAGTACTTTGAAGAAAATTTTGGTGGTATTAAGCCAATTTCATTAACTTTAAAGAATTACAAAGAGGATGTGAAGTCTTATCTTGATTTTCTTAAAACCAATGATGTAAATATTGATTTTGTATTAAATGGTAAGGATTCGACACTTTTAAAGGCTAGAATCCAAGATATAGGAGCGTCTGAATCTAGTGAATTATATACTACGCTAAATAAGCATGCCCTTGAGAATAATTATGAGATAGATATTGGAGGAATAGGATATTTATTTGACCAAGTAAGTAATGACTTAACTTATGAAGTTCTTGTTGGTTTATTTTTAGCAATTCTTTTAATAGGATTTATTTTTGTGTTCTTAAATAATTTTAATTTTAGGTATTTCTGGGTTTCTTTAATTCCTAATTTTGTCCCTCTTATAAGTTGCTTGGGTATTATGTCTATTTTTGGATTCTACCTTAGTCTTTCAAATGCTTTTATTTTTGCAATTGTTTTTGGTTTAATAGTAGATGACTCTATACATATTATATCAGCATATAGTATAAATAGACAAGCAAATAAATCTGTTAATAAAGCTCTTGCATATTGTCAAGAAAATACTTTTAATGCTATTATTAAGACAACTATAATAATTATTGTTTCGTTAATTCCATTATTATTTTCAGAGTTCAAATCTATTAGTCAGTTGGCCCATATTACTATTTTGGCTGCTATTATTGCACTTGTTTTTGATCTTTTATTTTTACCTGTTTTATTAAAGAGATATATAAAGTAAAGCGAAGGGATGCAAGTCTTATAACTTTAATAAATTTGTTTTTTATAATTGTGATACTTTAGGAAATTTATTATCTTGAATTATTTTTTATTTCTTTGAGTAAATTAGTAGATTTTGAGCAATGTAAAAAGTGGTGTAAATTTTAGTTTAAAATCTTGCTTAAATCTAGTGAAAAGGGTAGATATTGTAATATTACTACTTCGATTTTTTTACTAACACTCTGTTTTCTGATGCCTCATTTTTATTATTTTTAACAAATCAAATTTCAATTAAAATTAATAAAAATGAAATACCTTAAACATACTGACACTTTAGATTTCTTTGCAGTTGATGAAGAAATATTTTCATCTATTCCAATGTTTTCTGATGCTGTACAGGCAGGCTTTCCTTCTCCTTCTGAAGACCATATGGATATGGATTTAAATTTGAATGACCATTTAGTTCAAAATCCTTCTGCTACTTTTTGTGTAAAAGCAATTGGGGAGAGCATGAAGGATGCAGGCATACAAAGTGGTGATATTATGATAGTTGATAAATCATTAGAGCCACAAAATAGAAGTATTGTATTAGTAGTTATTGATGGGGAATTCACTGTAAAAAGAGTAAATTTAAATAATAAGGAGTTGTACTTAATTCCAGAGAATAGTAATTTCTCTCCCATAAAAATTACAGAGGAAATGGACTTTAAAGTTTGGGGAGTAGTTACTTATATCATACATAAAGCAGTATAGTATGATTGCTTTGGTGGATTGTAATAATTTCTATGTCTCTTGTGAGCGAGTTTTCAATCCAAAGATTGAAAATAAGCCTGTTATAGTCTTATCTAATAATGATGGCTGTGTTATTGCAAGAAGTAATGAAGTAAAAGCATTAGGGATAAAGATGGGTGAACCTGCCTTCAAACTCAAACATATTATTGAAAAAAAAAACATCAATATATTCTCTAGCAATTTTACGCTTTATGGAGATTTATCCAAAAGGGTAATGAATGTAATGAGTGCTGAGGTAAATAAAATAGAAATCTATTCTATTGATGAAGCCTTTTTGGATTTTACTGATTCTGCATCCAAAGAAAGGGGGGTTTCTATAAAGAATAAAGTCCAGCAATGGACAGGTATTCCTGTCTCAGTTGGTATTGCACCAACTAAGGTTTTAGCAAAAGTTGCAGGGCACATAGCAAAGAAATATACTAAGTCAGGTGTTTTTATATTTGATGATACGGATTTAATCAGAAGAGCTTTAAGTGTATTTGCTGTTGAAGATTTATGGGGAATTGGAAAAAATACTGCTCAAAAACTAAAGGCTGTTGGTATTCATACTGCTTTGCAATTCAGGCAATGTGATAGTGCTTGGCTAAAGACAAACTTATCAGTAAATGCAGTGAGATTGCAAAAGGAACTTTTTAGTGAAGTTTGTTATCCATTAGAACTTAAAAGGAAGAGAAAACAGAATATTTGCACTACTCATTCGTTCGGTACTGAGATTAAACAACTCTCAAAATTAAAAGAAGCGATAGGTTCGCACGCTAATAATTGCGCTACTAAACTAAGGCAAGAGAAAAGTTGTTGTAATTCTATTAGTGTATTTTTAAGTACAAATCCATTTAAACCACAAGCTAAACAATATAATCCTTACAAAGTGATTCAATTAGATGTACCTACTAATGATAGTATGGAAATAGTGAAAGCTACTATTAAAGCTTTAGAAAGTATTTACAGAGATGATTGTGTCTATAAGAAAGCAGGAGTAATGGTTAGTAGAATTGTTCCTCAAGAGCAAATGCAACTGAGCCTATTTGATAGTTTGGATAGAGAAAAACGAAAAAGTATCAATATAGCAGTTGATAAGATAAATGCCATTATGGGAAAGAATAAAGTGAAACTTGCTGTGCAGGGTAATGGGAGGAAGTGGAAATTGAGACAAGAGAAACTTTCACCTTGCTATACTACACGTTTTTCTGATATTTTAGAGGTGGTAATTTAGATCGCTAGGGAAAAAGAATAGTTATAGAATAAGATTATTTTTAAAACATAAGAATTATAGCTTCACTAATCTAAGATTTTTGTTCTTTCTTCCATATATAATCACACAGAAATAAAATCCAAGGTTAAACTTTTCAAATGAAAGCTTATTTCCACTCTAAATATTCATAAAATCTCCACTCAGCACATAGATTTCTGCATTTAGATAACCTGAATATTCCTGTATGAATATATTTACACAATCGTTACACTTGAGTAAAGTTTTATATTAAGAATATATGACCATACTAATTTTTTCTCTTTTATGATATATGTATTAAGCTTGACCACAATTCATGTGGCACATCATTACTAAATTTACTGTTAGGAGCAAGAATTACAGATACAGCATCATGTGAATGTAAAGATTCTTGATGGGAACATATCACTCTAAAATCTTTTATACGCTTATCATTTGCTAACTGTTCGTACAATAATCTTGCGGCATCTTCTACAAATTTAAGATAAGAACCGTTAAGCTCTGCAAATGCCATCTCATCTTCTCTTTTTACTACTACTTGAGTTTCTGTTTTTAAGACATTAGCACACATTTCTTGTAAATCTTCAATCCATACTATATTTTCAAACTCAATAGATATTCTTGCTACTGAACGCTGTGAATGAGATACAGTTACTTTGTTTCTATATTTTTTAGCATGTTCTGCAAGTTCATAAGAACAAGGACAGGCTGAGGAGTAAACAAAATCAAAATGTAAAAATTTTATGATATCTCCTTTATTATCGATATTGCTTTCTAAAGTACAATGATAATATTGATATCCTGAATTGTCAGATCTTAAAGATGGTTGTAATATAGGATAAGAAAAGTGCAATCCAATTTTTGCATCAAAAGTTTCAAGATCATCTTTATACTTAAGCAATATTTCATCTAACTTATTATAAACCTTTTCATCTTTATACTTATAGAAAGATCTCATAATACGAGACATATTGATCCCTTTCTTGTGAGCAGCTAGGGATACAGTACCTGTTACTTTAGTTTCTAGTTCTATATACCCTCCCTCTCGTTTATCATACTTTAAAGGTAGTCTAAAATTGTGGATTCCTACTTGTTGTATAGCTACAGGAGCTCCTTGTATTAATGAAGAAGGTCCATTCTGTAAGTCAGGAAATGTCTTAATATCTACTTTAGTAGGTTTATAATCAGTATCATAGTCTCTGTTCGATTCATAGTACTTTTCAGAATGTTCATTAGCTGGACCTTCTACAGTAGATTCAGCATCTCCAATCCATTCATATTTTCCATTATTTTTTTTATTCATATTTTTCCTCTCATTTTTTTGCAGGTTTATATATAGCTGAATTATTTGTTCCACCCTCAAATGATTCAACCTTTAACACGCTAATTCTACCATCTGTTTCTTCTTGTATATTATCATTAATAAGATTATATACCCATTCTGCAAATCTTTCACACCCTACATGTTTCATTACTCTTAGTTGAATTAATCCTGCTTTATTCATTTTTTTGAATAATTCTATATGAGGATCATCAGCTGCAACTATAGTTGTATGATCAAATTGATTTGCTAATTTCTCCTTAATGCCATTTCTTTTGAAACAACCAAAATCACATACCCAATTTTTTTCATCGAGGTCTCCCTCGAACCAAACTTTGAATTTTAATGCATATCCATGAATATATTTACAATGAGAATGTATAGCTCTCCATTGTCTAAATGCTGTACTGTAACCATCAAAAAGTTTTATACTGGTGTATTCTTTCATATTTTTTTTTGTAAAGATATTGTTTTTTTTATAATGCATAACAATTTTAATATAAAGTTATGCAGTATGGTTTTTATTTAGTACATTTGTCAAAAAATTAATTATGGAAAAAATAATGTTATTCTGGGGGACTTATTATCCTATTATATTAGCCTTTGTTTCTTTTCTCTTTTCAGTATGTCTTTGGTTTTGTGGATATAAATTAGAAGGTGTTTTTGTTGGTATATGGGTGCCTTCAATTTTAGGTTTCTACACAGTAATTACAATGATAAATAAAAATTAAGGTCTATGAATGTAATAATGTTTATAGTAGGATTTATTATTTTTTTTTTATATATTATAGGTCTTTTGTATATGATTAACAGAGGTCATACTGAACAAAAAGAAGACGTTTTAAATGATCCAGAAATTCCTAAGACTTTTAAAGATTCAATGTTATAATAATAATGGAGCTACTTGCAGATCTTTTGAGTATCCATATGTAGAAAGTTTTAATCTTACTACATCTACTTTTTTATCTTTCACATTTACTAATATTTTTTTAAGTTTGCTTTAATGAATTTTAAACTGTCGAATATCCTTTTATTATTATCTGTTTTTTATTTCAATATTATTCTTTCCCAAAATGTTGTTTTTACTTTTAGTAATGAAGCTTCTTTAAAAGGATGGAATATTGTTAACGACGATGTTATGGGAGGTATTTCTGAAAGCAATTTAATTATAAATAATGATGGTAATGGAGTTTTTTTTGGTAATATTTCTACTGCATATAACGGTGGATTTGCATCTATTAGATATAATTGCAAAAGACAATATATAAACGAGTACAAGAATCTTATTTTAAGGATAAAAGGAGATAGAAAAGAATATCAATTTAGAATTAAATCATCTGCCGAAGATTACTATTCATATGTATATGCATTTAACACCACAGGAGAATGGGAAATAATAACAATTCCTTTAGACAGCATGTACCCTTCATATAGAGGCAGAAGATTAAATATGAAAAATTTTAACAAAAATTATTTAGAACAAATTTCTTTTCTTATAGGCAATAAGAGAAATGAAAATTTTAATCTTTTAATTGATAGCATGATTTTAGAATAAATGTAAAACTATTTATGTTGACCGAGTATTTTTTCTAAGTTTTCTATTTCATTTCCTGCTTTTTCTCTTTTACATTTTGGCGGACCTCTCGGTCCTTATTTCGAACTTTTTTAGAAAATTATTACGTAAGTTTGAATCATGAAAAAATTCATTAAGTGGCATAAAGGATGTACAAATAAATTCATGAATAAAACAGGTATGGACTCATATCAACTAGCATGGGTTTCTTGGGTTAAAGGACTTATTACGGGTATTATTCTAATCATGCTTTTTTACTAGCATCATGAACATCATAAAAAAAATATTACTAATCTTAATTAGTTTACCCATGATTGGGGTTGGGCAAACTAGGACTTTAGGGTCTGATATAATTAATCCAAATTCAAAAATTAAAGAAGTCTTTTCAGGTGGTGATGGAGTACTTTTAGAGGGACCTACAATGGGCCCTGATGGTACCTTATACTTTTCAGACCTTATTATTACCAACCCAAAGAGAATGAAAGCTGGAATAATTTGGAATTACAATCCTCAAACAGAAGAAACAAAAGTTTTNCGTTCTCCAAGTGGTATGGCGCTCGGTCTTGCNTTTGATGTTGATGGAAATTTGTTGTCATGTGAAGGNGCNGACTTTGGAGGGCGTAGAGTCACNAAGACGGATATGAACAATGGNAAAAGTACAATTGTGGCAGGACTTTTTAATGACAAGAGGTTTAACTCACCGAATGACTTAGCAATTGATAACAACGGACGGATTTATTTTACTGACCCAAGGTATTTTGGGAAAGAGCCAATAGACCAGCCATTAGATGGAGTTTACCGTATTGATCCAGATGGTACAGTTCATTTAATAATTGATAATGCGTCCAAGCCAAACGGAATTGCTATTTCACCAGACAATAAAACGCTGTACATTGCTAACTATCACTGGGGGCATCCAGATATTCTTAAAACTGGGGCAATACTGGAATATATATTGTTTCCTGATGGAAACGTTAAATTTAAAGGCATACTGATTGATCTAATGGATAACGGTCCAGACGGAATTAAAGTTGATATAGAAGGAAATATTTATATCGCAGTAAAAGGAAATATAGTAGTTTATTCATCTAAAGGTGAGCAGATAGAAGAAATTGAAGTCCCTAACAAATCAGCCAAGAATTTGTGTTTTGGTAGAGGTAAATTTAGTAAGACTCTTTTCATAACGACAAGTAAAAAACTTTATACTCTTGAAGTTAACAAAGAAGGATTTCACATTCCATTCAAAAAGTAATGCCGTCAGAAAATAATAATTATTTAATAAATAATAACCCACTCAAATGAGCGGGTTTTTTGGTGGGTCTCTCGGTCCTAATTTCGAACTTTTTTAAAACTATTTTGAGAATTTATTGAGTAAGTTTGTTGAATGAAAAAAATACTCTTTATATTACTTGGCTTGCCTATGGTTTTTTTTGGACAGCAGACATTTAATTTTTCACATAATGGATTAAATAGGCAGTATATATATTATGCTCCACCAAATATTCAACCTGATGCGCCTTTAGTCTTTGTAGCCCACGGATTTACAGGTTCAGCTCAAGGTATTATGAATTATTGCGGGATGAATACAGTAGCAGATCTGAATGGTTTTGCAGTTTGTTATCCTCAAGGCACTTCAGATTCTTGGGGTGATAATTTTTGGAATGTTGGATATGATTTTCATTCAGGAGTTACTGTAGATGATGTAGGGTTTATAGTGTCATTAGCATCATATTTGCAATCTACATATCAGTTAAGCGTGGTAAATACGTTTTTTACTGGAATGTCAAATGGAGGTGAGTTGTGTTATTTATTAGCTTGTGAAGTTCCAAATTTTTTTAGAGCTTTTGCTCCAGTTGCAGGTACAATATTTCCAAATGGGCTAACTAATAATATTTGTAATCCTACGGTGCATGTGCCAATATTCGAGACTCATGGAAGAAATGATAACGTTACACTAATTGAGGGAGATCTTTTTGATCAGTATTGGGGTCCTTATCTAGGAATAGATACAATAATTAATTTTTGGGTGGATCATAATTCTCTTACAGATCTTGTTATTGATACGTTCCCTAATCTTAACAATAATAATAAGATTACCATAAGTTATAAGTATAGTGCTTTAACTACAAATAATGAAGTATGGCTATATACACATAAAAGCGGCCATAATTGGGGAGACGATGGAGACGTTGTAATAGAAGAAGAGATATGGGATTTCTTCAGTAAAATGTCTCTAAATCAGTCAACTTTTATTGAGGAGAATTACCCGATTATCAGCTTAATGAAAGTTGTAGATGTATTAGGAAGAGAAGCGGTAGGCTTAATCAATATGCCTCTATTTTACATCTATGATGATGGAACGGTGGAGAAGAAAATAATTATTGAATAAATAAAAACCCGCTCAATTGGGCGGGTTTCTTTTTGGTGGACCTTACGGTCCTAAGTTCAAACTTTTTTAGAAAATTATTAAGTAGTTATTTTTTAACAACCCAATTATTTACATAGAATTTATTCATTATTTTTGCATAAGTTGCTTTTTTATTGTCATTTATTAATTACTAATATTATTGAACGTGAGATTTTACCTTTCATTTATATGTCTTTTTATTTTTCTTTTTTCAGTTTCTGCACAAGAAAGAAATTGCGGTACCATGCAGCACCTTGAATATCAATACAGTCTAAATCCTCAGTTAGAACAAAGTATGCAGCAAAATGAGATTAACTTTCAACAAATCATTGCTAATCAATCCAAAAATTTAAATAACAGTATTATTTCTATTCCAGTTGTAGTACATGTGGTATATTACAACTCAACTGAAAATTTAAGTACTGCTCAAATACAATCACAAATAGACATATTAAATGAAGATTTTAGAAGATTAAATTCAGATGCTATTAATACGCCTGCTGGTTTTCAATCTGTAGCAGCTGATACAGAGATCGAATTTTGTTTAGCTACTACAGATCCTAACGGAACCCCAACTGATGGGATTACAAGAACATCAACCAGTCAGTCTTCTTTCAGCACTAATGATGGGGTTAAATATTCTTCTTCTGGAGGTGTAGATGCTTGGAATACGAGCGAATATCTCAACATATGGGTATGTGATATATCTGGAGGTATATTGGGTTATGCTCAATTCCCAGGAGGTACTGCTAGTTCTGATGGTGTAGTTTGTGATTATCAATATTTTGGAAATATTGGAACAGCTAGCTCACCATACGATTTAGGAAGAACTGCAACTCATGAAGTAGGACATTGGCTAAATCTAAGACATATTTGGGGAGATTCTAATTGCGGTAATGATTACTGTAATGATACACCAGAACACTCTGGATCAAATTATGGATGTCCTAACTATCCCTCAACATCAAATTGTAATGGCAATGGTTCTTATGGAGATATGTTTATGAATTATATGGATTATACTGATGATGCTTGTATGAATATGTTTACTCAAGATCAAAAATCAAGAATGATAGCAGCAATAAATACATACAGACCTGGACTTCTATCGGGTAGTGGTTGTGGAGGAGGATGTACAGACCCAACCGCTTTGAATTATAACTCTAGTGCCATTTTTGACGACGGTTCTTGTTGTTTTGTAGCTGGTTGTACAGATCCTATTGCATTTAATTATGATCCTGCTGCTTGTTTTGATGATGGATCTTGTGTTCCTCCTATACTGGGATGTACAAATCCTAATGCTACTAATTATGATCCTGCAGCTAACACTGCTATTGCTAATGGAGGGGCTTTAGACAACACCTTTAGTTCAGGTGGTTATTTTACTGGCAACCAGCATTTAAATTTTGATGCAAGTAAAGAATGTATTATTCGATCTGCTATGGTTTATGCTCAAACTGCTGAAACCATTACTTTTGAATTAAGAAATAGTGGAGGAACTGTTCTTGATGACACTACATTATCAATCCCTGCGGGACAACAAACAATAGATTTAAATTTAGAAGTACCTATAGGTTCTGATTTTCAATTAGGTATAGCAGCTGCTAATTCAAATTTATATAGGAATAATGCAGGAGCAAATTATCCATATAATATAGCATCTGCAATAAATATTACTAGCTCTAGTGCTACTTCTTCACCATATGGGTATTATTATTTCTATTATAATATAGAAGTTGAGATACCATGTCAATCAATATCAGTTCCTTCTTGGGACTGTGATGGGCAAGGTAATTGTTTAGATCCTGGTACAGGAAATGGACAATATATTAGTCTTTCTCAGTGTCAATCAAGTTGTGTAGTACCA
>PAJD01000014.1 GCA_002705605.1 Fidelibacterota bacterium | reverse complement strand
TCGAATCTCATCACTCGCTCAAGAAAAGGCATTTAAAATCCTGCCCGGGTGGTGGAATTGGTAGACACGTTGGACTTAAAATCCAATGAACATTAGTTCGTACGGGTTCAAGTCCCGTCCCGGGTACATAGCGGGAGATTATCGAAAGATAGGCTCCCGTTTTTGTTTTTAAATGCGCAAAACATTTATCTATTTTTTATATAATTAGATAAGCCCTAATTTTTTTAGGAGATATTTTAGTTTTAAGGCTTAACGTTTGGTCCCGTGTGTAAAACGGAAGATATTTTAATGATTATTTCACATTATGGTTTTTCTAATCTAAAGAAAAAAGATTTTTATTTAACAAAAAAATAGCCTCTCATCATTTCTGCATGACCGGGATATGTGCATAAGAATTCGTAGTTCCCTTTTTTTGGTGCATTAAATTCTAAAACAATAGTTTCTCCAGGATTAGCTATATCAGAACCTGCAATAACATTATTGTTATTTGGGATGTATTTAGTTGATACTGCTTCAATTGCTTGCATAGCTATTTCTTTTCTGGTTCCATAATTAATGAATACAATATTATGTAGCATAGCAGGGTCAGTACCTTCATTAATTAATGTTATTTTAACTTTACTGCCTTCTTTAACAGTTATATTAGTAATATCAAATTTCATTTCTGTCATTGTATTTCCAACTGCTCGAACGGTAAATTCTTCAGTTTTTTGTTCTATATTAGCTAATTCTACGTTTGACTTTTCTTTTGGTAGTTTATTGTCATTAGCTGATGGACCGCATGATAAAAACAATGACACAGACATTATTATTGTTATTTTTTTCATTTTTAGA
Source organism: Fidelibacterota bacterium (assembly GCA_002705605.1). Lineage (GTDB taxonomy): Bacteria > Fidelibacterota > Marinisomatia > SCGC-AAA003-L08 > D37C17. Next base: position 16,846 of record PAJD01000014.1, on the reverse strand, counting down.
TTTGTTTTGTTGTTAATATTAATTTTTTCATATTCTTATTATGTATAACTTTTTTAATAAAAATATATGCAAATATATAAAATTTTGTATTATTGCATAATATTAATCAATAAAAGTTATACAAAATGTTATTAAATGTTATTCAAACAATCGCGCCAGACAATTATGTTGCCTTCACCTTTTTTATAGGCTATATAGCGATGCTTGCGGCATCTGTTTTCTTCTTTGTTGAAAGAGGCAGTGTATCGGATAAGTGGAAAATGTCTTTATTGGTATCTGCATTAATTACAGGTATTGCTGCTGTTCACTATTATTATATGAGGGATTATAATTTGGTGACTGGTGATTCACCAACATTCTTTAGATATGTTGATTGGATTTTAACTGTTCCACTAATGTGTGTGGAATTTTATCTTTTGACAAGACTAGCAGGAGCCACTAAATCTCTGTTGTGGAAGTTAATTCTTGCGTCAACTTGGATGCTAGTATGTGGTTATATTGGCGAGGCCTTCAATCCTGGAGGAATTGGGTCGACAAGTCACTCAGTAACTTGGGGTGTGTTATCAACTCTCGGATACTTGTATATCCTACATTCAGTATGGTTAGGAGAAGTTGCAAAGCTATCTGAGTCAAGCGGTTCAGAAGTTGTTAAAAAAGGTGTGAGAGCGTTAGCTTGGTTTGTTCTGGTTGGCTGGGCTATTTATCCAATTGGTTATATGTGTATGGATGGTGGATGGCTAAGTGGTATTATGTCACCAGAAAAAATTGATGTATGGTACAACCTTGCGGATGCTATCAATAAAATTGGATTTGGTTTAGTTGTTTATTCAATTGCAGTTGCTGAATCAAGTAAGGATTTAGCAAAATCATAGATTAAAAAATCTAATACTTATGGAGCAGGTTATTTAGCCTGCTCCTTTTTTTATGAATAAATTATTATTTATATACATAGCTTTTTGTTATTCACTTGCATCCATTTTCACGCTTCAAAATTCAATTAGTATAGGAAATCAACTTATTGGCTGTTTGTCCTTAATTATTTTATTTGGAATTCCTCACGGAGCTATTGATAATGTGCTTAGTTTGTCGGAAAGTAATTTGTCTAAAAAGAGTTTTTACTTTTTATATCTAATGAGTATGATGTTTTATGCTGCTTTGTGGTTTATAATACCTATATTCTCTTTTGTTTTTTTTCTGCTACTATCCTCCTATCATTTTGGTGAATCTCAACTGTCAAATTATAATATTAAAAATATATTTTCAAAAATCATATATTTTATTTGGGGTATTGCTTTAATGTCAACATTATTTTTTTACAATTCTAATGAACTAATTATACTCTTTAATAATTTTAATGATACATCTATTTTTAATCTAATATTTGAGTATTATTTACTTGATATTTTATTTTACTTTAGTAATGTTAGTTTTATATTGATTCTTATTTATCTTAAAATACATAATTCTATAAGTAGCGAAATATTTAATTCTGAGCTTTTTCAGATTATTTTATTACATATCACATTTTTTTTATTTCCAGTAATTATAAGTTTTACACTTTACTTTGTTTTTCTTCATTCAATTAAGGTTCTTGTTCAAGAGTATAGTTATTTAGAACAAAAATTCTATGGATTTACTTTAATAAAATTTATTCGCTTACTTATTCCTTTTACAGTAATAGCTTTATTTTTTTTTAGTTTATTAATCTTTATATCTAATTACTATAAGCTGAATATTTCATTGCTTTTATTTTCAATCATTGGTATATCAGTGATTACTCTTCCTCATTCAATATCTATGACAAATTTTTATAACAATTTAAACAAATAATAAGTTAATATGCTTTTAGAAGTAAATAATGAAGATTATGATATTGGATATGAGATACGAGAAACATGTGGAAAAGAATATTCAATAATTGAAAGAATTATAAACAAGAACTTTGGCTCCTTTCGATATAAACTGCTATCCATATCAAAGAACAAATTCAATATAAATTTTGAAGAATATTATAATACAGTTTACCTAAACTTTGATTTAAGAACAAAGGGAATTGTTTTTTATTTTAGATATAAAAACACTGAATATGTAGAGTTTTGTCCTTTTCATTTTTTAACTTTTCAGTCAAATGATAATTCTTTTATAATCCAAACAGATATATACACATATACTTTTGAAATAATGAATACAAAAAAACACAAAGGCTTTATTTTAAAATTATATAATTTTATAAATAAAAAAATATAAATGAAAAGACCCTGGAATAGAACTAACTCAAATATTTATAGTCTATTAACCCATAATCATAAAGGGGAAACTAATATGAATATATGCACTTATGTTTCTGTAGTTAATATGAACCCTAGATTATATGCGGTGTCTATTGATTATAATACTTTAACATATAAGAATTTAATTAGTTCAAGTCGTAATGTTGTTTTGCAATGCTTAGGAAAAAAAAACATGCCTGTAGTCAGATCACTAGGAAAGAAAAGTGGATTAGTTTTTGATAAGATGGCATATTTAAAAAAAAATCAATTAATCACAGATTGGAATAATTTTATAGTTTTAAAAGATGTTGCATTTTTAGTTGAGTTAAAAGCACCAAAAAAAATTCATGAAATGAGTGATCATGCGCTATTTTTATTTAGTGTCAAATCTTACAAAAATTCAAAAAATGAAATTTTAGTATTCAATGATCTAATTGAAAAAAAAATTATTTTATAATTACTAAATTTGATGATATCTTTAAAAAAATGAATTCTATATTTTTTAAACATTGGAATTTTGTTTCAAAAGAAATTTTTTCTAAAAAAGTTAATGTTAGTTATTTACTTCAATAATGTTTTAGTTCGTTTATCTCTAAGAAAATGAGGGTTTATTTGGTAATGACTTAATCCTTCCTTTTTATAGGGATTCTTAACTCATAGAGTAGAACAAGCTCTTTATAAAAGAGTTCGAGAAATGAGTTGTCTTGTGTACAAAGCGGAAGGTTATCGAAAGGTTATCTTCCGTTTTTGTTTTTTTAGAACTTTCTTAAATTTTTTATAATTACNTTTGGTATCTAATTTAGTTAGAGTGTATATTTTGGAAAAGTTAACTTCACTTCAAAACCCATTTATAAANTCACTTGNTCTTTTAAGAGANAAAGGNAAAGTTCGNCAACAAAATNGNACTTTCTTGATTGAAGGTNAAAAAGAGATTTCTTTAGCTTTTGAAGGNGGTTATGAGATAGAAAAAATTTTATTTGTTCCTGAGTTTATTTCTGCTAATGANCTAAAGAATTNTTCAGAAGAAACTAANTTTATTGAAGTTAGTAAAGAAATATTTAGAAAACTTGCCTATCGAGAAAATACAGGTGGTGTNATTGGNATTGCAAAAAGCAGGAAACTAAATTTATCAAATTTAAGGCTCAGTGAAAATCCATTAATTTTGNTTGCTGAAGCACCTGAAAAGCCTGGAAATATAGGAGCGCTATTNCGNACTGCAGATGCAGCAAAACTTGATGCTGTTATTATCGCTAACCCTAAAGGAGATTTATACAATCCAAATATAATCCGATCAAGTGTTGGATGTCTATTTACAAATCAAATTGCAACCGGAACAACAGCCGAAATAATTAGTTTTTTAAAAGAAAATAACATTACTATTTATTGCGCAACTTTACAAAAAGCTATTTCTTACCACACTGTTGATTATACAATGCCANCNGCACTTGTTGTAGGTACTGAATCAACTGGCTTATCTNAAGAATGGAGAGATTNAGCTGCTGAGAATATTATTATTCCTATGAAAGGGAAAATTGACTCTATGAATATTTCTGTTTCCGCTTCAATTTTGATNTTTGAAGCTAAAAGACAACGAGGCTTTTAANTTGTNTATTGAATTAGATNTTTTCTATCATTTCATTTAGCTTATTAATGGNAATATCTTACTTGTNGCACCACTATTTTTCTTGATATAATTTAGTGAAATTGATTTATCAAAATTNGTTGAAATTTCAATAGCTGNTTTTAGTTCTTNATAATTTGAAATTGAGATTGCTNCATTATGATTTATTAAATCAATTGCTTCGTTGAATTTATGATAGTTAGGNCCAAAGACAACNGGCAAACCAAAAGTGACTGCCTCTAAAATATTATGTATTCCAGAACCAAAGCCTCCGCCAATATAAGCCAAATTTCCGTATTTGTAAAGACCAGATAACATACCAATATTATCAATAATAAGAATGTTAGTGGTTAAGATATTCTTTTTATTTGCATTTGAATACAGAAGTGCATTAGTTTGTTTCTGCAAATTTGGGATATCATCTAATTCATGCGGAGCAATAATATAGTTTTTTTCAGGATGATTTCTAATGTATTGTGTTAAAAGCATCTGGTCTTTAGGCCAAGTGCTACCACAAATAATAGTGTTTTTGTTTTTGCTAAATATATTAACTAAAGGATTATTTACAGCGTTTTTTATATTAGCTAACACGCTATCAAAACGAGTATCGCCACTGATAGTNCAATTTTTAAAACCTATGCTCTTTAGTAGCTGAGCTGATTTCTTGTCTTGTACAAAGAAGTGAGCTACATGATTTAATTGTTTAGCAAACCATTTATATCTGAAAAAGGTTTGTTCATCACGAAAAACAGCTGAGACACTATATAAAGGGATATTCTGTTTTTTGAGTTCAGTCATATAATTAAACCAAAATTCATATTTTATAAATATTGCTTTTATAGGAGTTACAATATTGATAAACTCTTTTGCATTTCCTTTTGTGTCAGCAGGCAGGTAGAAAATCCAATCTGCTAGTTGTGTCTTTTTTTTGATTTCAAAACCTGAAGGAGAAAAAAAAGTGAGTAGTATTTGATGTGATGGATGCTTTAATTTATAGGCTTCAATAATTGGTTTTCCTTGCTCAAATTCGCCTAAGGAAGCGCAATGGAACCAGACAATATTTTTGCTTTTCTGAAGTTTTCGTTTAAGAGTTTTGAAGATATCATTTCGACCTTCTATCCACTGTTTAGCTTTAGGTTTAAATAAGGCAGAAATATGAATTGTTATTACAAATAACCAGATGCTAATATCATAGATTATTCCCATCTAGTAGTAATAGAATTTCTCTTCATTTTTTCTTTTGATAGGGATAATTATTGCAATTTTAAATCCTAGTAATTTATCCCAGTTTCTTTCGTTATCGTAGTACGTATTTCCTGCAAAATCATATGCTCTTTGGTTTTTAGTATAAGCAATTGTGTAGTTAATTCCTGTACTTATTTGAAATCTTCCTTTTTGATGATAATAATTGTANTCAACAGATAACTTTGTGCTAAATCCATTAGAGAAATNATCATATCCTTTTTTCATTTCTTCATCTAGTTGTGGTACATTTTGGTTTTTAGTATCAATAAATATTTGGTGTTGTAGATATCCAAATCCTTGGTAAATATAAATTCCACTTAGATTATTTTCTGAGGGATGGAAAGTATAGCCAGCAAATAAATAGCAGTCAAAACCTCTTTGCATTACATTTACATTCGCGTACTGACCATCTGCACCTATGATTGCACCATCTGAGGTGCTGATATTATTAAAAATAGTAGAGTCTTTGATAGTTGGGGCAAACATATAGTTGCCTTCAATCCCAAAGATTAGATTATNNCTTGTCTCTAAAAAATAAGAAGATCCAACAATTGAGTTGTTGCCAAAGGTGTTNGCTAGATTTCCAATTGGAATTTGGTAATTGTAATTGAATGTAAAAGCAGATTGCNTNTTCTCTTGACCATTTGAGTTAAAAGATGCTATGAAAAAAAACACAATACATAATTTTTTAATTTGTTCGTTTCTCATATTGNTTGCTAAAATACTATAAGTNGAGTAACTAACGCANATCATTGTTTAATAATTGCATATATTTGCTGTCCATTTATAAAAAATCAAGAAATCTAGATGACTAAGACAATATTAATTACAGGAGGNGCAGGCTTTATTGGCTCACATTTAGTGCGATTATTTGTAAATAAATATCCTGATTANAGAATTGTGAATCTTGATAAATTAACTTATGCNGGTAATCTTGAGAATCTTAGAGATNTNGAGAGTGCATCAAATTACATTTTTGAAAAGGGAGATATAATAGATTCAGTATATATAAAAGANCTTTTTTTGAAATATAATTTTGACGGTGTTATTCATTTAGCTGCCGAAAGCCATGTAGATAGATCCATTACTAATCCAATGGATTTCATTATGACAAATGTTGTAGGCACAGTTAACCTTCTGAATGCTGCAAAGGATTTATGGAAAGGGAAAGAAAAGGGAAAACTATTTTATCATGTCTCTACTGATGAGGTTTATGGAAGTCTAGGAGATAAAGGGCTTTTTTTAGAAACAACACCATATGATCCGCAATCCCCTTATTCATCTTCAAAAGCAAGTTCTGATCATTTTGTTCGTGCTTATGGCAATACTTATGGNTTNCCATTTGTGATTTCAAATTGCTCCAATAATTATGGGCCAAATCAATTTCCAGAGAAGCTACTGCCTCTTTTTATAAATAACATCAGAAATAATGAATCTTTGCCAGTTTATGGGGATGGAAAATTTACAAGAGATTGGCTTTATGTGATAGATCATGCGATTGCAATTGATAAAATTTATCACGAAGGCAGTAATGGAGANACTTATAATATAGGTGGTTTTAATGAATGGANAAATATCAATTTGATAAAGGTGCTTTGCAAACAGATGGATATTGCTTTAGAAAAAGAAGTAGGNACATCTGAGNGCTTAATTACCTATGTGAGGGATAGGCCCGGTCATGATAAACGCTATGCTATTGATGCTAATAAATTGAAAAATGAANTAGGATGGGAGCCATCNTTGCAATTTGAAGAAGGGCTTGCAAAAACTATTGCNTGGTACTTGGATAATGAAGAGTGGATGGATAACATTACCACAGGAGACTATCAGAATTATTATAAAGAACAATATAGATAAATGTTGAAATGGTTTTCAAAAAAGAAAGAGGAAAAATTAGNNCCTCTAGNNTTCTCTNTTCTTAAANCAGATATTCATTCTCATTTTATTCCTGGTATTGATGATGGNTCTCCTAATATGGAAACCACAATCAATCTTATACAAGAAATGCAAAAATTAGGGTTCTGTAAAGTAATTACGAGCCCTCATGTGATGAGTGATTTTTACAAGAATTCTTCTGAAACAATTTTAGAAGGACTTGAAAATGTTCGCACTGAACTTAGAGTTCGAAACATCAATATGGAAGTTGATGCAGTCGCAGAGTATTATATTGATTATAATTTTGAGCAAAAGATAGGAAAAGAGAGATTTCTCACTTTTGGCCATAATTATTTATTAGTGGAGCTCTCTTTTTTGGAAGCACCCAAGAATCTTTCTGANATCATTTTCAAATTGCAATTAGAAGGCTATAAGGTGGTTCTNGCGCATCCTGAAAGATACCTCTATCTTCAGATGAAAGATTATGAGGAATTAGTAAACAGAGGAGTACTATTACAGATAAATTTACTTTCATTACTTGGTTATTATTCTTCTCAAGTTAAAGATAAAGTAGAGGGNTTNATTTTAAGAAACATAGTGAGTTTCTTAGGAAGCGATTGTCATAATATGAGGCATGCAGAATTATATAAGAAATGCCAGACTCAAAAANCTTGGCATGACTTATACAATAGTGGTAGGTTNCTAAATAACACTTTATAAGNTNGCACTTCTTGTCTGTATGTTTATATCNACNTTTTTAAATAGNCCCTGNAAGACTTTTCCAGGNCCAACTTCAGTTACAGATGTTAATCCATCAGCAATCATTTGTTGCATGCTCTGTGTCCAAAGAACAGGAGCTGTAAGCTGTTTCTTAAGATTTTCTTTTATNTCATCGGNATTAGTAACAGCNTTTGCAGTAACATTCTGATAAATACAGCAAGTTCCTTTTGAGAAATTTGTTTGATCAATTGTTTGTTCTAATTCAGCATGTGCTATTTNCATTAGTGGAGAATGAAATGCTCCGCTAACAGGGATTCTTAAAGCTCTTCTGGCGCCTACTTCGATTAGTTTCTCACACGCAATATCAATCCCTTTATTACTGCCAGAAATAACCAATTGACCAGGGCAATTATAATTTGCAGGAACAACTATTTCTTTGATTTCAGAACATATTTCTTCGATTATCTTGTTCTCTAATCCTAAAATAGCCGCCATTGTAGATGGATTTTGTTCACATGCTTTTTGCATTGCTTTTGCCCTCTTTGAAACTAGCTCTAAACCATCTTTGAATGATAAATAGTTAGCTGAAACAAGTGCAGAGAATTCACCCAGTGAATGTCCTGCAACCATCTCTGGCTTAAAAGATTCTCCTAATACTTTTGCTAAAATAACTGAATGNAAGAAGATTGCTGGTTGNGTAACTTTTGTTTGTTTTAGTGCTTCTNCATCATTCCCAAACATAATATCAGTAATTGCAAATCCTAAAATTTCATTTGCTTCTTCAAACATTGCCTTTGCTACATNTGAGTTGTCGAAGAGTTCTTGTCCCATTCCAGTAAATTGAGCCCCTTGACCAGGGAATACATACGCATTCATAAATTAGTGGATTAGATTCATAAATTCAGAACGTGTTTTATTATCTTTTAGNAANATGCCTGNAAAAGCAGATGTTGTTGTTGATGAGTGTTGTTTCTGTACTCCCCTCATTTGNATGNAAAGATGCTGTGCTTCGATTACCACTGCAACTNCTTTTGGAGATANAGTGTCTTGCANGCAATCTTTTATTTCATNAGTTAGTCGTTCTTGCACTTGCANTCTTCTTGCAAAAACATCAACTATTCTTGNTATTTTACTAAGCCCAANAATCTGACCATTTGGTATATAGNCTACATNGGCTTTACCAAAGAAGGGTATCATATGATGCTCACAAAGAGAGTAGAGCTCAATATCTTTCACTAANACNATCTGATTGTAATTTTCAGCAAACATTGCTGTAGTTAAAATTTTTGAAGNATCTTCTTTATATCCATTGGTTAGAAANCNCATTGATTTAGCNACTCTTTCTNNAGTTTTGATCAACCCTTCTCTTTCAGGNANTTCACCTANCTCAGTTAATANAGATTTTATATTTTTAGCTAGATNTTTATTNTAATTATCACTCATGATGTTTATAAATAGGCAACAAATATACCATATATTTGCAATATGAATGTGTTAATTGTTGCAGCTACTGAATCAGAAATTATATCTGATAAGATTAGAAGAAAACTTGTTCTAATAACTGGTATTGGCATGGTAAATTCTGCAATCAAACTCACTAAAGAATTGATAAAGACAAATTATGATTTAGTAATTAATATGGGAGTAGCAGGNTCTTTTTGTGATGAANTAAAAAATGGGGANGTAGTTGAGGTTATAGAGGATTGCTTTTCAGAAGTTGGTTTTGAGGATGGAGATCTTTTTTCAGAGATCTCTGATTTTGATTTAAAAACAAGATATCAGGTTGATGCTAGAACTCCTCTAAAAAAAGTTAAAGCAATTACTGTAAACACTGTTCATGGAAACGATGATTCTATAAGTGAAATTATTGAACGGCTAGGACCTAATATTGAAAGCATGGAGGGGGCTTCAGTATTTAAAGTTTGTGAAGAATTTAATGTTTCTTGTGTNCAAATAAGATCAGTTTCAAATAANGTAGAGAAGAGAGATAAAAGCAATTGGGACTTAGATTTAGCAATTCAAAACTTGAATGTTGAAGTTGAAAAAATAATAAGTAATTTATGAAACTTACATTAGGTTTCTCTCCTTGCCCGAATGATACTTTTATTTTCGATGCTTTAATACATCAAAAAATTGATACTGAGGATTTAGAATTCGANGTTNTTTTTGCTGATGTTGAACAGCTTAATAGATGGGCTCTTGAGGCAAAATTAGATGTAACAAAATTGTCTTTTAGTGCTTTTGCTAATTGTATACCTGAATATGTTTTGTTAGACAGCGGTTCAGCAGTAGGAAGAAATTGCGGACCACTTTTAATTAAAAAACCTTCTACTATTTTAACCTCTGANAGCGAAATTTCAATACCCGGAAAGCAAACAACTGCAAATCTACTTTTAAGTATTGCGTATCCTGAATATTGNAATAAGGTCGAGGTNCTCTTTTCTGAAATCGAGAATAAAATTTTATCAGGTAATACTGATGCTGGCTTAATAATACATGAAAATCGATTTACTTATCACCAGAAAGGACTGGAGAAAGTAAAGGATTTAGGAATGTTTTGGGAAAAAGAAACAGCACTCCCTTTGCCTCTTGGAGGCATAGTGATAAGAAGAGAGTTTTCTTTTCAAATTCAGAAAAAAATGGAGCGAGTTTTAAGAAGGTCTATAGATTACGCATTTAAAAATACAGATTCGTCTTTAGAATTTGTTATGCATCATGCTCAAGAAATGGAGAAAGATGTTATTGATGCCCANATTTCTTTGTATGTAAATAGGNATTCAGTNTCTTTAGGNAAACAGGGAAGAGAGGCAATTCAATTGCTCTTGCGAAAAGCAGGTGTTAATACTAACCATCCTTTTTTTATATNNTCTTGATTCTTTATTAATCAGAACAAATTTNATTAATCTGTTTCTTTGTTAACTTCCCATTTAACCAAGCAGCACTGATATCTGCATTGTATTTNTGATAGAAATCTATTGCCGGAGTATTCCAATCTAGTACTTGCCAGAACATCCCATTTAGCTCTAACTCTTTGCATATTTTTGCTGTTGCTTGGAATAATTTGGATCCTATACCACACCTTCGGTGTTCTTCTTTTATTATAAAGTCCTCAAGAAATAAAAATTTACCTTTCCAGGTCGAATATCGGATCCAATAAAAGGACAGCCCAACAATTTTATTATTATTCTCTGCAACTAAGAACCAATAACAAGGGTGATTATCAAACCCATCTTTTTCTAGATCTTCTAAAGTAATTGTTACTTCATCAAGTGCATCTTCATAATGAGCCAGTTCTTTGATTAATTTTAAAGCAGCAGGCAAGTCTTTTTTCTCTCCCTCTCTAATTATACTTTCCATGCTGCTAATTTATAAAAAAACTGATGAAAGAGGTTGACATTTAAGGCGTTTACAGTTAGTAAGATATATTATATAAGCTAGTTAACTGGTTAGTTATTCTCCGCAACCTTCTATATAGAGGATTTCAAAATCTAAAACTAAAAGGGTGTTTTGTTTTGCAGAAATATTTTTCTGTATATATCCTTTCATAGCGCACTCCATTGGAAAATATTCCATCTCACAAACTGCTAAATATAATGCACTTAACTCTTTCATGTCTTCATATGGGAATTCTAGATTATATTCATCAAGGGTTTCTTCATCTTTAAAAATATGCTGACCTTCTCCATAAACCCACCATCCTTTGTATGTTTTTAATTTTGTGTTTTCTACAATAATTCCTGCTCCCCTTTCTTCATTCTTATCATCTTTTGTAATATTAACTTCCATTTGCATACTACACGCTGAAAGAAATATTGAGCTTATAAAAAGAATTATTTTTTTTTTGAAATCCATTTATCTATAAAAGTTCATTTCATCAGTATATTTCCAAGCCTTCTCTGGCATTAAATAAGAAACATCTTTTCCTTGCTTTATAGAGTCTCTAATAAATGAAGCTGATATTTCCATTTGAGGAACGTTTTTTACTATATGTATATTTTCATGAGTTCCATTTATTTTAAATCCAGGTCTTGGGAATACATATATACAATAGCTTTCCAAGATTTGCCGATAACTCTTCCACTTATGCAAATTTTTCAGATTATCTGAGCCCATTATAAGTGCGTATTCATTTTCAGGATACTTTTCTTTTAATCTAATCAATGTGTCAATTGTGTAAGATGGTTGAGGCATGTTAAATTCAATATCTGAAACTTGTAACTTTGCATTATCTTCAATTTCCATTCTTATTATCATTAATCTATGATGTTGTTCAAGTAAAGACGATTTTTCTTTCAGTGGATTTTGAGGAGAAACCACAAACATTATTTTATCTAGATCTGAAAACTCTACCATATATGATGCGATAATTTTATGTCCTATATGCAAAGGATTAAAACTTCCAAAAAATAATCCAATTCTCATCTTTAAGAGTTTATAAAATTTGTAATTACTTCTTTCGTCTCTTGGCAGGCAATATTAAGATCATCATTTACTATTACTATATCAAATTCATTATGTCTTGCAATTTCCTGTCCTGCATTATTTATTCTAATTTCCAAACTTTCTTTAGACTCTGAGCCTCTATGCCTTAACCTTTCTCTTAATGTATCTACTGATGGAGGCATGATGAAAATAGCTAAACTTTCTTTAGGATATTGTGTTTTTATATTTAATCCTCCAACTACATCTACATCAAAAATACATATCTTGCCTTGCTTCGAGATCCTTTTTAGCTCTGATTTTAGTGTTCCATAAAACTGATTCTTATATACTTCTTCCCATTCTAAGAAAGCATCTTCTTGTATTTTATTTTTAAAGTCATCAATCCCTAAGAAATAATAATCTTCACCATTAATTTCATCAACTCTTCTTTCTCTGCTACAGGCAGAAATTGAAAAAGAAAGCTCTGGTATATTCTTTAGTAAATAATGGACAATTGAAGTTTTTCCTGCTCCTGATGGTGCTGATATAACAATTAGTTTTTTCACTATAAAATATTTAAAAGCTGTTCCTTGATTTTTTCTAATTCATCTTTCATTTGTACCACAATTTTTTGCATATCCACATCCGCAGATTTAGAGCCAATCGTATTGATCTCTCTGCCTATTTCCTGACTTATGAATCCTAACTTTTTGCCATTTTGAGAGTCTGAACCCATTGTTTCTCTAAAATAATTTAGGTGTGCATTTAATCTTACTTGTTCTTCTGTTATATCTTGTTTTTCTAAATAATAAATTAATTCTTGTTCAAATCTGTTTTTATCAATATTATTACTTGATATTTCTACCAGTTTATCTTTTAATGAGGCCTTTGTTTTTTCAATTCTTGAACTTGCAAAAGGAGCAATATCTTGTAGTAATTCAGTAAGTTTATGTATTCTGGACTGGATGTCTGTTTCTAATTTTTCCCCTTCAACCAAGCGAAATTTTAATAAATCGGCAATTGCAGCATCTATTCCTTTCTGTATTTCATTCCATTCATTTTCATTTGCTTCTTCTTCTCCTTTTTGGATTGCATCAGGAAGTTTTAATAACGCTGGAATAATTTCAGGCTGATTTAATCTAAAAAAATTGAAGCTCCAAGTATTCTTTAAATTCAAATCGGTTCCTAATTTTAATATTTCCTGATAATACCCTTTGATTACTTCATTGTTCAAAGTATAATTGGAGGAAGATGCTGATTTTCCCCTCCAAATTGAAAGCTCAATTTTTCCTCTTTGCAGCTTTTCTGAAATTAAATTTCTAAGCCCAATTTCTTTGTCTCTATATATAGATGACATCTTTATATTAGTATCTATGTGTTTCGAGTTAAGTGATTTCACTTCAATAGTAAAATTTGTGTTTTCCAGATTAATTTCGGCTCTTCCATAGCCTGTCATAGATTGTATCATCTTATAAAATTTTTACAAATTTAGGAAAGTTTGTCTTTCCTTTGCTTTAATGAACGAACACTTACTAAATAAACACCTAAAAAAATAAATAACGCTGCTATAATTTTTTCCTTATCCAGATAGTCCGCTCCCCAGGAAATAGCAAATATTGAAGCTAAAATAGGTTGTAAATAAATATAAATACTCACGGTAGTTGGGCTTAGCTGTTTTAATGCTAATGAATTCAGTAAATAGGCAATAAAAGTTGTGCAAAACACCACAAAAGCAATCTCTAAATAAATATTAGATGGGATAATCGCCCATTCTACATTCATTAAGCTGTTAAGTCCGAAAGGCGTTACATACAAAAGCCCAAAACCAAAGACATAAAATAAAACTGTAATTAAGTGGTATTTTTGCATTAGTGGTTTTACAAAAACTAAATATAAACCATAACTAGAGGCATTAATGAATACAAATAAATTTCCTGTTTGGTGATTCGAAGAGAAATCAACACTACCCCCTTTTAAAATAAGTATAGCTGCTCCCGTTAATCCTAATAAGACTCCCAAACTTTTTCTGAAAGTTATGGCTTCCTTTATAATGAAGAAGGAGAGCAAAATCACTAAAATGGGATTAATTGTCATTACAATTGCGGCATTTATAGGGGTGGTTAAGTTAAGTCCTTCGAAGAAAAAGAGTTGATTAATTGCAACTCCAAAAATCCCACATATTGCTAATCGCAAAATATCTTTCCTTTCTACTTTTTCATTAACAAATAAAAAATAGGAAAGAGCGAATAAAAAAAGTGCCCCAATAACTCTTAGTAAGATAAAGCCTGAAGGCATAATAAAATTAGGCATTACATCCTTAGCAAACGTAAAATTGATTGCGTAAATTAAATTTGCAAAAATTAATGATATGTGTGCTAAAACATTTTTATTCAATTGTGGTATTTTTAAACAAAAGTAAAATTTAATGCCACAACTTTTAATACTTTTGCTTAAAGAAAATTAAACCAAAAAAAATGAAATTCGGAACAAAAACAATACATGCAGGGCAGCAGGCCGATCCAACAACTGGAGCAATAATGACGCCAATCTATCAAACCTCAACATATATTCAAGCATCTCCTGGAGATCATAAAGGATATGAATATTCACGAACAGGAAACCCAACAAGGCATGCCTTAGAACAAAATTTAGCATCTCTAGAAAACGGAAAATTTGGACTTTGTTTTGGGAGTGGACTGGGAGCTATTGATGCTATCATTAAATTGCTCTCTCCTGGTGATGAAGTGATCTCTACTAATGATTTGTATGGAGGGACTTATCGGGTTTTTACTAAAATATTTGCAAATTACGGGATCAAATTTCACTTTATTGGGATGGAAAATTCTAAAAAAATAGAATCTTTTATAAATAAGAATACTAAAATGCTTTGGGCAGAGACCCCAACAAATCCAATGCTAAATATTATTGATATTACGGCCTTAGCTGAGATATCAAAAAAGAACAGTCTCACATTTGTGGTGGATAATACTTTTGCTACTCCTTATTTGCAAAGGCCTTTAGACTTAGGGGCTGATATTGTTATGCATTCTCTTACTAAATATATGGCAGGTCACTCTGATGTAGTAATGGGAGCTGCCATCTGTAAAGATGATGCCTTAGCCGAAAAATTATCTTTTATTCAGAACTCATGTGGAGCTGTTCCAGGCCCTATGGATTCGTTCTTAGTGTTGAGAGGCATAAAAACTCTACACCTTAGAATGCAAAGACATTGTGAAAATGGAGAACTAATTGCTCGTTTCTTAAAAGATCATTCAAAAGTTGATAGTGTTTATTGGCCAGGATTCAAGACACACCCAAATCATGAAATTGCTAAAACACAAATGGATAATTTTGGAGGGATGGTCTCATTCAATATTAAAGGTAATAGGTTAGAAGATGCTATAACTGTAGTTTCAAATATGCATTATTTTACGCTTGCTGAAAGTTTGGGGGGTGTAGAATCATTATGTGGTCATCCTGCAAGCATGACTCATGCTGCAATTCCAAAAAAAGAAAGAGAGAAAACTGGTGTAGTTGATTCCTTAATTCGTTTAAGTGTTGGTATAGAGGATATTTCTGATCTAATTGAGGATTTAGAGCAATCATTAGCGAAGTTGTAATTGCATAAAGTAGCTTTCATAACAGGATCCAGTAAAGGAATTGGTAAGGCAATTACTGAACTGCTGCTTAGTGAGAATTATATTGTATTTGGATATTCAAGAACAAATACTATTAGACATCAAAATTTTACTTTTACTAGAATCAATCTTTCTAACCTAAAAGAGGTGAAACAACTCTCTTTTCCAAAGGTTGGTAATGCTGAAGTGCTACTTATAAATAATGCAGCTACCATTGGTGAAATTATGCCTTTGCATCTTAAAGATCATACAGGTATTATTAATGATTATAATCTTAATATTATATCTCCTACTATATTATGCGCTCTATTTATTAGTCGCTTTAATCAAAACAAAAAATTGATAATTAATATTAGTTCTGGGGCGAGTAAAAATGCTATTGCTTCTTGGAGTACTTATTGTGCAACTAAAGCAGCACTAGATAGACTAACACATGTTATCACTGAAGAAAAACATAGAGACTTAACTGTCTTCTCTGTTTCCCCAGGTATAGTTGACACTAGAATGCAGGCAGAAATAAGAGACGCAGATGTTAATTTATTCCCCCTTTTAAGCAAATTCACCAACTATTACAATAATAATCAGCTAGAAAACACCAGTACTGTAGCTCAAAAATTGCTTTATATTATCCAAAATCATACTAAATATCATCAAAATATACTCTCAATTCGAGATGTTGATATAAATTAGTTGTTTTGTTCTGTTTTTAGCAATAAAAACAACTTTACGTATTGATTATCAGCATGTTATATTTTTTTGTAATTTTTAACAATTTTTTGTTTAAAAACCTAATAATTTTAATGGTTTAATTATTAGTATTATAAATATAACTGTTTGATTTCCTTTTATTTAAAGATAATTGTGACTTAAAAAAATCAGACATATAAGAAATGTAGTTTTCAAAAGATTTTTCATCAACTATTTTAGCATCAAGCAAATTATGTTCTAAGTTTGCTCTCAGTATTAACCAAATTATTTTAAATTATGGACGGAGTATTTAAGTACATGAACGGCTTCTTTAAGGGGCTATCAGGTTTAATCATGACAGTTTTAGG
>PAJD01000013.1 GCA_002705605.1 Fidelibacterota bacterium | reverse complement strand
GAGGTAGAATAAAGGAATATACAAATAAATTTAAAGCTGAATATTTAGATGGTAAAAACCCATGGGGTATAAAATGTGATATTGCCTTGCCTTGTGCGACACAAAATGAGATTAATAAATCTGATGCAGAAAAATTAATTAATAATGGTTGTTTCTGTATTGCAGAAGGAGCAAATATGCCATCAGATAATGATGCTATTAATATTTATTTGAAAAATAAAATATTATTTGGTCCAGGTAAAGCCGCTAATGCTGGAGGAGTTGCAGTCTCTGGGCTTGAAATGAGTCAAAATAGTGTTTTTTCTTCTTGGTCAAGGAATGAAGTTGATTTGAAATTAAGTAAAATCATGAAAAATATTCATTCTCAATGTATTGAATTTGGTTCTGAAAATAATTATATTAATTATGTTAAAGGAGCAAATATTGCGGGCTTTATAAAAGTTGCTGATTCAATGCTTGATCAAGGAGTCGTTTAATTGATTAGATATTTATTTTTCATATTATTTTTTATCGCAACACTTTTTCCAAATCACAATAGAAGAAGTTGTTTAAATCACTCTCATCAATTTAGAGATAGACCAGAGCGTGATTCTTATATTTTATCCCCATCAGGTAACTTTTTNATTCATTTTGATATTGATGGTTTCAACGCTCCAAATTTAGATGATTCAAATATACCCAATGGAATTCCTGATTATGTAGATGAAGTAGCAATTGCTGCAGATAATGCAANAGAAATAATTGTAAATCAAATGGGATTTTTAGAAGAAATAAAAGATGAAGATCAGATCTANGATATTTATATTAAAAATTATTCAGCTGGTGTTTATGGATATAATATNCCAGATGATAATATCGCTGGGGCTTCATATATAGAAATAGATAATGCTTATGAAGAAAATATGTATTTAACATCTGGCTTAAATACAATGAGATTAACTGTGGCNCATGAATTTTTTCATGCAGTACAAAGAGCTTATCGTAATTCTTCTTCATTTGGAGAAGGATATTTTTGGGAGATGTCTTCAACATGGATTGAAGATATTATTGTTCCTCAAGGTAATGATTATATATTTTGGGTNGATGATTTTTTTGAAAATATTAATCAAAANATTTCATCTACAGATGGTTATAGTATTGCTTTATTTGGTCATTATTTAATGAATGTTGTAGAAAATGAAAATTCAGANATTATAAAAAAAATATGGGAAAGATACTCTGTAGGCGGTACATCTTTAGACGCTATTAAATATGTTCTAGAAACAGATTATAATACATCAT
The DNA here is from genome assembly GCA_002705605.1 of Fidelibacterota bacterium. GTDB lineage: Bacteria > Fidelibacterota > Marinisomatia > SCGC-AAA003-L08 > D37C17. Next base: position 8,905 of record PAJD01000013.1, on the reverse strand, counting down.
TTGAATTTTGCTGGGCAGATTTTTGTTCTAGNAATTACTTTAATGGAGAATATCAAAATATGGATAATAATATCTATTTTCATATTGATCAAAAGGATGTTTCTTCAATTCAAAGTTTAGATATCAGCTTATTCAATCCTCAATTTATTAACTCAAATATACCATTTGAAAGTATATTTTTATCTAATCAAAGCTCTTATAACAATGTTTTGAAATCAAATGGGTTATCTCAGATTATTTTTGATATTGTTCCATCACAAAATTCAGCTAATTTAGAGGGTTTTGTATCTATCCTATCAGATACTGGGAGTGACTTAAATCAAATAATAAATATTCAAGATGTGGATAATTCTATTTATGTAGGTGAAGATGATATTTTCTATTATTCAATTTCTTCAGATATNAATTGTTTTATTAATGGNGATATTTCTTTATCTAGTGAAATAGTAATTAATCTTGGGGATGTTAATTTTGATAGTGAGATTAATATTTTAGATGTTATCTTGATAATTGATTTTATAATTGATGATTCTTTAAACCAAATCCAATTTGAAAATTCTGATATGAATTTGGATAATAATATTAATATCTTTGATATAATTTTATTGATAGAGGATATTATGAGTTTAGATTAAATTCCTGAAGAATCTTCTTCATTCATCGGCTCAATTATATCCTTTTCTTTGTATTTTAAAACTATCCCATTCCCATTTATCCCATCAATTTTTATATGTAATGGTTTAGACAAAGAGATAACTTTTACATGCTTAGAGCCAAATATCAGCTTTTGTTTTTCAAGCCATTTCCAATCGATATTTTTCTTTGAATATTTTTTTCTAAAAGTAAAATATCCAATTCTTAAATTAGTTATATTTTGGAAAAAATGGCTACCAAAAGAAGGGTCAGGATCTAATTCATCAATGCCAATTTCTATAATTGCTTTTGCATAATTAATTTGNTCCCAGTTAACTGGGATTCCAAGCCAAGGGTCAGAAGTTCCCCANCTACCTGGTCCTATTAATAAATATTTTTTTCTTTCTCCAAGTTTATTATTGATATTGCCAATTTCTTCTGCAATAATTTCAGTGTTCTCTCTTTTAAAATTATCAGGATCAATATATACTATATGTGATATTGAATTTATTTCACCATTACCTAAAACTTGTTCACTATAACATAGAGAAATATCTTTATTTTGATAATTCTTAATATTTAATTCTTCATTTTTAATACCTATCACCATAGGCTTTATTTGTAATAGGCAAAATTCATCTTCTTTATTAGCATTCAAATTTATTNCAAATTCAATTTCTACTGGACATCCAAGTGCTTTTTCTCCTAAGGACATAATATCTTCTATTAAATTTGTTAAAGGGAATCTATTATATTTTATAATATTTGCAAAAGTAAGAACCCTTATTCCAGAATATTTTAATGAATCTCTAATCGTGTTATCATTAGTAATTGTACTAGCAACATTTGAAAGTTCTCCATCAGATTCTGCTATTGATAAATCAAATTTTTTGAGATTTTTTGATTCTCCAAATTTCAAGGGATTTTTCCCTTTATTCATATCCAAGGCATAAAATTTATTTTGTGAGTTATTAATAGTAGATTTCACTGAATAATATTGAGATAATATCTTAGGATATTTTGGAGAAAAACGTAGAGATTTTTCTCCATCAACTATTGTTTTTCCTAGACCTAATGCTGTAAATACTATTCCCTCATTTCTTTCCATATATGAAACAGGATAATAGTTATAGCTTTGAGCAACACCGCTAAAACTAGGATAGAATAATTCATTATGTTTTTTACCAGCAAGTTCCATAATAATTATTCCCATTTTCTCTTCTTCTAATCTATGATCAGAATTGTTTAATAAGGATTTTGGATTTTGGAAAAAAGTTGATGCATATACTCTTTTTATAGCTTCTATAAGTTGATCGAGTCTTTCTGGTTTTGATTTGTTTGAATTAGGAAGCATGAATGTGCTATAAATGCCTGCTAATGGTTTGTATTGAGAATCTTCTAGAAGACTTGAAGATCTAATTGCTAATGGATAGTCAATATTATTAATGATATCTTTTAATATTTTTATAAGATTCTTTGGTAATTTGGATTTTAGAAAATTATCTAATATTTTTTTATTATTTTTAATATTTAAAGCGATTTCCCATAAATTATTTGATTCCATAAATGAATCAAATTCATCAGTACCAATTGCTATAATTTTAGGTACCCTTATACTTATTTTAGAATATTTTGATTTAAATGATTTTTTATTTAGAAGTTTATTTGCAAAAGCTAATCCTCTAGCTTTTCCACCTAATGAACCGGTTCCAATTTGAATAAAATTATGAGAGAAATCATTGATTTTTTTTGAAAATTCTACAATTTTAGTTTTAGTTGATATGTTAATATTATCTGACAATAAATCTAAATAGTGTTCTTTCCTTTTATCAATATTTTTAAAATCATTTTTTCTTATTTCTCTAAAATTAGAAGCTAGCTTGAATTCTCCTCTTGTTGCCAACCAATTAGAAATATGATTTTTTGATGCATGAAATTTTATAGAATCACTTTTAACCTTTTTAATTTTAGATATTAGTTCACTTATGTTTTTTGCTTTATTAATAATTTTGCCATTAGGAGATCTGAATTTAAAGTCTCCAAATCCTAATTCATCTATCATAAAACTTTGTAATTCTTTGAATAAAATAGTTGAATTTTTCTGAATTACTTTTACAGATGATTCTTTTAATTCTTTTGGAATGTTTTTTTCTGTTGTTTGTAAAATGATTGGAATAGCAGAATCAATTCTATTTAAATAATTAATCAACTTTAGACCTGATAAATGGTGTTTATCTTTTTTATATGGATATCTTAAATCAGATATTATTCCAAGAATATTGAATCTATACTTGTTTATATATTTTATGGCATCATCATAATTTTTTAATAAAATGATTTTAGGCCTTGCTCTCATATGAAGTATTTTTTGTGAGTTGTTCAAGCTTTTATCAATTAATTTTTTTGTATTGGAAATAATCTCTTTATATAATACAGGTAGAATACTTGAATAGTATCTTGGATTATCTTCTATAAATAAAACAGTTCTAACATCGGCAGTTTTAACATCTTTAGAAATATTTTTTTTGTCTTCTATAGACTTTATAGCAGCTGGAAATACATTTGAATTTCCTGACCAGATAAAGATTTCATCAAATATATTTTGGTCATGCAAAGTTATGTCTTTTAATTCTGATTGATCAAAGGCAAGTAGAACAAGAGGTTTTTTAGGATATAATTTTTTAATTTTTTGACTAAATTTTATTGGATCCATATCAGAAATTCTCATCATAATTATTATGACATCAAAAAATCTTTTATTAATTATTTCTGTAGCTTCTTTTGCTGATTGTGCATTCCATACTCTTGGAGCATAGCTTAGATTCATTCCAATATATTCAGATAATATTTGCTCTGTTAATTTCCCATCTTCTTCAAGAATAAAGGCATCATAAGGGCTGGAAACTAATAAGATTTCATGAATGCGATATTGCATTAAATCTTGATATCCCCAATTAGTATTGTTTTGCTTAGATATCATTGTCTATATATGATATGATTTTTTTAAAGTCATTAGATATAAAGTCAGCTTTGTTGTTTAATGATTTTCTGTTAATATTTTCAGTAAACTGAATGAATTTTTTTGCATTCCCATCTTTTTTTACTTCATAATCAGTATATCCATCACCAATAATTATGTTATCACCTGAAATATTCTTAGCAATTAAATTTTTGCCATTATTTTGTGATAATGGATTGGTTTTATCTATATATATTCTATTATTATTATATATAAATGTATTTGCATAAATATGTTTTTTGGATATATTAAAATCAGCTACCAATGGAATAATAATTTCTTTAAATCCTCCAGATATAATAAAGCAATTTTTATTATATGATTTAAAAAAATCCTTATTATTGAGAAAACTAGTTGAAATTTGAGACTTTAAAAATTTTATAGTTTTATTAATATCATCAATTGTTGGATTTATTAATTGTATTCTTTTATCTAAAGCTTCTGAAAAGGGGATATCACCAGCCATAGCTTTGTTGGTAATATCTTTTATTTGATTTAATATTTGAATTTTATTGTTTTGATTAGACAATGAAAAATCTGCTAAAATCTCAATGGTTTCAACTTTAATAAAAGTACTATCAAAATCAATTATTAGGTTAATTTTATTATTCATATAAATAGAAATTTACATAATAATTTTAGTTACATGTTGTAATAATATACTTTTTATTGTATTAAGGTATAATTATATAACTTTATTTAAAGTTAAAAAGGAGAAAAATTGAGGTTAAAAACAGTAGTTGCTATTTTATTTATTAATTTTGTTTTATCGAGTAATTTTTTAGTTAATGATAATTCTTCATTAACAAGTGCTAGTATTTCTTTTAACATTGGAGAATATTCTATAGGTGGAAAAGGCGATTATAAGGAAATACTAACAACTTCAGATGGTAAAATTGATAGATATGGAGAGCCTGATCTACCTCAGTTCAGTTTTAATTATGCAATAGAGAATAATAAGAGCTATAGTGTTGAATATGACATTTTAGAATATGACACTTATACTGATATTAATTTGTACCCAGCTCAAAAACATAGTATTGATAATCAAATTACTAAAAATAATCAATTGTATTCTTCGGATATGTCTTATCCCAATAAAAATTTAGAGTATACGATTCAATCACTAAGAGGATACGAGATGCTAAGTATTTCATTAGTTCCATTTGAGTATAATCCTTATAAAAAAGAATTAAAAGTTTATAGGAATGTTAGCATTACTATTTCTGAAACAGAAGATCTAAGAATCTCAAATAATGTAAGTAAAGGTTCAAAAATATTTGAGAATATGTATAAAAATATGATAATTAATGATAATGATTATACAGATTCTAGAACTATACAAAGTCCATCAATTTTATATATTTGTGGTGGAAATGTTGCTACTTCTGATTACAATACATTTTTTAAGCCTTTAGTTGAGTGGAGAAGACAGCAAGGCTTTGAAGTAGATGTTATTTCAGTTGATGAAATAGGGAACTCCACAACATCAATAAAAAATTATATTTCAAATTTATACTATAACGCAAATAATCCACCAGAATTTGTTTGTTTAGTAGGAGATGCAAATGGAAGTATAGATGTAAATACTTATATTGCTTCTGGAGGTGGAGGTGGATGGTGGGGCGATTCTGCCAGTGGTGAAGGTGATTATCCTTATACTTTATTAGAAGGAAATGATTTATTGTCAGATATTGTAATTGGAAGGATGTCTGTAAGTAATGTTGGAGAGCTCTTAACTGTAGTTACTAAAATTATTGGTTATGAGAAAAATTATTCTAATGAAACAGATTGGATGGGTACTGCTGCTTTAGTAGGCGACCCTTATGATTCAGGTATTTCAACTGTAATTACAAACGAGTATATAAATTCTTTGTTTGATATTCATGGTGGCATTACTGATGTTAGAACTCAATATAGCGGTAGTAATTTTGATTCTTTTATGAGAGATCAAATTAATGATGGAGTCTCCTATTTGAATTATAGGGGTTTTTATGGTTTCAGTAATTTTACTCAATCAGATGTTAATGCATTGAGTAATGGATTTAAACTACCTTTTTTAACAACTCTAACCTGTGATACAGGATCTTTTGAATCTGATAATTCATGTATAGTAGAATCTTTATTTAGAGCAGGATCTGTTGCAAGTCCAAAGGGTGCTATAGCAGCAATTGGTACAGCACAGCCATATACTCATACAGCCTTTAATAATATTGTTAATATGGGGATGTATGACGGAATTTTTCTTTATGGAGCAAGAACTGCAGGGGAGGCCTTGAATTATGGAAGACTTGCTTTAAATGAAATTTATCCACAAAATCCAAATGATAATGTTTATTTGTTTGCTACATGGAATAGTTTGATGGGAGATCCTTCTACTCAATTATGGACTTCTACAGCTAAAGAATTAATAGTTAATCATAATGAAGAGATTCTAAATGGTTCTGATAATTTTCAAGTAGAAGTATTAGATCAGCTTGGAATGCCCCAAGCTAATGTTATAGTAACGCTCTATAAACCAGGTTTTAGTAGTCCTGAAATGCAAATAACTTCACTATCTAACCAAGATGGAATTGCAGATTTTGATATTGGGTCTGAATATAATAGCGGTTCAGTATTTGTGACATCAAGGTGTCAAAATTGTATTCCTGTTGAAACAACAGTTAGCATATCTTCAAATTCTTCAGAGTTAAATATTTTAAACAGCTCAGTCAATATAGATGATACTCAAGGAGGAAATGGAGATGGTATTTTAAACCCCGGAGAAACAGCTGAGCTAAGTTTTAATATAGAAAATTTATCATCTGAAAGTTTTATTTATTCTGTGTTTCAATTGAGTAGTTTATCTGATAAAATCATTATTACAGATGGTGAATTAATTGATAATATATCACCAAATAATTTCCAAGATGGTATTACTGAAATCAGTAGTTTTGAAATTTCTGTTTCAGAAAATTTTTCAATTAATGATGATGCAGGTTTGAGACTTTCAATTGCGTCATCAGGTCAAGAAAGTCAAATTTGGAATTTTGGAATTCCTATAAATGTAGTTGCTGGAGATGTTATAATTGAAGCCATTGTAGTTAATGATGGAAATAATAATGGAATATTAGATAGAGGAGAAGATTCTTCATTGATTTTTCAATTATCGAATACTGGCCTAGTTAATTTAGAGAATGTAACTGCTAGCTTAGATTTTTCTGCTTCAATTTTAGGAATAAGTGGATATCAAATCACATTTCCTAATTCAGCTATAGGCCAAACTGTTCAATCAAATGAATTATTAAATGTTTCTATAAATGAGAATTTAACGAACGGTCTTATGGTTTCTATTCCTATTAATATTTCTACAACAAGTGGTTTTTCTTCATCTAAGATGATACAATTGCAAATTGGAGAAGTGTCAGTTACAGATCCTTTGGGTCCTGATAGCTATGGATATTTCATATATGATCAAAATGATGATTACGAATTAGCACCTACATATGATTGGATTGAAATTGATCCAAACTATGGTGGTCCTGGCCAAGAATTAAATAATTTAAATGATAATGGTGATAATGGAGATGATGTAGAGACTATAGATTTGCCATTTGAGTTTACATTTTATGGAATTGATTATGATAGGTTGAGTATATGTTCTAATGGTTGGATTGCGTTTGGTGACACAGATATGAGGTCTTTTAGAAATTATACATTACCAGGTCCTGGAGGACCACCCAAAATGGTCGCTGTATTTTGGGATGATTTAATGACAACTGGAGGTGGAGATGTTATTACTTATTATGATCAGCTTAATGATTATTTTGTTGTTGAATGGTCTGATGTTAGAACTTTTTATAATAATTCATTAGAATCATTTCAGGTGATATTATATAATACAGATTCACAAACAGTAACAGGCGATGATGAAATAAAGATACAATTTAAAGAATTTAATAATAACAGTGTAGGTGATTATCCTGTGGGCAATTATGATGGTGCAGTTGTGCATGGACAGTATTGTACTGTAGGAATTGAAAATCATTTATCTAATGATGGGCTACAGTATACTTACAATAATACTTATCATCCATCATCAATGCCATTGTCAGATCAAACAGCATTATTTATAACAACAGGAAACCCTTATTTATATGCAACTCCTGAACCATTATATAGTGCTGATAGTTTTTCATTTGATTTACAGCCTGAGGATCAATTTGATTTTGATTTGAGTATTTCAAACGATGGAGAAGAGGGATCTGTTTTTATTTATGAAGCTAAATTATCATCCCATTATTCTTCTGTTACTGAGATTGATGATTTTGGCTATTCTTGGACTAAATCAAGTGTTGATGATATGGTAGATTATGAATGGATTGATATTTCTGATAATAACACTCTTTTAGTAATGCCAGATAATGATTCAGGATCAATTGCTAATATTAATTTTCCATTCCCTTTTTATGATAATAATTATAGTTTTTGTGCTGTTATGGCAAATGGATGGATTTCATTTGGTGCAACTAGTGAAGCTTGGAATAACCAGCCAGTATTTGATCAAGATTCACCAAGAGGTGCAATTTTTGCATTTTGGGATGATTTAAATCCTGAGAATCAAGAAAATAATTCTGGTCAAGGGCAGATAAAATATCATTCAAATAGTGAAAGAACAGTTATTTGGTATGATAATGTAATTCATTGGTCTGGAGATGATCGAGTATTTGATTTTCAAGTTGTTTTATATCCATCGGGTGAAATAAAAGTTAATTATAGAAATATGATAGGTGATACAGGCTCAGCAACTATAGGAATGATAGATGTTAATGGTGACTTTGGTTTAGAGTCTACTTATAATAGTGATGATTTCATGGAAAATAATATGTCAATTGTATTTGATTTAGCTCCATCTTGGGTTTCTATTAATTCAAATGGTTCAGCTCAGGTTCCTTATAATGAATCAATAACTATGGGATTAGAATTAGATTCTGAAGGATTAGGTTATAATGAATATAAGTCATTTTTAGTAGTTGAATCTAGCTCTATGGAACAAAACATGGTCATTCCTATTGATTTGCTAATATCTGATACAGGTATGATGCTTGGAGATATAAATCAAGATGGTGGAATAGATGTTGTTGATATTGTTAGATTAATAAATATTATTTTAGGGCAAACTCCATCATCAATGGAAGCTTATTTAGCAGATCTTAATTCAGATGAAATAATAAATATTCAAGATATTGTACTGCTTGTTAATTGGATTTTATC
>PAJD01000043.1 GCA_002705605.1 Fidelibacterota bacterium | reverse complement strand
AAAACCAATTAAATTAAAACCTAATTCTTTTGATTTTTCTATTATTATTTCTTGTAGTGAGTTATTTTGCAATTATTAGAAGGAAAATTTTAAAAATTTTCAAAGTATATGATCTTTACTTCTCTATTCATAGAATCATCAGATTCATTATTTTTAGTTATATCATTAACGTTAACTTCTAACATTAAACTATTTGTAGCTGACCATCTTAATCCAGCATTTAAATATCCTCTACCTTTTCTTATTACTAAAGATTCATCATCTATTGTATTATCATCATCTCTAGCTAGATTATATTCAGCTAAAATTGAAAAACTTCTATTTAATGCCTTATCAAAACCAAAAAATAAATTTATATCATCATCATTATCATCATTTTCAAATAAATTTTTATTTAAGCCAAGATGGAATCCTAAATTACCTAAAAAGTTGTAATTTCTACTAAGCACACAATAAACACCCATAGCTTTATGCTCATATCTATTATAATGTGGTCTATCAAAAAACTTTCCTTTTCCTTGAGTGTCAAGACCAAGTAAAACAGCTGGCGTAAATTCTGTTTCATCATATATTCTATATTTAAGTTGAACTTCAGGATATGATTTGTTTTTTTTCAAATTTCCTGTACCAATAAATTCTTGCAAACCAAAAGAAACACCAAAAGTCAAATTGTCTGTTATTCCTAATGCAAACGAAGGTAATATTCCACCTTCATTCATTAATAAGGTCTCAATTGTGTATGTTCCTTTTGGTAATGTTCCACCTGTTGGAAGAGATACTAATTTTAAAGGTGGATAAGGCTGTTCAACCTGAGAAAGTATAAAATTAAATGTAAATATTAATATAATTATGTTTTTCATATTTAAAATTAGTGATTTTATAATAGTAATAAAATAAATAAATCAGTAAATAGAGAGTAATACTGGCATATGATCCGAAATATATTCTTCATATATCGAATAACTGCCCATATAATCATCAATAGGCAGTGTTCTTACTGTATAACTTTTACCATTAACCAATGAATTTGAAACTAAAATATGATCCAAAAAACTTACGTAAGGCTCCTTAGGATAAGAAGCTTGCTCTAAATCATATGTTATATCTAATGTTGGGAAGAACATTGAACTATCATTNATAAATAAATCGAAGCAATGCTCNCCCATATCATCTTTCAAGTCATCATTCCAATCTCCAAGAATAATATATTGACTTGATAATGATTCGTCTAAATTTGACTTAACATATTCATATAACTGTTTAGCTGCTAATTTTCTTCTGTTAAGGCCTGAATCACAACATTTCATATGTAAATTTATTATTGATAATTTCTGATTATTNTCNTTAAATAATAAATCACACTGAAGAGGTGGTCTTCCAGCAAAGAAATAATCATTTTCAGCAAACAANTCCTTCCTTGAGACTAAATCAAAAAGATCTTTTTTATAAATAATTGCTTGATCCATAAAAGATGATTGTTGAGAAATAATAAAATCATAATCTTCAAGATATAGCATTAATTTACTAAACCAACCTCTTTTTTTTATTTCCTGAAAAGCAATAATATCTGGATTCATTTCTATTANAGCCTCACTTAAAGCATCAATTGTCAAATCACCATTAGCTGGAAAAAATTCACAATTCCAAGTTATAATATCTAAACCATCTACATTATTAATATCAGGGAAATCCCACTTATTGTTTTTTTGCTCAATAATAATATCATCNTCATCAGAATTAATTCTAGAATCCCAATCAAGTTTTTTATAAACATTATTTATAGCTAATTTATTTTTTTCTTCTAACCAATTATGCATATCTANATTATATGTAAAATCATCAATAAATAAAGTCTGTGATATACTATTTGTTACTGCACTTCTATATCCAGTAAATAATTTTGAATCAGAATCATAATTCATATAAAAATGACCAAAGCTAGTACCATTACCATAATTTTGAAATGTGTAAGTATGACTATTATTATCATACCANGGAGTTCTATANCCCTTACTAATTCCACCTGAAATAATTACATCAATATTATCTNCATAATAGCCTAATTCTATAGCATTCAAATCCTTATCAATTACTTTTTCAGTTCTAATTAAATCAATAAAGTCCTTATAAACTTCATCTCTATCCCAAGGGACCCCAGAACTTGTAAGCAACATTATAATATCTACATTATCAGCTAATTCAGAGACCCAAAACTTCATACTTTCNAAAGAAGATTCTACATTAATACCTTTTATATTTTTTTCTAAAACAGTTTCTTTAATATTTGAATTTGATAATCCTAGAACCCCAACTTTTAATCCTTTTATATTTATTATCTCATAAGGTTTAAATAATAATTTATCCGTTCCTTCATACTTTATATTGCAAGATAAAAATGGGAAATTAGCAATGTTTGATAATTCCAATAAGTTTTCATATCCAAATAAAAAATCATTACTTCCTGGCACTATTGCATCATATCCAACTTTATTCATCCACTCAATAACAGTTCTTCCACTATCCATAATACCTATTGGATGACCTTGAAAAAAATTACCACCATCAAAAATTAAAATATCATCAGATTTATTCGGTAGTTCTTTNTCAATATCTTTNATATATTTATATAATGCTGAAGCTCCTACAATNTTAGGAGGAAAATTAGGATTCATAAAGTGAGCATCCTGTTCACCNAAGAAACCATGCAAATCATTTGTAGTTATTACGTCAATATAAGATTCTTCTGCAAATAAGCTTAAAGAAAAAAATATGAAGATTTTAACTATCTTTACCATTTTCCGTACATTGGATTAGGAAAAACAAATTGGTCTAAACCAAATCTATCTAAACTCTCAGTTTCAAAATCACCAATTGCATCCCCTAAATATTGTATAATCTTAAATTNTTTATAATCTTTCATTCTTCCTGTAGAATCAAAAATCTCAGCTCTTCTTATAGTTTTTTTATCAGCNCTATCTANACGAAGAAGGTAGATATCATCACTTGAATAAATTTTCATTTTTTTCATATTACTTTTAGTTTCTTCAAGTCTTTTATCCATTCTATTACTAATGAAAATAATTTGGATATTATTATTTCTTAAAAANCTAATGTATTCATAAGCACCTGGAACTAGCCTGGCTTCTTCTTTTAAGACCCATTCATCCCAAGAATCAGGATTATATTTTTCATTTTTATCATATAACATCACTTGATAATCTGAATTATCTAAAACTGTTTCATCTAGATCCATTACAACTGCATAGTTATTATGAAGAATATTTAATGAATATTGATTAGANGATATAGTATGTTTTAATTTACTAATTGCATTAGCATAAATCTGATTACATAAAGCTACATACTCTTTAGATTCTCTAACCCATCTTACATCATTCGGAAGTGATGCATATNTAAATGTGAAATAACATATTACTAAATAGAAAAATATTCTCATATTAAAANTCCACTTTTAATGTTGTTAAAAAACTTAGATTATTTTCAGTCACTGTATCACAGCCAATTAAATCACAACTATAATCAAATATATCCTCTAAAGGAAGTATATCATAATATTTATAATTGAATGTTGAATAATTCATAGCAACATCAAGGTTAATTCCTTTTCCAAAGTCTATTCCCGTACCCAATGTTAAAATTGATTTAGGAGAAATAGCCTTAAAAGGCGATTCACTATATACTATCCCAGCTCTTATTGGATAACTATTTAAGGGNGCATACTCAAAACCTAATTTATAATCATTTATTTCGTAATCAATACCTGGAACGCTTGTTGTATGCTGGAAATATTTATTAGAAAGTTCAAGAGCAAGAGTCATATTAATATTTGATTTAGGTGAATACAATATCCCTAAATTCTTTTTTTCAGGCTTATTATAATGNAAACCACTCAATGAATATGTAAGCTCTCCATTTTCGAAATCAAACAACTGAGGTAGACCCACTATATTTGACATCAATTCAGATGTTATTCCTAAGCTATTACTATTATCTGACACCATCGTTCCTTCTTCAAATGATAATGAAAAATTTAATTGATTTAACATATTAAAATCAATACCAAGTGTAGTAAAAGTACTTCCTGAAACTAAATATGAATTGCTGAAATCAGTAATATCTGCAAGATTCATTGCTTCATAATTATTATCTACAACTAATAGTTTTACCGAATCATTTACATTAGTATCTTTCAATCTATTAATACCTAAACCAAAAGATAAATTTTTCATCATATTATTAAAAGAAAAAGACAAGCCTATTGATTCTATATTCATTGTTCCACTAGTATTATAAGTATGATATCCTATTATTGGATCATTGATTCCAATTACACCATCTGATAAATTTGAATCTCCTCTTACCTCTTCTTCATAATTATAGTTAAATGAAAGATATGGCTTAGACATTANCCCAANACCTAATTTNATATTTTTAAATGATTGATTAAATAATAATCCAAANGAATGNTTNAANAAATTATTTTGATTAAACACATAATCTGTTTCACCTANACTTTCTTCCCANTCATCTTTAAAAANAATACTTCTTCTTTCAGTTAAAGATTTAAAATCAATATTTAAATCAATANCATATTTNCCCTTAAAAGAAGAAATCTTNGAAGGATTAGANATAATCACACTACTANTTGTAGAAGTTAACAAACAAGTATTACCTATTGCCATAGACTTAGCATCNCCACAATAAGATTCTTCTGGTAAAACTCTATTAAAAAAAGATTGAGAAAANATAATCGANGAANAAAATATTATATATAAAANTTTATAATGCATAATCTATNTGTATCCTATAGTTNAAATTTTCATTTATGACATATGGATTTTCAATCCAACTGCCATCATTTAAATGACCNCCTACAATAGTTGTTGAATAGTGATCAGATGAATGGCTTACTTTTAATTTAACAGCCAATAATGGATTAGGTTTAAAATTGAATGATACCCAGCTATGAACAAGTCCATTATTAGTATCAAATAATCTAAAATCATTATCTTCAATATACCACATAAAACCTTCAGCATAAACAAAACCAGTCTTTAATTTCATGTTTTTATCAAAGTTATGTTCAAAAGAAAAACCTATAGAACCATCTGGTGTTCCAATATCACCAATATGCATTTCTTGATCAAATACATTAGAACTACCTGTTAGTCTTGGTCTTGGGCTAAAAGTTGTATAATTCCAAGAATATAATAACTCCATACTATTATAATTTGATAACCTGAGTTTAAATCGAATCCTTGCTTCTTTTGTAAAATATGGGCTTGGATGAGCTATATCAAAAGCACCTCTAGCTTGCCATTTATATCTAAAGTATACTCTGTAATTAAATAATGGTCGCCACTCTAACTTACCTACTATTCTAAAATATTGAGCTTCATCTGCTTTTCTTACCCATGAATCCCATTGTATTCCACCTACTAAATCCTCATGGAATTGATATCTAGATTGAATATAAATACCTCTCTCAGCTTGAGGCTGAGCATTTGATGAATACAAATTATAATATATAGGATCTTCTAACCAATAAGGATCTTCAAAAATTGAAGATTTGTACCTTTTATATTCAGAAAATGATCTTTGGTAAGGATTATCAAAATCAATATCATAGTCTCTATATAAAATAAGAAAATCAAATGTATTGAATTGCATATAGCTATTAACAACATATGCTTTTGGCTCATTATCTAATAAAACTCCATCAGTATCCATTTGACCTAACTCGCCTTGGATAACCATGTTTTTAATTACTTTACTAAAATTATAACCAACAACTCTTCTAAAAGATCTAGCATCATCCCAAATAGGTGAGCTTCCAGATGATGAATACATTGCATTTATTTCAGGATCTGCAGAATTACTCATATAATTCAAGTAATATACATCTCCAGAATAATCATCATAATCAGAGATATCAACACCTAAACCATCAACATCTCCATCTCCTCCAATTATAGTCTCTACAACCTGTGGATTTAAAACTCTATCATATAAACTTTCATAAAATGTCATCCCGAAATTAGTTGTTACATTTGGAGAATATCTTAAATTGATTCCATAAGTCCATTCTTCTAAGGAGTTAATTAGATTCTCATTAATTTTATTTAATTCATTATTTGAATATCCATAGCCTAGTCTAGGGTTCATTGTTATTAAGGAAGAAAAACTACCATCAGCATTAATTACAGCATCCCTCATATTATTATCCTTTGGAAAACCATTTGAGAGAAACATTGATAATCTAATTTTACTTGTTGAAAATTGAGCAGCTAAACCGCTTAATACGAACTGTGTTGATCTTGTAAAATCTGTACTAATTCCTGTTTGTCTTTTTGAAAATTTATAACCAGATCTTCTTGGTTGATAAAAATCTGTAGATTCAAATACAACACCTTGCCCATATGCTGCTGTAAAATTACCAATAATTAATTTATCTAATCTGAAAAATGGAAAATTTATTTTTTCAAGAGATAAAAAGGCCTTGTCAGTGTATACATTCGAAGGTTCACCTATATGATTATATCTTAAAACCCCAAAATTATAATTTTTATAACCAATTAACAATTTAGTTAATGTTTCAGGATTAGAAGATTGTATGAAATCTACAGGTATTTCATCTTCATCTAAACTTGAAGAAGATGGAATTGATCTTACCATACTAGTATATCTTATATTTATTTTACTATTATCTGTATCTGAGTATTTTATGAAATCTAATAAATTTTTATAACCATAATAACTAATCCCTGGAGAGTTTTTTAATTGAAATGTTCCTGATATTTCTCCCCTTTGTTGCTGTTTTAATACAGCCACCACATCCATTGGACTGAAATTTGGTAATGAAGATAAATCATCATAATTCATACTATTAATATTTTGAGGATCATAATATCTATCTAACCATAATTCAGCTATTCCTTCAGAACTTCCTTCTGAAGCTAACCATTGATCTGTTTTATATGAAAAATTAGAAGATGTNTTGTACTCTCTTTTNTTAATCAATATATATTTTTTTAATTTTTTAATATCTTTTGCATCTAAAGAATCAACATTTAATAAATCATAGATTGTATTTATTTCACCAACAGAATTAACATAAANCCAAANATCATCTAGCTTNTNTTTNTCTAANGGGAGTGATGCAATTTGATTATAACTNGTATTGTTTATATCNATTTTATCTATNCAAAAACAACANNNAATAAATAATAATACTATAACTTTATTATTTATCAAAGTTCACCTTTATTGATANCAGATTAGAGGCTGATAATAAATGNTGAGTNAGNANACTATATGATACCTCNATGTTACTAAGCTTGTANGTTAAACCAAAACCAAATCTATTTGGATTCATTTGNATTCCAGTTCTAAACGATAAAGANTCAATAATATCNTATTGNATTCCAAATCTAAAAGAACTTTGTTCTTGTCCCANAANTTTTTCAATAGCAAAAGTTGTATGCAAACCATCAAAAGGATTGTAAGTAAAGCCTATATCCATTCTCCTTGGTAATTGAGATGAAGAAGACCCCTTTCCTATTGAAGGATTATTAATATTTTTAATAAAGGCACCAAAACTTATTTTATTTCTTAAAGATGCATGAACTCCAATATCCATACCAAGAGTTGTAGTTTCCCCTGAACCCAATCCACTAGTACCATCACCATTAACCCCAGCAGATGCATTTTGATAAAAAATCAAACCATTAATATTATATCCCACAGATAATTTTGAATTTGCATCGTCAAGTAAAAAAAATGCTNTNCTAAANGANANAGANTTTTCAGATGATAAATTTTTATCTGACAANCCACTACTATTAGTNCCTAATTGTTGAATTGAAACAGCAGATTTANANGGNAAACTAATGGATANAAACTGATGATTTAAAAANTTNAAACCATATAAATCAGTAGTTCCTGCAATAAATGAATATGGCTTAANATTTACTAATCCTGCTGGATTATAAAANACTGTCTCNAAATCATTTNCATCAGATACAACAGCACCTGCCATACCCATAGATTTTGANCCAACNTGAGATAAATTAGAAAAGCTTTGAGCAAAAGTACTAAAAGTAATAAAGCTTAATAATAATATNAANTTTTTAGCCATTAATGATTAACTCCTACAACAATTGGNGCAACATCTGTNGTTGTTCTACCAGTTTGGAAATCNGAAGCTTCAACTTGNATTAAATAAGTACCAGGTGGNACAATTTGACCNANNTGATCTCTNCCATCCCAATCTGAAGTATCTTCATGTCTTTCAACAACACCNCCNGTATCATAATATTTATCTACAATNCTNGTTATAAAAATTCCATTTAAATCAATAATTCTAACTATTACTCTTGAGTTTGAAGGAAAGGAATAACTAAANTCTAACCTTTCACCTAGTGTTGGAATAATTACATANGGAGCTGTAGATATTCCAGCTNTTATAATAGTCTCATCNTCAANTAAGTTTCCTTCAGGATGATAAATATCATANAACATAATATTACTAGCACTTTCAACTTCAAATTGCCATGAACAATTATATGTNCCTAATATTCCTTCAACATGNANTACATATTTTGAGGGNTCATAAGGATCAACCATAAAACCGATAGCTGAATCTTTGACATCCCAATCCCAAACAACAATTTCTATTTGATAACCATTATCATCTTGCAATACAATAACCTCAGGTCCACCNGANGGNCTAATATCATCATANCCAACAACTAATCCAATAANCTGATANGTAGTACTTAAATTATCATCACATTCATTNCCNTGATTTTGNTCAANAATATATTGNATAGAATTTCCAGATANATTACATGCTGCCTGATTATTAATTGTTGCAGATGGAATATAATTAACAGCTGTAGGATCCATNCATCCAACACAACTNTAATCACAACTNCCATCATCTACTTCAGCATTTTCATCATAATTNCATGCCATATTATCAACNCANCCAGAAACTGGTTCAGGCAATAATGGGTTAANAATTATTTCCCANGATTCATTAAATATTTCACTNGTTTCATCATGNCCTGTAATACCATTNCCAGTGATATTATTAGATGGNCCACTTTCNCCATTTTCANNTGTTGATTTTCTAACATATGAATAATCTAAATCATGAGCTTCTAAANTATGACCAGCCTGNATATTAAANGNGGTATCATCCAAATAGGTTGAAACTCCNGTTTTATCAATACCATANAAATCAAGNGCTTGAGTATTTCCCCAATAAAAGTAATCAACATCTTGNACAATTGANCTAGAACCATCCCAATAAAANAATATTANAGATTCATAATTATCAGCTAAGTTAGCTGATANACCTATTGTATTTTCACCNTCAANAGCATCNAACATATCNTCTGTTAATGTNTAATCAGGATCATAAGAATAATAACTATTAAAGGTAGATGCATCTTTAATACTTATNGTAATAGTTTCTCCAGANCCAATATTAANATCTGGAAATCTNGCTATAAAGTCACTNGAATANCCTGACCAATAATCACTNCCTGTTGGNAAATTATAATAATGTTTTCCTGAAGACTGNGCATCAGATAGATAATAATTTGATAAATTGATTNAGTCATCTGTNGGATTATGAATNGCTATNACTTCTGCTTCATCAGAAGTNATTGTAATTTGAGTAAAAATAATATGATCNGCTTCNTGTNCTAATAAGNANCTAAAGGTTAANAAGGCTATANTAATATATTTTTGCATTAATCTTCCAAAATAATATTAATNANTGNAATNATATCTGTAACATTTATTACTTCATCATAATTAAAGTCAGCTGNNCAAAANCTATCANCTNCTAATACNGAANNNCCNANAATATGATTAACTGTAGATATNACATCTANTACATTTATNATNCCATCACCAGTCACATCACCATCAGCTATACATTCNTNTACANNACCATCTACTACAATATCAGATTCATATTCTACTGTAATCTGCCATTCACTAGANATATCNAACTGCTCATCATCATCACANTATGCTCCAAGCTCACCNGTAATTTGNACNTCATAAACTCCAAAAGGCTGCTGAGTCAATACATTTAAATCTGTTGCAGTGATATCAAATCCGTCTTGATAAAAACTACTCTCTGGCCATACAACAAAATCAATTTGGTTTCCATCTGCATCTTCAATAGTAAATGAATGAGGACCATTAAATGGAGTAATATCAAA
>PAJD01000042.1 GCA_002705605.1 Fidelibacterota bacterium | reverse complement strand
CACACTTACCTTAATCATTTTAATTTTCAATTATTTCCTTAAAAAGCCTCTGGGGAGTAGAGATAAACCTAAGAGGTTCCAGAGGCTTTAAAAGGCTTTACACGCTTCGAAAATAGATAATGAGACTAATTCTCATTAACAATATTAAAAAATAATAAATAAGAATGCAAATATTTTTAATAATTATTTGCTTAATTTTTCACAAATATGTAAAATAGACCGACCAGTCGGTTTATATGAATCAAGAAAAGCAAGATAAACGTAAAGATCAGATACTGCACGCTGCATTAACCGTGCTTATTCATAATGGGTATGACCATTCTAGGATGGATGATATTGTTAAAGAGTCACAGTTAAGCAAAGGCGCACTTTATTGGTATTATAAATCAAAAAAGGAAATATATTTAGATCTAGTTAATTTTTGGGTTACCAAATATAGTGTTACAATTAATCATTTAGCTGAAACTAAAAAGCCCGCACCTCAACAATTAAAATCATTGTTCGATTACTTTATAGATCAATATGAATCTGACCCCGACCCATTTAAAGCACTAACTGAATTTTGGACTATCGCTCAACAAGATGCGGACTTTAAAAAGAAGTTGCAAAAAGTATATTCACATTTTCTTGAAGTGCTTGAAAAAATAATTTCAAAAGGGGTTAAAGAAGGTGATTTTAAAAAAGTAAATCTAAGAATTACTGCAATGTCAATAATGTTAAATATTGAATCCATTAATTGGTTCACTCTGTTTGAGCCTCATGGAGTCAAAGCAAGAGAATATATTGAAACAATTACTGAATTTATACTCGCAGGTATATTAAAGAAGAAATAAGAAAGTATATATATGGACAAAATAAAAAAAGAATCAAAAACAGGGGGCCAATTTTTAGTGGAGCCAATTTCTATGGCAAATGTGTTTTCCAGAGAAGACTTCACAGAAGAGCACAATGATATATATAATATGGTCATGGAATTTGATCGAGAAAAAATATTAGCACAGAAAGAAGAAATAGAAGATTATAATCCTGATTTAGTAAAGTCACTAATTAAAGAAATGGGGACTTTAGGACTTTTAGGCATTGATGTCCCAGAAGCATATGGAGGAATTAATCTAGATAAAATTACCACAATAATTGTTGCCGAAGCTTTAGTCCAATCTCCATCTTTTGCTGTTACATGGGCAGTACAAACAGGAATAGGCTCTCTTCCCATTATTTGGTTTGGCACTGAAGAACAAAAACAAAAGTACCTACCTAAAATAGTTACGGGTGAAATATTATGTGCATATGGATTAACAGAACCTTCAGCTGGCTCCGATGCAACACATGGAAAAACCACCGCTGTCCTTTCCGAAGATGGTGAACACTATATACTTAATGGTGAAAAGATATTTATATCAAATGGAAAGTGGTCAGACGTATATACTGTTTTTGCACAATTAGATGGTGACAAATTCAGCGCATTCCTTGTTGAAAGCGGCACAGAGGGGTTCTCTGTTGGAGAAGAAGAAAAAAAACTTGGGATGAAAGGTTCCTCCACCACAGCTCTTGTATTTGAAAATGCAAAAATTCCAGTCAAAAATCTACTTTTTAAAGTAGGTGAAGGAGCTAACATTGCATTTAATTGTTTAAATATTGGAAGATTAAAACTTGGCGCTTCTACTCTTGGTGGTGCAAAAATGGTTGTCAATGGTGTGACACCTTATGCAAAGGAAAGACGTGCATTTGGACAACCTATTTCTAAATTAGATGCAATCACAAAGAAAATTGCAGATATGACCATTCGTACNTATGNAAGTGATAGTATGCTTTATCGCACAGTAGGACTTATTCAATCTGAGATTGATACTTTAGATGAAAAAGATGAGAATTATTATATACAAATGGGTGAGGCTATGGAAAAATTTGCTATTGAGGCCTCCATGACAAAAGTATATGGAAGTGACACCAGCCATACTGTTATTGATGAAGGTCTTCAGATTTTAGGTGGGTATGGATTTTTAGAAGAATATCCGCTTGCGGGAGCATACCGTGATGATCGGATTAATCAAATCTGGGAAGGTACCAATGAAGTAAATCGTCAAATCATCACAGGATTTATGATGAAAAAGGCTTTGATGGAAGAATTACCTATTAGAGAAGCTATCGCTGATATAGATAAATTTATGTCTAATGGTGAATTGAAACTTGATAATGAAATATTATCCACAGAATGTCAAACAATCGAAATAGCAAAAAGATTTATTCTTTTTATTTTTAATGAAGCATTATGTAAGTANGGTCAAGATCTAAAACACGAACAACAATTAACAGAAATAATTGCAGATGGNTTTATGGATATTTACTGTGCTGAGAGTACGGTGGTTCGCGCACGAAAGATAATGATGAGTGATTCCCCAGAGCCAACTGTTGTAGATATTGCAAAAGTTTTTACAACTGAAATGGTAAATCGTCTTATTTCACAACTTCATACAGCAATAAATGCTATTAATGATGGAGAAAGCTCTCTTAACATAGATCAAAAAATTAATGAATTTGAATCTCGGCTAAGACTTTCAACCAATGTTATTAAATTAAAAAGAAATATCGCTAACTATGTTTATGAAAAAAACAAATACCCTTATTAGGAGATAATAATGGAAAATAAAGCTGTAATAATTGATGCTACTCGATCCCCAATAGGAATGAAAAATGGAGAAATGGTTGGAATACGCCCTGACGATTTAGCCACTCAAGTGGTCAAGGGGCTTATGGATCGAAATGAAAAAATAAACTCAGACCAAGTTGAAGATTTAGTTATGGGTTGTGCTTTCCCTGAAGGCCCTCAAGGAATGCTCATTGGGCGTTCTGTTGTTGCCCTTGCGGGTTTACCACAAACAGTTCCGGCAAAAGTGGTTAATCGCTTTTGTGGCTCAGCCATGGATGCCTTACATCAAGTAAGCACCGCAATTGAAAGTGGTGATATTGAAGTAGGCATTGCTGCTGGTGTCGAGGATATGTTCTCTATTCCACCTGGAGGATTTGCCCCTGACTTTCATCCTGAGTTAGCTGAACAAGAATATTATATAGGTATGGGAGAAACAGCTGAAAATTTAGCAAATGATGGAAATATTTCAAGAGAAGCTCAAGAGGATTTTGCAATCAATTCTCACAAAAAGGCCTTAGCGGCATGGGAGGCTGGTAAATTTGATAATGAAATAATTCCAATCGATATGTATGGTGAAAACACTGTTTCTAAGGATGAAGGTCCTCGTGAACCCGATGAAGAAAAAATCAAAAGTTTAAATCCTGCTTTTGTTGAAGGTGGCTCAGTAACAGCCGCAACAAGTAGTCCTTTTTCATTGGGTGCTGCTGCTTTGCTTGTAACATCTGAATCTTTTGCCAAAGAAAATGGACTTACAATTCGAGCTGAAATTGTTTCTCGAGCTGTTGCAGGTGTGGACTGGACACGCATGGGTATGGGACCACTCCCTGCTACTGAAAAAGCATTAAAAAAGGCTGACCTTACCATGGATGATATTGAGGTCATTGAGCTGAATGAAGCTTTTGCTGCGCAGTCTCTTTATGTAATTAATGAAGGTGGGTGGGATCCTAACAAAATAAACCTTAATGGTGGAGCGATTGCTCTTGGTCACCCTCTTGGATGTTCTGGAGCTCGAATCATAGGCACACTCATTAATGTAATGGAACAAAAGGAAAAACAGATTGGACTAGCAACCATGTGTATTGGAACTGGTCAGGGAATTGCCACAATTATTAAAAGATAGAATACATTAAGTAGATCAAATAATAATGAAACTAACCTCCCCTAGCCTTATGTCATGGATTATTTTATAAAACCATTTAATTAGAATTTTGAGGATATCATGAGTAATAATTTTGAAAAAGTAGCTGTCCTTGGCGCAGGTGTAATGGGTGCTCAAATTGCTGGGCATTTTGCAAATGCAGGAATAAAGGCTCTGCTTTTTGATATAAACCAAGAACTAGCACAAAAAGGAGTTGATGGACTTACTAAACAAAAGCCTGCTCCTTTATATAAGCCTAAAAATGCTGAATTAGTATCCGCTTGCAATTATGATGATCATGTTGAAAAGCTAAAGGATGTAGATCTGGTTATTGAAGCAGTGGCTGAGCGCTTAGATATAAAACATGCAGTATATAATAATATTGTTCCCCACTTAAAAGAATCAGTTATTCTTACTTCTAATACATCTGGTATTCCATTAGAAGACCTTACCAAAGTGTTACCAGATAACCTTAAAAAAAGATTTATGATTACTCACTTTTTTAATCCACCTCGTTATATGCATCTNTTAGAGCTGGTAAAAGGACCTAATACTGATGATAGCGTTTATAATGAAATTTCTCAATTAGGCCAAGATACTTTAGGCAAAGGTATTGTTCATGCTAAGGATACACCTAACTTTATTGGCAATAGAATTGGCGTTTATGGTATGGCCGTCACTATGAATACTGCCATTGAGCATGGATTAACAGTTGAAGAAGTTGATAAGCTTACTGGTACAGTNGTTGGACGTCCAAAGAGTGCCACATTTAGAACGGCTGATGTCGTTGGTTTAGATACCATGGTTAACGTATCAAATACTTCTTATAACAATCTTCATGATGATGAGGAAAGAGAACAATTTAAAATTCCTGAGTTTCTACAAAAACTAGTGGAGGATGGAAACCTTGGGGCTAAAACAAAAGCTGGTTTTTATAAAAAAACAGANGAGGGAATTCTTTCTCTTGATTTAAAAACAGGAGAATACGGACCACAGAAGAAAGTTCGCTTTGATGGATTTCGTATTGCTAAAGATAGACAATTACCTGATCAGAAAATAAAAGCGATGGCTTACAGCGATGATAAAGGTGGCAGGTTTTTCTGGGAAGTTCTTTCTAAGTCATTAATCTATTCTGCAAATAGGATTCCTGAAATTAGTGATGACATAATAAATATTGATAATGCGATGAAATGGGGATTTGGCTGGGACATGGGCCCTTTCGAAGTCTGGGATGCAATAGGTGTATCTGAATCTGTTTCAAAAATGGAAAGAGATGGAAAAAAAGTACCTAAATGGGTAAAAGAGATGCTTGCTTCAGGACAATCCAATTTTTATGAGATGAAAGATGGCCAATTGAATTATTTTGATATTGAATCATCATCTATGAAGGTCCAAGAACATGATGAAAAATCAATCAATCTAAATCTTCACAAAACAGGTGGCAATNTAATCAAAAAAGATTGGAGTGCGAGNCTTATTGATCTGGGTGATGGTGTATTAAATGTTCAGTTTCATTCTGTTTTGCAACCCACCTTAAATCCAATCGATGGGTCACTTGCCCAAACTATTAACGATGGAGTTGATCTACTTGATGCTGGAAAATACAAAGCCATGGTTATTGGTCATCAAGGACCNAATTTTTGTGCTGGTGCTAATTTGGCNAGCATGATTCAAGTATGTGAAGCGGGTGAATTTGATAAACTAGAAAAAGCAGTCAAACAAATACAAGACCTAACTCAACGGATTCGATTTTCAAAATCCCCAATAGTAGCAGCNCCNCATCACCTTACCCTTGGTGGAGGNTTTGAATTAATAGGACCTGCAGCTCATCGCGTAGCTGCGGGAGAACTCTATGTTGGACTNGTTGAAGTTGGCGTAGGTTTAATTCCAGGCGCTGGTGGNAACTTACGTATGATTCTAAANTTGATGGAAAATAGTGGTAAAGGTAGAATGAACTCTTTTCAAGTAGCACAAAAAGCATTTGAAACTATTGGNTTTGCCAAAGTTGCTACTAGTGGTGAAGAAGCTAAATTTTTAGGCTATCTTCTTAAGACAGATACAATTGTATTAAATAATGATCATCGTATCGGTATAGCAAAGCAAAAAGCACTGGAATTAGCAGGTAGTAATTATACGCCTCCCAATTACCGAGAGGACTTAAAATTGCCAGGAGCAGGTGGGCGAACTGCAATGGCAATGGCATTAAAAGGATTCAAAGCTCAAGGTAAAATTTCAGCCCATGATGAATTTATTGCNAAGAAATTAGCATTTGTCCTTACTGGTGGAGAAAAAGCTGGCCTTACTAAAGCAGTTGATGAACAATACCTATTAGATATTGAACGAGAAGCCTTTGTTTCATTAGCAGGTGAAAAACTTTCGCAAGACCGTATTAGCTTTATGCTAAAAAAAGGTAAGCCGTTAAGAAATTAGAATGACAGAAGGTTTAAAGTTCGCAGCAATTGATATTGGTAGTAATGCAATGCGCCTCCTCTTTTGTAGAGTTTTAAATAATGATAAAACTACTACTTATATAAAAGAATCATTAATNCGTATGCCCCTTCGATTAGGNGAAGATGCATTTTCAATAGGTGAAATTTCACCAAAAAATGAAAAACGTTTAATTAAAACAATCAAAGCATTTAGTCTAATGATTGAAGCCTATAATCCTATCTCATATAAATCTTGTGCAACAGCTGCANTACGATCTGCTAAAAATGGAAATAAAATTGTTAAAAAGATCAATAAAAAAACAAATGCAAACCTTAAAATAATTACAGGTGACGAAGAAGCTCGTTTAATTATGTCAAACCATATAGAAAAGCATTTAGACATNAAAAAACATTATATATATATTGATGTAGGTGGTGGTAGTACTGAAATAAGCTTTATTTATAATCGAAAAAAAGCTAAGTCTAAATCTTTTCCTATTGGATCNGTTAGGTTATTAAAAAATCAAGTTTTAGATAAAGATTGGAAAAAGATGCAAAGTTGGGTTGAATCTAAACGTAAAAAAATTACTGGATCAATTAAAGCAATTGGAAGTGGCGGTAATATCAACAAAATCTTCTCAATCGCTGAAGATAAGAAGAAAAATGAAATTAGTTTTGATATAATAAAAAAAGTCTTAGATGATATAGAGCCTTATAATTTAAAAGATCGTATAACAGTACTCGGGTTTCGTCCTGACCGGGCAGATGTTATTTCTCATGCTGGGAAAATTTATACTTCAATAATGGATTGGGCTGGAACAAAAAAAATGATTGTTCCTCAATCGGGTCTCCCTGACGGAATTATTCATGAATTATATGATAAGTATAAAGATAAAAACTAATCTTCGAAACTAGCGCTCGTAACTACATATCCAACTTTATCATATGGATTAACAATAGTAGTTGTAATATTCTTTAAATGGGCACCAATTCTTTTTAAGTATCTTGCATAAAGGACCAAACTGGCAGATTGCGAAGAATTATTAATTTGAATTTTATTAGAAATAATTCCATCAACTATATTGTCAGAAATATCAGTAACTGTCTTTTTATATGTTTCTAATAATTTTTTTGCTAATAATTCATCTTGCTTTTCAATAGCCTCAAGAGTTTTATCAAAACGTAAAGAGACAGACTCTTCAATTTTTTGAATTTGATCACTAATTGGTTCGCAATTCAATTCTGAATCTAATAAAAGACTTAGGTCTGATATATTTTTACAATAATCTCCTATCCTTTCAGCATCAACAACAATATCAATTAAATTTAGACCACTAGCAATATTTTCATTATTCCTTTTAACTGAAAAATGTGTTAAAACTTTTCTTCTAACTGACTGTTGAAAGTCATTAATCAATTTATCTTTTTGTTTGAGGACTTTTATTTCTTTTTTTGATTTATTTGAATGAATAGCTTCAATAGATTTATCAAAAATTTTCTCAGAGAACCTTAACATTTCAATAGATTCATCCCAAGCTTGAGATAAAAGATCGTCTGATTTCCAAATATTTATGAGTTCTTTAAATATTGTCATGGTTTACCTAACTAATGTAATTAAACTAAGTGGAATAATAAAAAAGACTATTATTATATATAATATCGGATAAATTTTATTTAATATTGCAACCTCAGCAAATTTTTCAGCTAATTGGATAGGAATATTGCGAATTTTTTCAATTGGCCAAATCAGCCCAATACCATAAATATTGAACATTAAATGTGCTAATGCAACTGATAAAGGAGCTACAGTTCCAGATACCATACTAGCTAAAAATGCAGTCACAGTTGTTCCAAGATTGGCTCCTAATGTGTAAGGGAATATTTGTCGTAAATGTAAAACTCCAGCCCCTGCTAAAGGAATTACTAGAGAAGTTGTAATAGAACTACTTTGTACTAATATTGTGATTATTATCCCAAAAAAAACAGCTCTTAAGGAAGTTTTAAAAATATGAGTATCAAAGAAAGCTTCTAACTTCTCCATCACAAGACTTTTAATTAGCTTTGTCAAACTTCTTAAAGAAAAGAAAAGTAATAAAAGTGCAATAATAAGAAGCAATCCATTTGGATCAATAAAATTTTGTTTATAAAATAATTCTTTTATCCAATTAACAGTGGGCGCTGTAATTACTTTAATTGGACTTTTAAAGATCAAGATTTCAGAGCCACCCAAAAAGAAAGATGATAACCACAGTGCAGAGCGACTAATTATCCCAAATATTAGTTCAAGAGGCAATAATATTGTAACAGCAAGAATATTAAAAAAATCATGTACAACAGAAGCAGAAAATGCTCTTTTAAACTCATCAACCCTTACAATATGACCAAGGGCAACTATCGTGTTTGTAATACTAGTTCCAATATTTGCGCCCATTATATATGGAACTGCTGCTGCAACAGCAATATTCGTATCATCGCCAAATGTACCAGCAGCAACCATGCCAACAACTAAAGATGTCGTTGTTGATGAAGATTGGATTAATCCTGTAGCTAATATTCCTATAAATAGTCCAATGAATGGACTTGCTTCACTTTGAAAAAGAGTTTCTGCAAAATTTCGACCCAATCCTTTAAAGGCTACCCCAATCATTCCAATACTTACAAGAAAAAGATATAGAACGGTTAAAATAGCTATAACCTTAAGGGTGGATATTAATTGATCATTGTTATTCATCTACTCTTGCATTATTTTTATCTGGTTAGCTTGCGAATTTAATTATGAAGTCTCATATTTCTAATATTAACAAATTATAAACTTATATAATTAAGTCTGAACTTATGAAAAAAGATAACCTTAATAAAGCCATTAGAATAGCTAGTATTGTACATGCTGGAACAAAAGGTAAATCTAAAGAACCTGCTATACTGCATCCAATTAGAGTGATGATGAAGATGGATGATAAAAAGTCAAGAATTGTAGCTGTTCTACATGATGTTGTTGAATCAAAAAAAATGAATTTAGACGATCTATTAAATTCAGGTTTTAGTAAAAATGTTTGTCATACTATTGATCTATTATCAAGAAAAGACTATGAAAAGTATTCAAACTATATTTCACGATTAAAAAAAAGTCAATTGGCTGTAAAAGTAAAATTAGCAGATTTAGAGGATAATTATTTAACAAAGATTTCTTCAAAAAAATTATCTAAAATTGATAAAGAAAAGATAAAAAAATATAAAAAATATTATAAAGAGTTATCTGGAAAAAAGTTGCATCAAGTTTCTAAATAAAAAGAAAAAGTAGAGCCTTTGTCTTCCTCACTTTTTACTTTTATCT
>PAJD01000012.1 GCA_002705605.1 Fidelibacterota bacterium | reverse complement strand
TGATTGCGGTATAGCTGGCGGAATAAATGAGCCTGACACTGGAACATGTGATTGCAATGCAACGCCAAATGGAGATGCTGATTATGATAATTGCGGGGTATGCAGAGAGCCAGGAGATCCTGACTATGATTCAACGTGCATT
This sequence comes from Fidelibacterota bacterium, assembly GCA_002705605.1. Lineage (GTDB taxonomy): Bacteria > Fidelibacterota > Marinisomatia > SCGC-AAA003-L08 > D37C17. The sequence goes on along the minus strand of PAJD01000012.1, from coordinate 39,027 downwards.
GAATGGGATAATCGCTATTTTGATAAAGAAACCACAACAACCATTAATTGCGGTACATCTAATATTGCTGATACACAGATACCAGAAAACATTGGGGAGCTGGTTAATTTGCAGACTCTTCTTTGTGAGAATGATGATTTAACAGGAAGCATACCATCCTCAATTGGAAACCTTACGCAGTTAACAAGATTGGAATTAGGTAATAATGATATAACAGGAAACATTCCTCAAGAGATAGGAAATCTTGAGAGTCTGGAAATATTAGAATTGCATAATAATCAGCTATCTGGAACAATTTCAGCAGAGTTAGGAAATTTATCGAATTTAGAATATCTTCATCTTTATGATAATCAATTAACTGGATCAATTCCTACTGTGTTAGGAAATTTAACAAATTTAAATTATTTAGGCTTGTCGAGTAATCAGCTATCAAGTGAGATTCCATCTGGACTTGGTAACTTAGCAAATTTAGAATATCTTTATTTATATGATAACCAGCTATCTGGAACAATTCCAGTAGAATTAGGAAATTTATCTAATTTACAGTGGTTGTACCTGAGTGATAATCAATTATCAGGAGAAATTCCAGCAGAATTAGGGAATTTATCTAATTTACAGAGGTTGTACCTGAGTGATAATCAATTATCAGGAGAAATTCCAGCAGAATTAGGGAATCTAGTGATCCTTCAATTAGATTACAATGAGCTATCAGGCATTATACCTGAGGAAATATGCAACGCTGAGTATGCTCCATCTGTATCTAATAATAATTTATGTCCACCTTATCCAGATTGTATATCGCAGGCCCATATAGATACGCAAGATACGTCAGGGTGCACAGAAACTTGTGCTAGTGGGCTTTATGATTGTGCAGGAACTTGTGATGGTACAGCAGTAGAAGATTGCGCAGGAGTATGTGGTGGTGAAACTGTTGAAGACTGTGCTGGTGTATGTGGTGGTGATTCAGTTATTGGTGGATGTGATAATGTATGTGGTTCTACAGTAGTTGAAGATGAATGTGGAGTGTGTGGAGGAAGTGGCCCTGATGAAAATTTCAGTTGTAATGGTATTTTTAAACCGGAGTCAAAATCTACTTTACAAACAGCTGTAGACCTTTGGGTTGATGATAATAGCTTAGCTTTATCAACATATGGAGAAATTAATACCTGGGATGTATCCTTAATTACAGATATGTATGAATTATTTCGTGACACAGAAACTTTTAATGATGATATAAGTAATTGGGATGTATCAAATGTAATAAATATGGGACTTATATTTTATCATTTAGATAATTTCAATCAAGATTTATCAGGTTGGAATGTTTCAAATGTAACTAATATGCATAGTGCATTTGCTTTTACTGCTTTTAATCAAGATTTATCAAGCTGGGATGTATCAAGTGTAAATGATATGAGTAGTATGTTTCAAGGTGCGACTAACTTTAATGGAGATATATCAAATTGGGATGTGTCTAATGTGACAACCATTGCAAATATGTTTTCAGGGGCACATGCCTTTAATCAAGATTTATCAAGTTGGAATGTATCTAATTTAGAAAGTATATTTGGAACATTTAATGGAGCTTCGAGTTTTAATCAAGATTTATCAAGTTGGAACATTTCTAATGTAACAGCGATGCTTTATTGTTTTGATGGAACAGCGTTATCAGGAAATAATCAATGTGCTATCCATACATTATTTTCTTCAAATGATAATTGGCCCTATGATTGGTCAGAATACTGTGATATTTTTAAACCGGAGTCAAAATCTACTTTACAAACAGCTGTAGACCTTTGGGTTGATGATAATAGCTTGGCTTTATCAACATATGGTGAAATAAACACTTGGGATGTATCTTTAATACAAGATATGAGCACACTATTTCGTGATAAATTTAATTTTAATGACGATATAAGTAGCTGGGATGTATCAAATGTAATAGATATGAATCAAATGTTTAATAATGCACAAAATTTTAATCAAGATTTATCAAGCTGGGACGTTTCTAATGTAGTAGTTATGCAATATTTATTTAGTGGCACAGCATTTAACCACGATTTATCAAGTTGGGATGTATCAAACGTGATTGCTATGGATGGCATTTTTTTAAATGCAACTAGCTTTAATCAAGATATATCTGGCTGGGATGTATCAAGTTTAACATCTTTACATACAGTATTTTATGGTGCAACTAGCTTTAATCAAGATATATCTGGCTGGGATGTATCAAGCGTACAATATATGCCTCAAACATTTTATAATGCATCTAGTTTTAATCAAGATATATCTAGTTGGGATATATCGCTTGTAACAAACATGAATTCGATATTTGATGGAGCTTCGGCATTATCTAGCGATAATAAATGTGCGATTCATAACACATTTTCTTCATTTTCAGGTTGGCAGTACAGCAGTTGGTCAGAATACTGTGATGGTAGGTAGCTTTAAAATTTCTTTATATAATCAGTCTCAATGGTTAGATTATCAATTATGAAGAGATATATATATTTTATATTCACCACAATTTTATTATCTCAAAACGAAGTTTCCCAATTTGAACTAATTAAGTTTGAGGATAAATATTTCCTTCCAAATAGCTATAAACCTTACACAGGTGACATTATAGATTATCATAAAAATGGAATTAAAAAAAATTATGGAGAGCTTTTTAAGGGACTAAGAGTTGGAACATGGTATGAATTTTATGAGAATGGTGTTTTAATGTCTGAGAGAAAATTTCATAAATTAAATTCAACCTATACAGAGTTTCATCAAAATTCAAATATGAAAACATTTGGCCTATTTGTCAATNATGTGAAAGATGGCCTTTGGGTTGANTTTGATCAAAANGGATTAGANACATATAATTTGCATTATTCAAGTGGTATTCTTGATTCTGTGGTAGATNTAAATAAACCTATTGAAGTTAGCTCTATTGTAAANGTNTTAGANCCNATTCCNGATATTATTGATACNGTNGTTGCNCAAAANGATGTACTTAGAAATGGTGTNTATAGCACNTTNTATTCAACAGGTGAATTGTATTCAAAAGAATTTTATAATGATGGATTATTAGATAGTAATTATGTTAGCTACTATAAAAATGGTAAAAAATATAAAGAACGTTTTTTAGNTAATGGTGTCCTTGTAAAACAAACGGTTCAATACAGTGATATAGGGATTAGACAAAGCGTTTATAATGAAAAGTATGAGGATAGGACATTTATAAAAGATGGAGAATATATCTCCTATCATTTGAANGGTGANATGAATGANTTTGGNTTNTANATCAATGGATACAGGGCTGGACTTTGGAATATNTTTGANCAAGATGGNAATAAAACATTTGATAAGTATTATACGTATAAAACNGCTGATNAAAACAAAGATTANACAAAAACAAATATAATTAAATTTAATGATTATGGAGATAAGCTTCTTGAATATTCAGTTAACTCTTATCTTTTATGTAGGCCTGCNCAAGATTGTTTTAATACTGTCTATGCTGATGAGGTAATGGAAGGAAATTATATTCTTTATTATGATAATGGTAATATTAAAGAAAAAGGTAGTTATTCAAATAATATAAAAAATGGTCTTTGGACTGAATATTATACCANTGGNAATATAAAAAGTACCATNGATTTNATTGAAGGGAATGGTATGTATAAATCATTCTATNATNTGTCTGATTCAAANATAATATTTGAGGATGGNTTTTATTCAAACGATCAAAGAAATGGTAGATGGACNGAGAGAAATAAAAATGGATTTCTTATTAGAGAGTATTTTTTAANAAATGGAAGACTTGATTCTAATAAGCCTATAAANNTATATGCAGNNANTGAAGATAGTACGGTTGCAGANAATAATTATTTATNNTCAGAGTTTTATGCNGATGGTCTTCCTAGTAAATATATTCAAAANGGCNTTTTTAAAACCTTCTATGATAGTGGGAGTGTTAAAACAGAAGGAATCTANAAAGCAGGAAAAGAATTTAGTAAGTGGACAAAATATCATGANGATGGTAAGGTGATAAGCACTATAGAATATGATGATAGAGGTAATGGTGATTATGTTTCATATTATACGACAGGTCAGATTTTAACCAGNGGTGAATATTTAAATTATTTAAAAAATGGAAAATGGAAATCGTATTTTAAAAATGGAAATAAACAGAGTATTATTTTCTATTTAAATGGTGAAATAAACCCAAATAAATTATGCAGTTATTGGTATGAAAATGGTTATAAAAAAATTGAGACATTTTTGATTAAATATAATGAAGAAACTATCTTTGATGGGAAGTACACAGAATATTTTAATAATGGTATTATTTACACTGAAGGTAATCTATCTAATAACTTGAGAGATGGAAAGTGGATTGAGTATTACGCAAGTAGAATGCCAAAATCTATTGGAAATTATAAAGCAGGTGAGAAAGTAGGAGAGTGGGTCTATTATAATGAGAGTGGAGATATAATTAAAACTGATCTTTATGAGTAGTAATTATATCAGTTATCATACTGAAAAACATTTATTGTTTACCACGTGTTTTAATAAAGACCTATCAAGCCAAAATATTTTATCTAGGATACTTAAAGAGCATAATTTAGATAATAAGCTATTAACCAGTGTAGATCAAATCCATTCAGATAAAGTTTTAGTTATTGATAAATCTGGAAATCATGGTGAGGCTGATGGTCTTATCACATCATCAAAAAATAATTTAATATTATTAATTAAAACAGCTGATTGTGTTCCAGTCTTTATTTATGATAATAGTGTTGGGAATTATGGTGTTGTTCATGCAGGATGGAAAGGCGTTAAACAAAAGATTCATCTTAAAGCAATTGATAAGTTTATTGATTTAGGATCTGATATAAATAATTTAAATTTTGTTATGGGACCATCAATTAAATCATGTTGTTATGAAGTTGGAGAGGAAATGATAGATTATTTTGGAGATTCAATAAAAAAAAATAAAGGGTCTTTATTTTTAGATTTAAATCAATCAATTTCAGCTGATTTGAAAAATAGAGGAGTAGAAGAAGATAAAATAAAAATTGATAATATGTGTACTTATGAACATAGTAGTTTGCATAGTTATAGAAGGGATAAAGAAAAATCAGGTAGGATGTTATCATTTATAGTAATTAAAAAATGAATTATTTAGAATATATATTATTAGGTGTTGTTCAAGGATTGACCGAGTTTTTCCCTATTAGTAGCTCAGGGCACTTATTATTATTAAGGAAATTATTTGGTATAAATGAAGGGGGATTGCTGATTGAGGTTGCTCTTCATTTAGGAACATTGTTATCTATCTTATTTTTTTGGAAAAACTTTATAGGCGAAAAAATTCAAGAAACTTTTAAAGGTAATTTTAATTATTTATCTATTATAGTTGTTGGGTCAATCCCAGCTAGTATTGTTGGGTTGTTATTTGAAGATCAAATTAAAGAATATTTTTTTGATATATCATCAATGAATTACTTAATAATTTGCTATATAGTATTGACTATAATTATTTTTTCTACAAAATATTTTATTGATAATAAAAATTCCAAAATAACTTACGCTTATGCATTCTTAATTGGTATGGCTCAAGCAATGGCTATTATTCCAGGGCTNTCTAGATCAGGATTAACAATTTTTATGGCATTACTACTTGGTCTATCATTTAAAAAATCAATGCANTTTTCNTTCATGCTAGCTATTCCAATATTAATNTTTTCATCCATATATTTAATTTTTAATAATATGGATTTATTATTATTAGATATCAACTTTTTAATGGAGCTATTAGTTGGTATATTATCNTCCTTTTTAATTGGNTATGGGATATTATTTATGTTAGAANAAATTATTGATAAGGGAAAATTTTGGTATTTTTCTTTCTATTGTTTATTCATAAGCNTGGTGCTTTTCTATGCAAGTTAGTGTTGGNAAAGCATTAAGATNAATATATAAAGATGGNAATAAATCATCNTATTTCCTATTAGGAGATGATTATTTNTTACAAAANATNTTTATTTCAAAATTAAAGGATCATTTAAAGAATAATTTTGAAACTAAATATTATTATTTAAATGAAACAAATGATAATGATTCGTTGTTTAATAATATTAATAGTGTTTCTTTGTTTGCTAGTAATACTATATCAATTATTAAGAATTTTAACAAGGTACCAGTGAANGATCANAGTAATTTATTGGAATATATAAAAAAAACAGATGAAAATAATATCCTTGTTTTTGTTTTAGATGATTATATGATAAAAAATAAATTTTCTAAGAAAATTTCAGAATTCACCGGNTTGATAGANACAAGNACACCNATAAATAATCAAAAGATAAAAGAGTGGGTTAATTATTATTTTAAAGCTGAAGATATTAAAATAGATAGTAGTCTATTAGATTATTTAGTTNATAATTTTGGTAATGATATTTCTACAATCGTTAATGAAGTAGAGAAATATTATTTGATGAGTAATAATAAACAGATAGACTCAAAAGCTGTTCAATCTGAATATCAAAGTAAGCATATCAAAACATGGCATTTATTAAATGTCGTTGGTCAAAAGAACTTAGCAGAATCTATAAATATATATAACAATTTGCATATAAATGGAGTATCTTCTGTCCCAATTATTATGCAATTATATAATCTTTTTATCGAAATGGTTTCTGATGGTTCTGGATATAGTAGGCTAAATAAATTTTTAAGTAATAGGTTGACAGGTTATAAAAGAAATTATAGTAATAAAGAAATAATGAATATAATTGTTGCCCTTAGAGATATTGATGTTTTATTTAAAACATCAAGTATTAGTAATCAAATAGTTATTGACTCATTATTGGTTAAAATATGTAAGGGCCATTATGACAAATAATCGTGTAACAGATGAAGTACTAATTAAAGAATTTCAAAATGGAAATAGGAATTCATATACTCAGCTTGTAACAAGGTACAGAGACAAAATAATTAGTTTTTTATATAGATATATGCATGATATGGATTCAGCTGAAGATCTTGCCCAAGAAACATTTTTTAAAGTATATCTTAAAAAGGATTCGTATAAAGAAACCTATAAATTCTCTACTTGGCTTTTTACAATTGCAGCTAATCTGGCTAAGACAGAATTAAGAAAGTTAAAGAGAAGAAAAACATCTTCTATATCAGATATTAATGAGGATGGTACTAGTGAAAATATATTTATTGATGAAGATAATACAGAGAAATCATCAAATAATGAATCAAAAATAATACAAAAAGCCTTATCTGAATTAGAACATGATTATAAAATAATTATTATTTTAAGAGAAATTCAGGAACTTTCTTATGATGTTATTAGTAAAATACTACAACTACCACTTGGTACAGTTAAATCACGTATTAATAGGGGTAAGCTAAAATTGAGAGAGATTTTAATAAATTATGGAGTTAAAAATTATAAATGATTGATAATAGATACTTAGAGCAAATTACTGACTATATTGAAAACACATTAAATAAAAGTGATAAAACTGAATTTGAATTATATATGAGTAAAGATTCAGAGTTTAAAAAAATAGTTGAAGATATAAAATTAAATACTTTAGCTTTAAAAAGATTAGATGATATAGAAGGGCCATCTGATTTTGTGTTTAAGCTAAATCAAAGAATTGATGAATATGAAAATAGTACTATTTTCAATCAGTTATCTAATGCAGTTAGTAATATATTTTCAAAATCGGATACCTTAACATTATTATCTGGTGCATCATTAATTTTGATAGTATCATTTTCATTTTTTAAATTCTCAAGTTTTGGTGGATATAATAATATAGTTGATACTAATGATTTCAACGATTCGTCTATAGCTATTAATGATTCAGATTCTTTAAATGTTGAAGATCCTATTTTATTACTTGGCAATGACAAGTAAAAAAGTATTAACTTATATAAGTTATTAATAGTTTAATTTAAGGTTAATAGAATTATGGCAAAGAAACAATCATTTAGTGATAAGACAGGTAAGAAATCAGCAAGTAAAAATAGAATTAAATTAGTTAGATCAGTTTTGTCTGATAAAACTGGTTCTATAAGATTCTCTGAAGATGTTCTTCCAGTTCCTGAAGGTAAAACTCCAGAAGCTGTTATTAAAGAGTTTATTGCATCTAAGTAACACTTCTAATCTAAATTTTTATAAAAAGGGTATTTAATACCCTTTTTTTTTATAAATTCTAAAATGAAAACAAAAAAAGATTTATCAATAATAGTTCCTGTTTATAATGAACAGGACTCCCTTAATCAATTATATGCAGAAATAAAGGATAATGTTCAAGATAAGTATAGCTGGGAATTGATATTTATCAATGATGGAAGTAGTGATAAATCTAAAGAAATAATTTTAGATTTAGTTAATTCGGATTCTAATGTAAAATTAATTGATTTTTTGATAAATAAAGGGAAATCTGAAGCCTTAAATACCGGATTTAAAAAGTGTTCTGGTAATGTGGTTCTTACTCTAGACGCAGATTTACAGGATGATCCTAATGAGATAGGAGCATTTGTTTCAAAGGTAAAAGAAACAAATGGCCTTGTGTCTGGATGGAAAAAAAATAGACTAGATTCTCTTTCAAAAAGAATTCAATCAAAAATTTTCAATTTTGTATTAAGATTTTTAACAAAAATAAAATTACATGATTTTAATTGTGGTTTTAAGGCCTATCCTTTAGACGCTGTTAAAATGATTAATATTTATGGTGGTTTACATAGATTTATTCCAGTATTAGTTAAAAATAATGGTTTTGCTGTATCTGAGCTAGTGGTTAATCATAGAAAAAGGAAACACGGATATTCAAAATATACTAAATCAAGAATTTTTCATGGATTTTTTGATTTAATTACATTAATGTTCTTTAAAAGATATCTAACAAGACCTCTTCATTTATTTGGTTTGCTTGGGTTAGTACTATTTATGCTAGGGATAATTATTAATGTATATTTAACGATAAATTGGTTTAATGGAATTTGGATAACTCCTTTTAAAAATCCCTTATTCTTTTTAGGTCTTCTTTTATTGATTATTGGGGTTCAATTTTTTTCAATAGGTCTTGTTTGTGAATTGATTGTAAATATTAATAAAAATAAAAATAGAACTAATGCTAGATATTTTAATTTTGATGAATGAAACTAGCAATTATTAGTCCTTATCCTCCAATTAAAGGAGGAATTTCAAAAGAAACAGAAATAATATACTCAAATATTAAAAGTAAATATAATGTTACTATTATAAGCTTTAGTCGTCTTTATCCCGATTTTTTATACCCAAGTGATTCTCAATATGATGATTCAATGAAAATCGATGATAGTCGCATTAGGTATGACATTGATATATTGAATCCTATAACCTGGAGTAAAACAGCAAATCATATTATTAATAATGATTTTACTCATGTTGTTTTTAGATATTGGAATCCTTTTTTTATACCATTATATCTATATATTAACTGGAAAATTAAAAGTAAAAGGTCTAATGTTAAAATTTCTTGTATTTGTGATAATATATTTCCTCATGAAAGTTACTTTTTTGAAAGATTTTTTATAAAGAAATTCTTTTCTAATATTAATAGTTTTTTAATCATGTCATCAGATTCTCAAAAGAAATTAAAGCCATTAATTAATGATGAAGCTAAAGTAATAAAAAGTTTTTTACCTCTTAAAGAAAATTTAAAATCAAAACTTTCTAAAAGTGAAGCATGTAAAAAATTAAATATACAAAATCCACCAAAGTTGATATTGCTTTTTTTTGGATTTATTAGAGATTATAAAGGTTTAGATGTTCTAATTAATTCTTTATCTGAATTGAAAAAAATAGATATTAAATTGTTAATTGCAGGGGAGTCTTATATAAGTACTGATAAGATTGAAAGTTTGATAAAAAAAAATGGTTTATCAGAAATGATTATATGGCATAAAAAATATATATCTAATAATGATATTAATTTATATTATTCTGCATCTGATGCTGTTGTATTGCCTTATAAAAAAATATCTCAAAGTGGAATAATTCCTATGGCATATCACTTTGATAAGCTTGTTGTTTGCTCAGATATTCCAAGCCTCAAAGAACATGTTGTTGAAAAAGAGACAGGTTATTTTTTCAAAAATAATAATAGTAGTGATTTATCTAGAGTTATAACTGAAATATATAGTAACCATAATTTTGAAAATTCTGAAATTTCTATAAGTAAGTATAAAAATCGGTATTCATTTGATAACTTTTTAAATGATTTTAAGGAATTGTTTTAATAATGAATCAGCCTAAGATTAACATTTTAATATTAAATTGGAATGGTATGGATGTTTTAAATANATGTTTAGAATCTATTTTATCATCAACTTATAAAAATTATACTATTACTGTTATTGATAATGGATCTGTAGATAAATCTATTGATAATATAGATAAAATTTCTTCTAAAATTAATGTTATCAAAATAGGAGAAAATCTTGGTTATTCTAAGGGTTATAATTTTGCATTTGATAAAATAAAAAATCATAATGATGATTATTATTTGTTATTAAATAATGATACGACTATGAATAAGGATACTTTAGAGTCATTATTTTTAGCTATTAAACATTTTGGACCTAACAATATTTATTCTCCAAAAATAATTAATAGTAATAATAATTCAATATGGTACGCTGGCGGTAANATAAACTTATTGACTAATCNATCTAGTCATATAGGTATAAACTCTCATGAAGATACAGTGATATATAAAACAGATGTTACTGATTTTGTATCAGGTTGTGCAATGCTAATTGAAAAATCATTAGTAGAGTCATTAAATGGGTTTAATGAAGTATTTAATTTTTATTATGAAGATATAGACCTTTGTTTAAGAGCAAAAAAAGCTAAGGATGTTAAATGTATATTTGTTAATGATAGTATAGTATATCATAAAATATCAAACTCTATGGGTGGTAGGTTTAGCTTTATTAAGATTTATTATAAAATAATTTCGTCAATTAAATTTTTATATATTAATAATAATTTCTTAATGTTTATTTTTTACTTNTTAATGAATATTATTGTTCTACCATTTAAATTATTTTTTAAAATTTTAAAATTAATATTGTTATGAAAATNAAAGATTATTTAATTGTATTATCANTTCTACTGGTTATTGCATCATTTTTATTTTATAAATTAATTGATGGTGCTTATTTGTTTACTAGTGGTGATTCANTATCACCAATAGCTGTTAAAAATGCTATTAAGCTATATGTAGATTCTTATGGTAGTTTTCCTTTGTGGTTTCCATGGATTTTAGGTGGAATACCAACTGTCCATTCATTTTTAAGTATTTCTAATTATTATTTTCCACATCATCTAATGTTAGTTCTAAATGATTTTGGGCTATCATGGAATTGGTATTTTATTTTCCACTTAATTTTTGGAGGATTAGGATTTTATAAATTAATATTCTTTTTTAGTCAAAATAAAAAGACGTCTTTATTTGGTTCAATTTTATTTTTGTTAATGCCTTATTTAACAGTAATGTTTGCATATGGTCATGGAAGTCAAATGATGGCTGCATCTTATATCCCTTGGATTATGTTATATTTATTTAAGATTTATGATAATTATAAAATAGAGAATTTCTTATTATTTTCAATTTTCGTAGGTCTTCAACTTCAAAGAGGTCATGTACAGATATCTTATTATACCTGGATGATGATTGGNTTGTTTTTTGTATTATATATTCCAAAATTATTTGATAATAATTANAATCATAAATATGAATTAATAAAGCGAAAATTAAGTTTAGTGTTATCTCTAATTATAGGTTTATGCCTGTCTTTATCAATTTACTTGCCTATTTTAAAGTATAGTTCAAGTTCAATAAGAGGATCAAACGCAGGAGGTGGTGCAGGTCTAGAATATGCAACTCAGTGGTCCTTAAGCTTCAAAGAATTTTTTACATTTATTTTTCCCTATTCGTTAGGATTTGGGGGACCATTATATTTTGGAGATTTTCCATTTACAGATTATCCTAATTATATTGGATTTTTTATAATTTTTTTAGCAGTTGTAGGTTATTGTAAATCAAATATAAATAAAAGGTATAAACTATTTTTCTTGATAACAATTATCCTATCTTTACTTATATCATTAGGTCACAACTTTATTGGTTTTTATAAGTTGTTTTATAATTATTTGCCCTATTTTAATAAATTTAGAGTTCCTTCTTATATTTTAATATTAACTCATTTTTCTNTACTGGTATTGGCTTCGTTTGGATTTGAGGTTTTATTTAAAAGGATAAAGTTTTCATATTTATCTTATTATTTAGTTTCTATTCTTGTTTTATCTTTATGTTATTTTCTATTTGGTCATTTGATTATTGAAGGTGANAATCCTTATATATCTAAAATATCAGAAATGCATTTTTATGATTCAATTAATATTTTCTTTATTTTATTAATTATCTGCTTAGTAACATTTTTNTATTATAAAGAAAAAATTAATAAGAATATTTATATTTCAATTTTAATTATTTTATTATCATATGATTATTATAGAATTGATAGTGAAATAATATCTCCTGAAATTCATGTTCCTCATAAAAATATATTGAAAAAAAGCAAGTATATTGAAAATTTTAAAAGCTCTGATGAAATGGTGATTTTTTTAAAGAATGATNCAACTAAATTTAGAATTATTGATTTTGTGGGAGANCAAAATAGATGGGCTAATTATCATATTGAAAACATAAATGGTTATCATCCAGCAAAGCTTAATAATTATAATCAATTTATTCAATCTATTAACAAACAGGGATATAAGTTATGGCCTGAAGGTGTATTGAAATTATTAAATGTTAAGTATATAATTTTACCATCTTCAGATTTTAATCATTCATCTTTTTCTAATTTAGGTACTAAAACAATGTCTTATTTTGGGAATAATGCAACCTATGATGGAAAAAAAGTAAATTTGTATTTATATCAATATAATAATTATTCGGATAGATTGTTTTTTACAAATAAAGTAATNGGTAATAAAAAGAATATCACCAATGATATTCTAGATTTTAACTATAATCCAGTTGATTATATTTATATAAATGATCCAAATATAAATGAGTTATCATTTATAGATCAAGATAGNACCAGTAATTTAATTCATTGGTCTCCAGATTTAATTGAATTTGAAACAAATTCAAGTACAGAGCAATTTTTAGTATTAAGTGAGGTGTTTTATAAAGATGGTTGGTATTTAACCTGTAATGGCAAAAATCATGATATTTTTGAGGTTAATAATATTGTAAGAGGATTAAAGGTACCAAAAGGAAATAATCATTTTATTATGGAATTTCGTCCAAATGAATTTAAATATGGTTTATTATTATCAAGATTTGCTGTAGTATTAATTATATTAGTTTTTATATATTCAGGAATAACAAGGTATTATGGTAAGAAATCATAAAGATATTAACAAAATTAAGATAGGTATTTTTTTTACTGTTATAATTTTAGCTATTATATTCTTTCTTATTAATTCATTTATAATAAATCAATTAAGAAATGAATTGAATAATCAAGTTAAAACAATAGCAAATATATATCATGAGAAATTAACAAATGAAAATGTAGATTCTCAATATTTACTTGATACATTATTACCTTTAATAAATGAACTTCAAATACCAATGATTATTTCTACTAAAAGAAATGATGGGACTTATACTTATCAGCATTTGAATTTAAAAATTAATGAAAATAAAAATAATAATATAGATATTGAAGAAACAGTTTATAGGATGGATAAAAATAATAATCCTTTAACTGTAATGGAAATTAATGGAAATCCAATTATTCGTATTCATTATGGAGATTCTGTNTTAATTAAAAATATTAGGTGGATACCTTTTGTAGAGTTTGGATTTGCATTTATAGTATTAGTATTTATGTTTTTAGGGATTAATTTAATTTGGTCTAATGAAAAAAATTCAGTTTATATAGGAATGGCAAAGGAAACAGCTCATCAATTAGGTACACCAATTTCATCATTAATGGGATGGGTTGGATTATTAGAAGAGAATCCTAATGATAAGAATAAAATTTATAATTCNATGAAAAATGATCTNAAAAAACTTGAAAATATNTCAGATAGGTTTAATAAAATTGGTTCCTTNCCAAAATTNATTGAATTTAATTTAGTTGATGTNATGTTAGANGTTATNGAATATTATAAATCAAAANTACCTAAATCAAGCAAAACAGTTATAGATTATAATTTTNCTAAAGATAATTTGACTATAAANGGNGATAGNATATTATTNTCNTGGGCATTTGAGAATATAATAAAAAATTCTATTGATTCTATTAAATCAGATAATGGNAAAATTTTTNTAGATATNAANNANGATAATNAAAAAGTTATAATTTTATTTANTGANAATGGTTCTGGAATAAGNAGAGATAATANNGGNCAAATTTTNAAACCAGGATTTAGTACAAAAAATAAAGGNTGGGGGATAGGNTTAAATTTAACTAAAAGAATAATTGAGTATATNCATAAAGGTAAAATAAANCTTAATAAATCNGACCANTATCAAACAGTNTTTGAAATAAATTTANATCTTTCTATTTCTTAGAAAAGTTGGAATATCTAAGTTTTCTCCAAATTGTAACATATTTTCTTTTTGNTCTTCTTTAACATNTTCTTCAATATTATTCTCAGTGCTGCTTGAAGTAATTTCAGGTGTTGGAATATCCTCATTTGTTTCTTCAACTGTTGTTGAATGCATAAGATATTTATTCCTAATATTATCTTCTTGATTATTATCATAAAACTCAGGTTGTTCATTATTATTTAAACCAGTAGCAATAACAGTTATCTTTATCTCATCTGTTAGTTTAGGATCAATAACACACCCTAATATTACATTAGCATCTTCTCCAGATTCTTGATAAATAATATTTGATGCTTCATTTAACTCTGTCATTTTCATATTTTTTGGGCCTGTTACATTAACAAGTAATCCTTTAGCACCCTTAATACTTGCATTTTGTAATAGAGGTGAGTTGATTGCTTGCTGTGCTGCTAAAATTGCTTTTTCTTCACCTTTAGCATTCCCACTACCCATAATAGCATCACCCATATTTTTCATTATAGTACTTACATCTGCAAAATCAAGATTAATTAATCCTGGTTTATTAATTAAGTCAGATATTCCTTTTGTTGCTTCATTAAGAACACTATCAGCTAATTGAAAAGATTGTGTCACAGTTGTATCATCTGATGCAATCTCAAGTAGTGTTTCATTTGGAATAATAAGAAGAGTATCACAGTTTTTTTTCATTTCTTTTATTCCTTCAAGCGCTCTTTTCTTTCTTATCGGTCCCTCAAATGCAAAAGGTTTTGTAACTATTCCTACCGTTAATGCTCCTATTTCTTTAGAAATTCTAGCAATTTCTGGCGCTGCTCCAGTACCGGTGCCACCACCCATACCAGCGGTTATGAAAATCATATCAGCTTGACCAAGTTCTTTTAGTATAACTTCTTTATTTTCTTTTACTGCTTCTTTTCCTATTTCAGAATTAGCTCCTGCTCCTAATCCTTTAGTTAATTCTTTCCCAATTTGCAGTTTCTTTTGAGAATTATTATTTTCAAGATCTTGAGCATCGGTATTAATTGCTATAAATTCAACAGAATTCATTCCATCATTAATCATTCTATTTAGAGCATTTCCACCTCCTCCGCCAACACCAACTACGACGATTTTGGCTTTTTGTTCTGATAAGTTTGCTGGTTCAAATAACATTTTATCTCCTTTATTAATTTATTTTTTTAAATACATTTTTAATTTTATTTATAAATGTACTTATTATTGAATTATTCTTATTATTTACTTCTAATTGTTCGGTTAACATTTCTTTATTTTCTATAACATACTTTATGATTCCAATACCTGTGGCATATCTTGGATTATTTATTATTTCAGCTTTGCCATTTATGGTATCNGGAATTCCTATCTTAACAGGCATATTAAAAATTTCTTGAGCAATATCAATAATCCCGTTTAATGATGCTCCTCCACCTGTTAATATTATTCCAAATGTAAAGTCTCCATTATAATCACTCCTTTCAACTTCAGTTTTTGCAAGATTAAATATTTCATTTACTCTTGGTTGGATTATTGANGCTAAATATTTTTCTGAAATTTCTTTATCTTCTCTACCATTGGTTCCGAGTATTTTTATTATTTTTTGATCATCAGCTAAAGATTCTTTTGCAATTCCNTTTTTACATTTTAAAATTTCAGCATTTTCTANTGATGTGTTTANNCCNTAAGCAATATCTTTTGTTANATTATCTCCTCCAAATGGAATGGCACCAGTATGAATGATAGAATTATTATTAAAAATAATAATATCACTTGTACCACCACCAATATCAATTAATATTGATCCTAATTTTTTTTCATTAATATCTAATACTGAAGCTGATGATGCTAGTGGTTCTAATATAAAACCATCAATATCTAGACCACATTCTTCTATGCATGTTCTAAGATCATTTTCTATATTTCTTGCAATAGTAACAAGGTGTACATTTGCTTCTAATCTATTTCCTGATAAACCAATTGGATTTTTAATTCCTGGTCTCTCATCAACTTTAAATTCTTTAGATAAAGTATGTAATATTTTTCTTTCTGGTGATAAATTTATTGCTCTTGAGTGTTCTAGAACTTTAATAATATGTTTCTGTGTTATTCTTTCTCCTCCAGGGTTTCTATAATCACCTGCAGATATAGATATATTTCCTGTGCAATTTATTCCTGTTATATGATCTCCCGTTAAACCAACATATGCTGAATCAATTTCAATATTTGCTTGTTTCTCAGCTTCTTTTACAGCACTTTCTATAGATTTAATNGTTTTGCTAATATCGACAACTGTCCCTCTTTCTAATCCAACGGAATTGCTTTTTCCAAATCCAATAATATTTATAGCTCCTTCTTTTTTTTCAGCTATTATAACTACTATCTTTGTTGTTCCTATATCAATTCCTGATATTATTTTGTTATCATTCATATTATATACTCTTTTCTTTAACTATTATTTGATTAGGTATTAATAGGTTGACATATTCATATGATTCGATTTTTTTTACTTTATTTTGATTTAAAAAATTTATTAGTGTTGTAGTATTTTGATTAATATTATTTTCATTTAATTTTATTGTTGTTCTATATTTTGTTGTATAATGAATTTCATCATCATTTATCTTTATTTCAGATATTGAATCATAGAGTTCATTATTATTATTAAAAATATTAATAAGAGAATAGGTTATGACATTTATTATATTTTCCTTTTTAATATCTGATGTTATTATAGGTACAGAATAATAATTTAATGCTTTTATATCAGCTTTGATTTTATTTGTTCTGTGATCTATTAAGAAATATTGTGAATTTTCTTCAAAAAGAACGATTGGAATAATTTCATTAATATGTATAAATATATTATTTGGATAAGTTGTATAGATTTTAGATGATCTAATATAATTATGTTTATTAATTGATTTTTTTAATTCTGATATATTAATATTAAAAATATTTTTATTTTCTAATTCAATATTTAGAATTTCTTCAATTTCATCATTAGTTAAAAAATCATTATTGTTAATATTAACGTTATTAATATTAAAATTATCATTTTTTATACTGTATATAATTAATAGTATTATAATNAGGACNGATGATATTATAAAAATATTATCAATAATTTTTTCTGTATTAATTTTGTATTTGTTCATATTTTTTTTTAATAGTTTTAATAATATTATCTGTTATTGAATTGATTTGTCCAGCTCCCATAATTAAAATAATATCATTTTCTTTTATGTTTTCTTCTAAGTAATTGCAAATATTATTTTTATCCTTTATATAAATATGTTTTTTATGATTTAATAAATTCAATTCATCAATAATTAAATCACTTGTAACATTATTTATAGGTTTCTCTCTTGAACCATAAATTTCTGAAATAATTACTACATCAGATGTTGATAGTGCTTTAGCTGTTTCTGTTTTAAATTCATTAGTCCTTGAATATAAATGTGGTTCATATATACTTATTATTCTATTATTCCATCCTGATTTAACTGCATTTAGAGTATATTCAATTTCTACAGGGTGATGTGCATAATCATCAACAACCATTATGTTATTATTTTTATTATTATATTTAATTTCAAATCTTCTTTTAACTCCAGAATATTTTTTTAATGAATTTTTTATTTTATCAATTGGGATGTTTAATTCTAATGAAAGAGTTGTAGCAGCTAAAGCATTATATATATTATGAGTCCCTGGATATTTAAGTTCTATATTAAAGTCATCGTGTATTTTAGAAGTAACCGTAAATGAAGATAAGTTCATATTATATTTTATATTAGTAGCCATAATATCGGCCTTTTGATTAATCCCGAATGATATTGAAGGTTTATTGATTTTATTTGAAATATCAGCTAAATATTTTGAATCATTATTAATAGCTATCTTACCATAAAATGGAATTGAATTAGCATATTCACAAAATGTGTTTTTCAAATCATCTGAATTTTTATAGGTATCTAAATGCTCTTTATCTAGATTGTTTAAAATTGCATAGGTTGGCTTTAATGATAAGAAGCTTCTATCAAATTCATCTGCTTCAACTACTATATAGTCTCCTTCTCCAGATATATTATTGCTATTAAATTTGTTTACTATGCCTCCNATAATTAATGTTGGATCAAGATTTGATTCATGTAATATGGAGCCTAACATAGATGATGTAGTGGTTTTGCCATGTGTCCCAGCAACCCCNATGCTAATATCTTTTATTTTTATTAATTCTCCAAGCATTTGTGACCGTTTCATAATGGGAATATGCATTTCTTTACTTTTATATAATTCAGTATTATCTTGANTCACTGCCGATGAATAAACGACTAAATCTTGATTATNAATATTAGAACTATTATGATTATAAGATATATTTATACCTAGATTAGACAAATGTTTTGTTCTATCAGATGTTGATATATCTGAGCCAGTTATTTGAAATCCATGATTAAATAGAAATTCTGCCATTCCACTCATGCCAATTCCACCAATACCAATAAAATGTATTTTTTTTGTTTTATTAAATAAATTCATTATATAGCTTTTAATATTTCNTTTACTATTGTTTTAGTTGAATTTTTATTAGANAATTGTTCAATATTTTTTTCTAATTGTTCAATATTTTTTTTATTTTTTAATATATTTAAAATTTCTTTTTGCAAAGTTCCTTTTTTTAGATTGTTCTGATTTATAGATATGCATGCATTTTTTTGTTCTAAATATTTACTATTAATTTCTTGATGGTTATCTGCAGCTGATGGTAATGGGATAAAAATAGTTGCTTTTTTCATAAAAGAAAGTTCACTTATTGAAATTGCCCCAGCTCTTGATAGTACTAAATCTGCCGCTGAATACGCTAATGACATATCTTTGATAAAAGGTGTAATTTTAATTGTATCNTCTGTAATTCTAGATATTTTCTTTAAATCATTAAATCCACATTGCCAATAAATTTGAAAATCATTTTTTTTAAAAAAATGAATGTTATCATATATATAATAATTAATTGCTCGAGCTCCTTGACTTCCTCCAATTATTAGAATCATTTTTTTATTTTTATCAAATCCAAGTTTATTTTTTGATAAATCTATATTATGATTTTTTAAGTTTTNCCTTATAGGATTGCCAGTATATATAGATTTATGGTTTAATATNTTTTGAGTTTCTTTAAATCCTAAAAATATTTTTTCTGCTCTTTTATTTAGTTTNCTTGTTATTAANCCAGGAATAGAATTTTGTTCTTGTATCATAATTGGAATTCTAAAACAAATCCCAGCTATTAAAGGAAGTCCTGAAGCATATCCTCCAGTTCCAATTATTACTTTAGGTCTATATTTAATTATCAATACTATTGATTTTATATATGATAAAATGAATCTAATAGGAAATAGTAAGTTAATAAATACGCTGTTTAATGATATGTGCCTTTGGATTCCTCTGATATTTAATAAATAATGTTTTAGATTATTTTCATTGAAATATTTCTTTTCAATACCATATTTAGATCCAATATAAATTATAGAAAAATTATGTTTAATTAATTCACTCCCAATAGAAATTGCAGGGAATAAATGTCCTCCAGTACCACCTCCTGATATAAATATAGTTTTATTCATGTGATATATGTTTGTATTTATAAAGGTTAGTATGTTTTGATATATTCAAAAGAACTCCAAGCGAAAATAAGTTGAATAATGTATGTGAACCACCATAACTGAAAAAAGGTATTGCTAGTCCAGTTGTCGGAATAAAACCGACAACATAACAAACGTTAATTAAAAAGTAAATTAGAATATTTAAAGTTATCCCAAGACATAGCATGGAACTAAATATATCAGGAGCAGATTTGCAAATTTTTATTCCTAAAAAATATAATGATAAAAATAAAACAAACATAAATAGTATTCCAATAAATCCAAATTCTTCACCAATTATTGGTAAGATAAAATCTGTATGAACTTCAGGTAAAAACCCTTCTTTAATTATGCTATTATCAAATCCAACACCTTTTAATCCGCCATTCCCTAGTGCATTTATAGCATTTTTTGCTTGAGAATTTGATTCTCCTGACCACCAATTTATAAATCGATTTATTTGAAATTCTTTTAATAGTAGTAATGCAGAGATAATTCCAAAAATTCCAGAATAAAATAAATATTTTATATTAATACCTGCTGACAAAAGTATTAATGATATTAATATTAGAATTGTAAATGTTGAACTTAAATCTGGTTGACCAAGAATGAGTAATAAAGTAATTGATAAATAGGGTAGATAATTAGTTAATAAAATTTTAAGATTATTAATCTTATTTTTATTATTTTCTATAAATTGAGCAGTAAAAATTATTAAACATAATTTTGAAAAATCTGAAGTTGTTATAATATTTTGTCCATTAATAATTAAAAATCTTCTAGTAGAACTCCCTTCATTAAAAAAATATGCAAATAGCATTACAATCCATGAAAATATTAATAATTTAGTTGCATTTTGTTTGAAAAATTTAAAATTTATTTTATAAGCAATAAAAAATGCAATTAAACCTATGATAAGCCTTATTATATGCCTTTTAATATAGAATGCAGAATCTCCAAATTTATTAAATGCAACCGTGCTACTAGCACTATATAGCATTAAACAGCCTATTGCAATAGTAGCAATAATTATATATATAATAGGTTTTTCGTATATAAGTTGTTCTTTTTTCATTTATGCATAATAATTATGAACTATTTTCTTAAACATATTTCCTCTTTCTTCAAAATTTTTAAATTCATCAAAACTTTTAAACCCNGGAGAAAAAAGTATTGATTTTTTATTTAAAGAATATTCAATTGATTTTAAAATAGCTTTTTCAAAATTTTTGATATACGTACTGGATATATATTTATTTAAAATTTTATGAATATTTTCTCCAATTTCACCAAAACAAATTATTTTATGAATGTTTTTTGATTTGGTTGTATCTATTATTTTTTCTTTGTTTAATTCTTGATTTGAAAATCCTCCAAGTAGAAGTATTATTTTATTGTCAAAACTTCCAATTGCTGATTTAGTAGAATCAAGGTTAGTACCTTTTGAATCATTGATTATAAAAAAGTTATCCTTTTTATAAATCACTTCCATCCTATGATTTAGTGGTTTGAAATTTTTCAATGAATCAATTGTATCTTTTATTTTAAAGTTAAATAATCTGCAAATCTCTATGCATGCTAAAATATTTGATAAATTATGTTTTCCGATTAATTTGGTTTTTTCTTGATTAATTATTTCTTCATTTGTTTTAGAACAGTAAATAGATTTTTTATTTATATAAAATGTATTTTTATCATTTAATGAATATGGATATGAATTTATTTTGTTTTTTAAAATCTTGTTTAGATTTTTATCATCTTGATTATAAACAATAAATGATTCTTCATTATGATTTTTTATGATTTTAATTTTTTGATTGAGATAATTTTTAAAATTACCATGCCTATCTAAATGATCTTCAGTAACGTTTAAAATACATGAAATGTATGGCTTTAAAGAATATACTCTTTCAAGTTGAAAACTGCTTACTTCTATTATATGAATTGAATTTTTTAAATTATTTTTTAATTCATTATATACATTCATTGAGAATGAAATCCCAATGTTTCCACCAAGAAAAACATTTTTATATTTATTTTTAAAAATATGATATAGTAATTTAACAACTGTTGATTTACCATTAGATCCTGTTACAGCTATAATAGGAGATTTAGTAAAACGTGATGCAAATTCTATTTCGCTTATTATTGATATATTTTTTGATTCTAGTTTTTTAATAGTATCATTATTCTTTGATTTAATTCCTGGGCTAATTATTACTAAGTCTGAATCTATACATTTATCTGAATGTGAATATTCTTTTTTGATTTCATTATTTAATAACCTATCAGTATTGAATTTTTGATTATTGCTAAGCAATACATTTGCACCTTTATGGTAAGCTAGGTTAGAAGCCCCAATCCCACTAATCCCAGCTCCAAGAACAGTAATATTTTTATTTTTTATTATCATTGCACTTTAAATGTTGTTAAAGATAGTAAGGCTAGAATAATACCAATGATCCATAATCTTACAACTACATGGTTTTCATTCCATCCAGATAATTCAAAATGATGGTGTAGGGGAGCCATCTTGAAAAAGCGTTTTCCTTTACCATTTTTTCTTTTTGTAAATTTGAAATATAAAACCTGTATAATTACTGAAATAGATTCAATAACAAATACTCCACCTATAATAATTAATAAAATTTCTTTTTTAAGTAGAACTGCTAGTGTTCCAATTGCAGCGCCTAGAGATAAAGAGCCAACATCTCCCATAAACACTTTTGCTGGATAAGCATTAAACCATAGAAAACCAATGCATGCACCTATAACTGATAAACAAAAAATAAATAATTCTCCACTATTAGGAACAAATATAATATTTAAATAGTTNCTATAATCTATTCTTCCACTTGCATAAGCTATAGCACCTAAAACTAAGGTTGAAATAGCAACNAGACCTGTGGCTAATCCATCAAGTCCATCTGTTAAATTCACTGCATTTGATGTGCCAGTTATAATCAAAATAATAAGAGGAATATATAGATAACCTATATCTAAGAAACCATTTGCAATAAATGGAATAGAAATACTTGTTGGATTTATTATGGATAAGCTATTATCGCTAGAAATGACATTATATACTATAGGTGAATCGTTATTTAAAATTAAATAGGATACTAATATTCCTAAAAGGACTTGACCTATTAATTTATATCTAGCTATTAATCCTTTTGTGTAATTTTTTTTGATTTTCAGGTAGTCATCTATAAAACCAATAATACCCATAATACTTATTGATATTAATATAGTTATTATAAAGCTATTACTAATATCTGCCCAGAGAATCGTGGGAAGGATAATTGATAAAAGTATAATTATCCCTCCCATCGATGGGGTACCTTCTTTTCGAAGGTGAGAATCAGGCCCGTTTTTTCGGATTTTTTCACCAAAATGATGATAATTAAGTGTGCGGATTATTATCGGCCCGATGAGGAAACTTATAATCAGAGCAGTTATGGCAGCGCCTGTTGCTCTGAATGAGATATATTGTACAATGTTTAAGCTTTTATTTAATAATAAGTATATCATTAATTATTTACGTATAAACTTTCTAATTTCATGCTTCTTGATCCTTTCAAATAAACTATATCATCTTTGCAAACAAGATTGTTTAATTCTATTCTTAGTTTGCTTTTGTTATTATAGTGTTTTGAGTATTTATTTTTGGAAATATATTTATGTATATCTTTACTTAGCTCTCCATATGTTAAAATTATATCAATATTTGATTTGTTAAATGAATCAGCTAGTTTATTATGTTCTTCAGTTTCGATATCTCCAAGCTCTAGCATATCACCTAAAATAAATATTTTTTTCCCATTATTAGCTATCTTAGAAATACGATTAATCGCAAAATTAACTGAATTTGGATTGGCATTATATGAATCATTAATAATCTGGTGATCATTATATCGAATATAATTTCCTCTACCATTAGGTATCTGGAAAGATTTTAAAGAGTTTTGAAATTTATTATCTGTAACTCCCAAATAATTACATATCATATAAACAGCAATAACAATATCTTTTATATAAAATAGATTTTCAGGTATTAATATTTTTTTATTATTTATTATTAAATTGTTATCTTCTAGTTTAATTTTTATTTTTGATTTATCAGAAAAACCAAATGATACTATTTTTTTATTTTTAATTGATTCTCTGATTTCTATTTCATCAGAATTAATAAATATTACTCCATCATTTTTAGTTGAATCATAGATTGCATATTTAGTATCAATTAGCTCTTTAAATGTTTTATAATTTTTGATATGTGCTTTTGAAATATTGGTTATAAAACTGTAATCTGGACTTACTAAATCACATAGTTTTTGTATTTCATTTGGTTTGCTTGCTCCATACTCTAGAATGCAAAATTGATCAGTAGCTTTCGAAGATAGAAATGATATGGGAAATCCTATTGAGCTATTATAATTGCCAACTGTCTTGTGGCAAATAAATTCTTTTTCTAAAATATGAAAAAGTAGATTCTTTGTAGTTGTTTTCCCATTTGATCCAGTTACTCCAATGATTTTTGATTTTGATAATTTCGACCAATTTTTAGCTAATTTTTCTATTTCATTTAATATTGATTTAGTGCTAATTATATTTTTATTATTTGAGTGCTGTTCACTAAAACTAATTATTGCTCCTTTTTGGAATGATTCAGCTATATAATCATGTCCATCATATTTATTACCTTTTATTGGAACATAGATATCATTTTTCATTATTTTTCTAGAATCAATAGATATACCATTAATATTAGAAACATTATTATTTTTATACATTTTATTAAACATGTTTATAAATTTGTTTTTATCTTTAATTTCTATTCTCATTAATATGATCTTTAACTATTTTTATATCAGAATGATTTATTTTTTTGTTTTTTATTATTTGATATTTCTCTACTCCTTTTCCTAAAATTAAAACGATACAATTATCGTTATTTAGAGCAGAAATGATAGCTTTTTTTCTATCTTTTATTATTTCATAATTTTTGTTTGATATTCCATTGCATATATTATCTATAATTTGATCTTCATCTTCAAATCTTGGATTATCATTAGTTATATATATATAGTCAGAATAATTATTTGCTATTTCACCCATTATTTTTCTTTTTGATTTATCTCTATTACCACCACATCCAAATACAGTGATTATTTTTTGTCCTTTATTTTTTAAGTCTGATATATTCTTGAATATATTTGAAAAGGCATCAGGTGTATGCGCATAATCGATAATAGCTGTATTGTTTTTATAATTATATTTTTCTAATCTTCCTGGAACATTTGAAAATTGTTTTATTGATTCAATTATACTATTTTCATTTATACCTAGTTTGATTCCACATAAAATAGCAGCACTTAAATTATATAAATTGAATTTTCCTATAAGATGTGTTTCCAAATTGATATGCTTATTATTATAATTAAGCACAGCACTTGATTGATTGATTCCAAGGCTATACTCTTTTATGTTTAAATCTGCATCATTATTAAAACCATATGTTAAATAATTACAATTTATTTTTTTTACTATCTTTTCTGTATAAGGATCATCATGATTTAAAATTGCAAGTGAGTTTTTATTTAATTTTGTAAATAATTTTAATTTTGCATTAAAGTAATTATCTATTGATTTGTGAAAATCAAGATGGTCATGTCCAATATTTGTAAATATAGCAATATCAACATCTACATCATTTGTTCTATATAATTCTATAGCATGTGAGGATATTTCCATTGGCACATATTTTATACCACCTTTTTTAATTGTATCTAATATTTGTTGTAATTCGATAGATTCAGGTGTTGTAAAACCTGTAGAAATCATGCCAGATGGAGTATTAAATCCTAATGTTCCAAGTGAGCTGCTTGTTTTATTATTAGATTTAATAATATGGTCAACTATTTGAGTAGTTGTAGTTTTTCCATTTGTACCAGTAATTCCAATAATATTAAGATCTTTAGATGGATTTTTATAAAAATTTGCAGCTATTTTTGACATGATTTTTCTTGGGTTTGAAACTTGTAATATTGGGACAATGTCAGATATAGGGGCTCTTCCATTTGCAATAATTGCAGTTGCACCCTTATCAATTGCCTCTAATATATAATCATGACCATCTTGGTTTTCTCCACTTATTGCAATAAAAAGACTACCATCTTTTACTTTCCTTGAATCATATGTTATATTAGTAATATTTCTATTATCAGAGCTGCCTTTAAAATCTATATTATATAATATTTCGTTTAACTTCATTATATAGACATCCTGACTTCACATACTTGATCTTTTTTTGTTTTAATTCCTGGTTTTAATGATTGCCATACTACTTTGCCTTTTAATGTATTTGGTTTTAGCATTATACCATTTTGACTTGCCAATGAAATAGCTTCTTTTAATGTTTTTCCTTTTAGATTTGGCATAGTTTTATTAATTATCTCCTTATTATAATAAGAATACCTTTTAATTTTATTTTTTTTATTTATAGACTCATTTGTTTTTTCTTTAGTTTCATTTTTTGCCAGTAAAATAGATGAATCATTTAAAAAAGATTTATCATTAACAATTATTCTATTTATAATTTTTTTTGCGGTTGGGACAGCACTTTCATTAGACCAATGTTTTCCGTATTCCGGGGAGTCTATAGATATAATCATTACATATTTAGGTTTGTCAATAGGGAAAATTGAAGCAAATGAAGAAATAAATTCATTTTTAGAATATTCTCCGTTATAAAATTTTTGAGCAGTTCCAGTTTTTCCCCCAATTTTATACCCATTTAAATTAAGGTTCTTTGCTGTTCCTTTAATTACAACTTCTTCAAGGCTTGATAGTATTTTATTAGAAATTTCTTTGTTGAAAACTTGTCTTAAAGGCTCAACTTCTCTTTTATATATAATGCTATCATTTTTAGAAATATTTTTTACAATATGTGGCTTAAGTAAGAAACCACCGTTAGCTATTGCTGAGTATGCAGTAGCAAGCTGTATATTTGTCACTCCAATTTCCTGACCAATTGATATGTATGTTTTTGAACATTTAGACCAATTATTAAGATTTCTTAATATACCCTTTGATTCACTTTTCAATGGTAATCCTGTATTTGAACCAAAACCTAGGCTTTTACATAATTTGTATATTTCTTTATTATCTATATCTTGAATTATTTTAGAAATTCCAATATTGCTTGAATGAATAAATATTTCATTCACTGTAAGCGAATCATGTTCTTCGTGATCATTTAATTTTTTACCATTATTTAAATAAAATTCACCATTCTCACAAAAGTACTTTTTATTTGGACTCAAGTTGTCTTCATAGGCTGCAATTATTGGTATTATTTTAAATGTAGAACCTGGTTCGTATGAATCTGAAATTGTTCTGTTTTTAAAATTTTCTAATTGGTAATCACTATAATTATTAGGGTTGTAA
Organism: Fidelibacterota bacterium; assembly: GCA_002705605.1. Taxonomy (GTDB): domain Bacteria; phylum Fidelibacterota; class Marinisomatia; order SCGC-AAA003-L08; family D37C17. Next base: position 11,255 of record PAJD01000012.1, on the reverse strand, counting down.
TCAGGAATAGATGNAATTGAAATTATATCTCCAGTAAATGGATCAATAATAATNCCATTAGCTGATTTAGCTTTTGTTTCTTTGNATGTTTTATATAATTCATCTTGTAAAATTTGTTGAATTTCTATATCAATTGTTAGNTGAACNTTTTTNCCATTTAGATTATTTATTTTATTATTATCAAANAATTGACCTTTAAGNCCTTTTTTNAATTTTGTTTGAATTGTATCNCCTGAAAGTATTGTATTTAAACTTTCTTCAATACCATTTTGNCCNAATCCATCTTCATTTACAAANCCTANTGTTTGAGAAGCCAAATTATTATATGGATAAAAACGTTTATTGTTTTTTGTATACTNTAATCCTTCTANTTCATTGATTNTTTTTAAAATATTNCTACAATCAGAATGCAAAATATTTTTTTCAATAATTACATAGTTNGNTTTTTTATTTANTATTTTTCTNTANNTACTATCAGNTTTATTNAAATTAGATGAAAATAAGCTTANTANTAATTNTTCATCATATTTTTTATTTGTATTTATCCAAAAAGTATATTTTGTTATNGTTTGAGATAAGATNTTTTTATTTTTATCTAATATTTCNCCTCTAGTTCCATATTTANTTACTGTTTTATAACCTATTTTACTGACATGGTCTTGNAATGTGTTTTTTTCAATAATTTGTATTTTGAAAAACTTTACTATTAATATTAAGCTAAATAAATAAATTCCAATTGATAAACGATTAATGTTTCTTGAATATAATTGGAAAAATTTTCTCATTCTGATATTGATATTAGTAATGTCTCAGGTGTTGCTGGNATCATTTTATTTTTTAGTGTTTTTTGTATATAGTCGTAGCTCATAAAGTAATTTCTAGAGCTTTGNAGGGCCTTAACTTCATCTGAATGAGCTAAATAAGAGGAGTTTAGTTTTTTCATTTCCCATTGNGTCTCATTTATTTCATTTTTCAACCAAACTTTTAAAAGGAATATCGAGCATAGTATTACAATNAAAAGTGTATAAAATATAAAATCAATTGCTCCATTATTTTTATTTTTAATCATGCAATCCTTTCAGCAACCCTTAGTTTTGCACTNCTNGCTCTAGAGTTGNTAGTTGATGTTTCTAAAATTGGTTTTTTAGTAATCAGTTTAAATTCTTTGTTTAGATTTTGATATTCAATATCATATGAATTGTCTTTATAGATTGTAGTGCTTTTTAAAAAATGCTTTACAATTCTATCTTCTATAGAATGGAATGAAATAATAGCAATTCTTCCGCCTATTTTCAAATAATTCAATGTAGATATTAGTGTTTTTTTTAAAATTTCAATTTCATTGTTTACAATTATTCTTAGCGCTTGAAATATTTGAGATAAAATTTTATAGCTATCACTTTTTACAATNAGCTTTATTGTATTTCTTAAATCAAAAGTAGTATTAATTTTATTTGTTTTTCTATACTCTATNATTTTTTCAGCTATATAAGTGGGTCTTTTTAAATTAGTATATTTTTTAAAGGCATAGATTAAATCATCTAGATTGATTTGATTGATTATATCTTTTGCTGATAGTTGNCTTTTATTTTTATTATTAAATCTCATATCAAGACTTGCATCCTTCATATAAGAAAAACCCCTGTGCTCTGTATCNACTTGATAGGAGGAGATACCAAGNTCAAAAAGAATGCCATCAACTTTTTCGATACCCATTTTCTCTAATATTTGAGGAAATGCACTATAACTACTGTTGTGCAGAGAAATATTATTATGTTTATTTAGCTTTTCTTTTGTTTTTTNCAGAGCATAGGGGTCTAAATCTATTCCAATAAGCTGACCNTCAGNTCCTANTTTTTCTAAAATATTAAGNGAGTGTCCACCAAATCCAATGGTACAATCCATGTATATCCCCTTAGACTTTATATCAAGCAAGTCAATCACCTCATCCTTCATAATGGGGATGTGATGATTCATGTANTAAAATTAAAAATTAATTTTATCTGCNAGATCTTCAAAATCTTCATTNGATAAAAAGTCTTTCTTTTTTTCATATTTATTNAAAGTGTNTTTATTCCACAACTCAATTTTTTTTAACATGCCNATAACTATGACTTCTTTATCTATGCTTGCATAANTTAAAAGAANNTCAGGNATTGCAATNCTTCCNTGTGAATCATATTTAACNTAATTAGCATANCTNACTATATTTCTAATAAAATTTCTATTTTTATTATTTATACTNCTTAAAGATGCCAGTTGTTCTTCAACAATTTTCCATTCTTCTAATGGATATANGAATAANCATTCATCAAACCCCCTGCTTAGAACAAACGTTTTATTATTNTTAGGATGTANNGANTTNCTAAACTTNGCTGGAATGCTAAGTCTATTCTTTTGATCCAATAAATTATAATANTCTCCAGTAAAGGACATTGTTTNTACCTNCAATTTTATTTNTTTTTTTTAAATGNTTGGGAATACTCCCCACACTTACCCACTATTATATTAATATTCCCCATTATAAAGCAATGATTAATTNATTTTTTTTTTAATTAATTTATTCTTTCTTNAATAGAAANNTANTAGNAGNAAAGTTTNATTTTTTTATTTTAGNATTATTATTTAGAGTANAATTCTANATANAATTGTTTNTTTANNGGTTCAAAAGANCCNCTGATNGANTAGTCTTNTTTACCGAGGTATTTATTTATTGAATTNTTATTAATCGAAACNTGGACATGTTTAGCNCTNAATANATCAAAATATATATTATTNGAAAATGTATATTTTATTAGTTCNCCNTTATNTGCAANAATGTTGCATTTTTCAATTCTTTTTTCATCATNATCATTAAAACTNATATANATTTTAGTTTTTTCTTTTGTTGATATTTGGAAAGTATATTCNGNNCCAATCTCTTTATTTAATTTAAANCTNTCTGATTTTATTAGATTTTNATTTTTAAAATNGCTTGAATTTAANAGTGTATTTTCATCTATGCTTATTGTTNNTNCNGCCTCTTCATTTAATATAGNNGTATTATNNTCTACTATTTCAGCTTGTTTTTTACTTAAATAGCTAACAAGTAGATAAATTGATNNCAAGAANGAGAANAGAATTATTATTTGGATTATTTTTTTTGGTTCTAAATAATACGATTCAGAAAGCTTGAANTTTGATATGCTTTTTTTTATACTNATGCTTTCTTTNTTTATTTTTTTAATNGTCTTCTTTTTAAAAATANTNTNNCNTTTTTTANTAGATTCCNATTCATATTTATTAAGNATTTNCTGATAATCAAGNTTTAGGTATTGCGCATAAGTTTTAATNAANAATCTTAAATATGTATTTGGTATAATATTNAAATCACCTGANTCTATTGCCANTAGATGTTTAATATTAATCTTTGTTTCNTCAGANATTTTATTAATATCTAAATTTTCAATTTCTCTTTTTTCCTTNAGTTCTAAATAAAAGGGTAATATTTCTTNATCTTCTGACATAACTATTTAATTAATTTNAATTCNCTATTTAATAATTTATAAAATTTTGGTAATGGAAAACCAACTACATTATAAAAACATCCATTTATTTTTTTTACAAATACATTGCTATATTCTTGAATAGCATACCCTCCNGCTTTATCATAAGGTTTAAATTTAGTTACATAATTATTTATTTCATTATTATTTAGCTTATTAAAATATACTGTAGTTTTTTCAATGAATGACTTGTTGATATTTTGAGATAAATTAATTAATGAAACTCCAGTATATACTATATGTTTATTATCGCTTAATAAATTTAAATGATTAATAGCTTCTTTTTTATTTAAAGGTTTGTTTAAAATTTTGTTGTTCAGCACAACTATTGTATCAGCTCCAATAACATAATGATTTGGGAATTTTTTAGAAACTACTTTAGATTTCATAATAGCAAGCCTTTTGCAATAAGCACTTTTATTTTTATAGTTATTAGTAATATTTTTTTCAATTAATTGCGAATTAAAAACTTTAAAATCTAGATTAATTTTATTTAATATTTTTTTTCTTCTTGTGCTTTTTGATGCTAGAATAAATTTCATTTTGATTTGGCAATTTTATATATTTTTTTATGTAAGCTTATATTATTTTCTAAAATTTCTAAATCATATAAATATATACCATTAGAAATTTTTTTAGAATAATTATCTAGACCATCCCAATGTACTTTATAAAAATGATTATTGCTTGTTTCTAAATATTGAGAAATAGTTTTTATTTTTTCTCCATTTAAATCGTATATATTAATATTTATATTTATTGGATTGGAATTCACATAGCTGAAAGTAAAATATGTAGATTCTTTAAATGGGTTTGGAAAATTATAAACATTATATATGATATCTTTATTTTTATTATTAAATACATTTACTCCATATGATATTGTTGATGAATTATTTAAAATATCCCAGGCCTCTATGTTGATTGTGTGAAAATCTTGGTATAATAAATTTTCATCTATGATATAATTAATATATCCAGCTGTATTAGAAATCGGTATAAATAAATCATTTAAAATTATGCTTTCATTCTGATTACTGTCAATCCAAATTCTTATATCGTGATAATTTAAACCACTAATATTTATTGGGAAATTATCTACCAAATTGATAATAATATTATAAGGAGGATAAATAGTTGAATTGTTTATTAATGGATTCCCATTTTGAGAAATAGTAATTTCTGGACCTACATTATCATTTGATAAATCACCATCTATAAATTCTAAATTTATATTGTTTATTGATTGAATGGAATTATTGAGATCATTATGTATTTTTAAATTTGTTGTATTATATTCTAAGGCATCTAGAGGTAAAGTATAATTAATTGTGTTATAAAATTCTCCTACAAATAGGTTCTCACCATTATAGCTATAAATAAATTCATCTATGCATGATAAGTTGTTCTGAGCATTAAAGCATGAATCATTTGAATTGTAGTGCTCTCCACTATAGTCATAATTAATTATAGAGGTAGCATCATTGTTTGAAATTCTTAGTGTACTTAAGTTTGAATTGTTAATGGATAATAAATTTTCTGAACCAATTAATATTGATTCAGGAATATTATCTGTTAAATTATTTGATGTTTTTGCTATTTGGATTTTCATTGCTGGATCTCCAAATAGGTGTAAGGTGTAAGATTCAAATAAGTTTTCTTTAGAGTTGTAAAATAAATCTCCTATTCTATCAGCTGTATTATTATTTAAAGATTCTTTTAAATTTTCCATAAAAAACTTCTTTAAAAAATAAAAATTAGAGCTGTATGATATTCCTCCTGTCGTTGATATAACAGCAATAGCTGAATCTCCTTTTTTTAATAGTTTTTCAGCAAAACAATTTTCATTTAAATAATTCCCGAATGAGCATGTCCCTGCAATCCATATAGGAAGTTTATTATTTTCAATAGATATTAAGTTTAAATCAGAATAAGTTAATATGTTTTCATCTGCTAAAAATTCACTTGTTCCATGTCCAATATAATTAATTATAGCAAAGCCTTTATTAATATTTTGTATTAGTTCATTATTAAAGCTTGGCTGAGTATACCAATCAATTGATTGTTGTCTTTGAAAATTTGGACCAAATAAACAATTTATATTAAGATTATCTTTTAAATTATTATAGATTACACTTGAATGGAGAGTGTGCCACTTTTCTCTTCTTATTGTTTCCCCATTTTTAAATTGGTCATCGCAAAACAGTAATGCTTTGCTTTTCCAATCACCTTCATGGGGATTTAAAGTGTAGTTAATTATATTGTTAATTATTGAATTAGATTCATTAACATTTTCTGCTAAAATTCTTCCTGTTATTAATCGTGGATTTGGATTATTAGTATTTGCAGAGCTAATGCAATCATCACAAGGAGTGCCTAAATAAAACAGAGGAGGAATAATAGTTTCATCACCGATGATAGTTAAATATTTGATATTATCATTTTGAAAATCAAAATTATTATTTATATAATCATGAAAACTTTTGCCAAGAGTATCATTAAGGATGATTTTTGTTTTAAGCTTAGAATTATCATCAACTAAGTTTTCATGAAGATTAGATAGATTATTAGCAGATTCAGATAATGAATTGCTAGTATAAATTATATATTCAATCTCATTATTTTCCCAAGAAAATAAAAGATTTATTAAAATAAATAAGTAAAATATTGATTTTATCATAATATTATATCAGTAATTGAAATTGTAGATATAAATTAATAAATTTAAGTATAATTTTAACCCTATAATCTTTATAAAGGAATTGTATGTTTGATTTAAAGCTAATTGAAAAATTTTACAATAATATTGATTCGAATATCAAGCATATTAGAACTAAAATTAATAAACCTTTAACCTTATCAGAAAAAATTTTATACTTACATTCTTCTCTTGATATTGAAGATTTTAAAAGAGGAAAAGATTATGTAGAGTTTAATCCAGATAGAGTTGCTATGCAGGATGCAACTGCTCAAATGGCATTGTTGCAATTTATGATGGCTAATAAAAATCAAGTAGCTGTTCCTACTACAGTTCATGCTGATCATCTTATACAAGCAAAAATTAACTCAGAAGATGATTTAACAACTGCATTAGATGTAAATTCAGAAGTATATGATTTTCTTTCATCAGTTTCGTCAAAATATGGAATTGGTTTTTGGAAGCCAGGTGCTGGAATTATTCACCAAGTAGTTTTAGAAAACTATGCATTTCCTGGAGGTATGATGATTGGTACAGATTCTCATACTGTTAATGCAGGAGGCTTAGGAATGATTGCAATTGGTGTAGGTGGTGCTGATGCTGTTGATGTTATGGTAGGAATGCCATGGGAATTGAAATTTCCTAAATTAATAGGTGTTAAACTTGTAGGGTCTTTAAATGGTTGGGCTTCTCCAAAAGATATTATTTTAAAGTTAGCAGGAATTTTAACTGTTAAGGGTGGAACTGGATCTATCGTAGAATATTTTGGGGAAGGAGCTAAAAATATTTCATGTACAGGAAAAGGAACAATTTGTAATATGGGTGCAGAGATTGGAGCTACAACATCAACTTTTGGATATGATGATTCTATGGAAAGATATTTAATTGCTACAGGAAGAAAAGAAGTTGCTAAGTTAGCTAATAATATTAGACATCATTTAACAGGAGATGATGAAGTATATAAAAATCCTGAAAAATATTTTGATGAAGTTATTGAAATTAATTTAAATGAATTAGAACCTTATTTAAATGGTCCCTTTACTCCAGATAAGGCTACTCCAATAAGTCAAATGGCTTCAGAAGCAAAAAAAAATGATTGGCCTATTGATGTAGAGGTTGGTTTGATAGGTTCATGTACAAATTCTTCATATGAAGATATATCGAGAGCTTCATCAATAGCTCAGCAGGCTATAGATAATAAATTAAAAGTAAAATCAAAATATACTATTACACCTGGTTCAGAACAAGTTAGATATACAATTGAAAAAGATGGCCTAATAGAAATTTTTAATCAGATAGGTGGGACAGTTTTTGCAAATGCTTGTGGACCTTGTATAGGTCAGTGGCAGAGAAAAGATGCAGAAAAAGAGTCTAAAAATACTATAGTACATTCTTTTAATAGAAATTTTGCTAAGAGAGCTGATGGAAATCCAAATACTTATGCATTTGTAGGTTCTCCAGAACTTGTAACGGCAATTGCTTTATCAGGAAATTTAGGCTTTAATCCAATTACTGATACGTTATTAAATGAAGAAGGTAAAGAAATAAAATTGACTGTTCCAAAAGGCTTTGAGCTTCCACCTAATGGTTTCCAGGTCGAAGATCAGGGGTACCAATCTCCATCAGATAAATCAGAAAATATTATTATTGAAGTAAGCAATCATTCTGATAGACTTCAATTGCTAGACCCATTTGAAAAATGGGATGGAAAAGATTTATTAGATTTAAAATTACTTATAAAAGCAAAAGGAAAATGCACTACTGATCATATTTCTATGGCAGGTCCATGGCTTAAGTTCAGGGGACATTTAGATAATATTTCTAACAATTTATTATTAGGTGCAACAAATTTTTTTAATAATAAAGTTAATCTAGTAAAAAATCAAATTACAAATGAATATGATGAAACTCCTAATGTTGCAAGACATTATAAAAATAATAAGATTTCTAGTGTTATTATTGGTGATGAAAATTATGGAGAGGGTTCATCTAGAGAACATGCTGCTATGGAGCCTCGATACATGAAAATTATAGCTGTTATTGTAAAATCATTTGCTAGAATTCATGAAACAAATCTAAAAAAACAAGGAATCTTAGCCTTAACTTTTAATGATAAAGATGATTATAATAAAATATTAGAAGATGATCAATTTAACATATTAGGATTAAAAGATTTTCAACCTGGCAAAAATTTAAATTGTGAGGTTATTCATGTCGATGGTAGTAAAGATAAAATTATATTAAATCATACTTATAATTATAACCAAATTAAATGGTTTAAAGCTGGAAGTGCTCTTAATTTAATTGCTGAAAATAATGACTAAACCAATTGCTATTATTACAGGAGCTTCTACAGGAATTGGAAAAGAGTTATCTGTAGAATTATCAAATGATTATTTTGTTTATTTAATTTCAAGAAATATAGAGAATCTTAACAAGACAAAAGCAATTATTCATAATAAAAATAATGATTGTGAAATTATTTCAGCTGATATATCTGATGAAGAATCAGTAAAAAAAATTCATAATAAAATTTCTAATAAAGATAATATTGAATTATTGATTAATAATGCTGGTGTTGCAATATTTAAAGATATATCAGATACTACAGTAAATGATTGGAATCAAACTATTAATGTTAATCTTAGAGGTTCTTTTTTAATAACTAAATTGTTAATTGAAAATTTTAAATCACAAAAATCAGGAAAAATTGTATTTATAAATTCTGGTGCAGGTCTTAAGCCTTTTAAAAATTCATCTGCATATGTAGCTTCTAAATATGGTTTGAGAGGTTTTGCTTCTGCACTGAGGGAAGAGTTGAGAGAATATAATGTAAAAGTTATAAGCGCCTTTCCAGGTGCGGTTAATACTCCTCTTTGGGATAATAAAAATGCAGAAGATATTAGAGAAGACATGATGAATGTTAAAGATTTGTGTCAAACAATTATTCATTCTATTAATGCTCCAAATAATTGTGTAGTTGAAGAAATTTTAATAAAGAGAAATTTAGGTGATTTTTAAGTATAATTTGCATTTTTATTCTTTATCCATTTAATTTTTAAAAATATATATAAAAAGATAGCTTGCATAGACGGTACAGTTAATACTAAATTTGCAGGCTTTACTTAAATTGTTTTAATTAGTTTTAAATATTATGTTTGGTCAATTACAAAATAGATTTAAAAAAATTTTTAAGACTATAAAAGGTCAGGGTAAGATTTCAGAAAGTAATATTTCTGATGCGATAAGAGAGATTAGAATTGCTCTTCTTGAATCAGATGTAAACTTTAAAGTTGTAAGTAGGTTTATTGAAAGAGTTAAAAAGAAATCTTTAGGCAGTAAAGTATTTGATTCAGTTACACCTGGTCAACAATTTGTGAAATTGGTTTTAGATGAGCTTATTGATTTTTTAAAATCGAGTAATTCTAAAATTAATTTACATAGTAAAGAAAAATCTGTTTTGGTTTTATCAGGATTACAAGGTTCAGGTAAGACTACAACAGCAGTAAAAATTGCTGGTTTTTTGAAAAGGGAATTTAATAAGAAAGCTTTGTTGGTAGGATTGGACTTGCAAAGGCCTGCAGCTGTAGATCAATTAGAAATTTTATCAAATGATAATAATATTGATTGTTACGTTGAAAAGAAATCTAAAAATCCATTAAAAGTATTAGAAAATGCGCAGAAATATGCAGAATCTAATAGCTATGATGCTTTAATTTTAGATACAGCTGGACGCTTACATATTGATGATGATTTAATAAAAGAGCTTAATGAAATTATTGATAAATCAAACCCATCTGAAGTAATATACGTGGCTGATGGTATGACTGGTCAGGATGCAATTAATTCATCTAGTAGTTTTTCAGAATCATGTAAAGTTACCGGTTGTATAATTACAAAAATGGATTCTGATACTGGTGGAGGAGTTGCTCTTTCAATTAAAGATGTTACTGATATCCCTATAAAATTCATTACATTTGGAGAAAAAATATCTGATATAGAAGTTTTTAATCCAGATAGAATAGCAAGAAGAATTTTAGGATTAAGTGATATTGTTGGCTTAGTTGAAGAAGCAGCAAAATCTTTTAATGAAGAATCAATTGGTGATATTCAATCAAAATTGACTAATAATACTTTTGATTTAAATGATTTTAAAAATCAAATTGATCAAATGGGTAGTTTTGATAATTTAGGTAGCATGATGAAAATGATGCCAGGTATGAGTAAAATGCCAAACATAAATACTGGAAAGAAACAATTAAAAAGAACAAAAGCTATAATTGATTCTATGACGAAAGCAGAGAGAATGAATCCAAGTATTATTAATGGTTCGAGAAGAAAAAGAATTGCGATTGGTTCAGGTACATCTATGCAAAATGTAAATCAGTTATTAAAACAATTTAATCAAATGAAAGTTTTAATGAAAAAATTTAGTAATAATAAAACAAAGTTTAAGTTGCCTTTTATAAAATAAAATAAAATAAAAATAAAGAATAAGGAGTTTAATTTGGCTGTTAGAATAAGATTAAAAAAATTAGGACGTAAGAAAAGACCTTTTTATAGAGTCGTTGCTATTGATTCAAGATTTAAAAGAGATGGTAGGGAAATAGAGCGTTTAGGTTGGTATGACCCTATCCAAGATAATAATTCATGTAATCTTAATGAAGAAAGAGTTTTGCATTGGTTAAATGAAGGTGCAAAGCCATCAGAGACTGTTCAAGGTTTGTTTAGAAGAAATGGATTAAGCTATAAGTGGCATTTATCTAAACAAGGTTTAAAAGATGAAGATATAGAAAAATTATTAGAAGAATGGAAAGAAAGAGAAAAAAATAGAATTGAGTTAAAAAAAGATAAGAAAATAAAGAAAAAAGAATTATCTGCGAAAGGGGAATCTGAAGAAGCTCCAGCAGAAGAAGCTAAAGCAGAAGAAGCTCCAGCAGAAGAAGCTAAAGCTGAAGAAGCTAAAGCTGAAGAAGCTCCAGCAGAAGAAGCTAAAGCTGAAGAAGCTCCAG
>PAJD01000011.1 GCA_002705605.1 Fidelibacterota bacterium | reverse complement strand
ACTTATTCCAGAAATAAACATAAATATTATCATAGTCCATTCAATTCCAGGACTATTAAAATATTTAATGCTTTCAGTATGTGTTGAAAAACCTGCTGTTGATATAGTTGTAAATGAATGACATATAGAATCAAAAAATGTCATCCCTTGTAAATAAAAAAGTACAAATACAATTATAGTTAATCCTAAATATATACTCCATAATAATTTAGCAGTTTGCTTAATACGTGGAGTTATCTTGTCTGCAGTTGGACCAGCAACTTCAGCTTTAAATAATTGCACACCACCGATACCTAAAAGTGGTAATAAAGCAATACTAAATACAACAATACCAATTCCCCCTAAAAATTGAGTAAAACTACGCCAAAATAATAAACCATGACCTAGAGTTTCTATTGGAAGAGTGCTTTGTCCTAATATTGTTGCACCTGTAGTTGTAAAACCAGACATAGATTCAAAAAATGAATCAATAAAAGATAATCCATTTTGAGATAAATAATAAGGAAATGAGCCAAACAAAGCAGTTAAAAACCATCCTAATGTTACTATCGTAAATGCATCTATCGATGAAATATCATGTTTATTTTCTTTAAAAACAAAACTAGAAAAATAGATTAATAATGCAATACTGAGTGTTAAAATAATGGAATAAAACAATGCTGAAATTTCATTTGTTTCATTAAAGTAAAATGACCATAAAATACTTGGAATCATCGAGAATGATAGAAATCCTAATAACATTCCCAATACTTTTAGAATTTTATTATTAATCATTTATTTAAAAAGGTTTTCGATCTTTAATAAAGATTCAGGATTTAAGAAAATTAATAATTTATCATTTTCTTCAATTGTTGTTTTATTAACTGAGGGTATTATAATATCATTATTTCGTAATATTCCAGCTAAGCAAATATTATCGGGTAAATCATCTATTGTGTAATTTTTAACAAAATACTTACAATTTGGATTAACTGCTATTTCTAATGCATCAATATGCATATCTTCAAATGGAGTTATATTTACATCTTGATTTTTTGAATGTATAATTTTAAAAACATCATTTACTGCAGAAATATTTTTACTTACAACAGCATCAACACCAATTTTTCTCATTGATTTAAAATAATTTGTTGTTGAAACATGCATAATAACTTGTTTAACACCTTTATATTTGGCCATTAAACTTGCAAGCATATTTGTTTTATCATTTTCTGTTGTTGCAATAAAACAATCAATTTCATGAATAGATTCAGATTCTAAGAAATCCTCATCCAAACCATCACCTACAAGGACTAAAGATTCATCAAGTGATTCACTATATTTTTTTGCTTTTTCTTTATTGAGCTCTACTATTTTAACATTATAATCATTTCCTAATGATTTTGCTAGCATTCTAGAAATTTTTCCTAAGCCAAGTATCATAATATTTTGAACTTTAAATGTTGCTTTNTCTGTNAGNTTATATATTTCNTCTACAGAGTTTTGAGCNCATGTAAAATATATAACNTCATCTTTTTGATANAANGTATCTCCNTGTGGTATAAAAGTATTATCATTTCTNTATATAAGNGGAGTTCTATGAGTAATATAAGGATTNGATAANTAAACATTATTNATTGTTCTATCAATTAATGATGAATTATGATCNAANGTTATNCCTAATAATTTNATTTTATCTTCAAAAAATGATTTNACTTCAACAGCNGANGAATCNCTAACTAAATTCTCAATTTCTTTTTGAGCAGATTTTTCNGGNTAAATAACATCATCTATTCCAAAATTATNAGGNGANACAATTGCATTNGNNTGTATNTATTCAGTATTTCTTAATCTTGCNATTACNTTCTTTGCTCCCATTTTTTTTGCAATTGTTGATGCAACTAAATTAATTTCATCAATTCTAGTTAGGGCNAGGAAGTAATCAACATTATTAAAATCAATTGATTGAAGANTTCTCTGAGAGCAACCATCACCNTCAATAACTNTTGCATCTATTGTATTTTTAACTCGATTGCATTTAATGGGATTAATATCAACTACAGTAAGATTNTAATTTTCTTTTGAAAGAAATTTTGANAAATTGAAGCCTACTTCTCCGGCTCCTACTAAAACAATATTTAATAACATAGTTTTATTTTCTGTGTATAAAAAAAGCCCCTGAATTTTAAATCAGGGGCTTTGTAAAATGAGTATAATTATTTTATTTCAANAATGTCATATTTATTACATCAGTGAAACCAGGAGCAGTAATTCTTGCAAAATACTGACCACTAGCAACACTACTTGCATCCCAATTAAATGTATATCCTTGAGCTGCATCTAACATGCCATTATGTAAACTTGCTACTTTACGACCTTGAAGATCATAAACAGTTACATCTACAACACCAGAATTTGCTAAATCAAATTCTATTGTTGTTGTTGGGTTAAATGGATTTGGATAGTTACCTACTATTGAAGTTTCATATGGAGNTAATCCATCATTTAAATCAAAAGTAAAATCNATACTATCNTCTATAGTAACTTCTTCACCATGTGAACCTGCTGCTACAATATTTGAAACAGAAACTAATGTTGAACCTTTATAAGAATCAACAGANTNATAAGAAAGTTGAATAACTTTTTCTAAATTGTTTGCTTCAAGTATAGCTGAACCNCCTAAATCAAACATAATAACTCTAGCTAATCCAGGTTCTTTAATCTTACTATAAACACTCATGTTAGANCTTACATCTGAACCTGAAAATAAGTGAGAAATATTATTTTCATTTAAGTTTAATTGTGCTGGGTCATAATTTACATCAAACTGTAAACCATAGACATCAACACTNGACTCTAATTTAATTTGCAAATCATTTTGATTTGCTTTTTCAACGTTTAATTTAGCATTAGTTGTAGCTTGCGCACCAATTGCTAATGATANAACTAAACCGATAGTTAATATATTTTTCATTTTCTTACTCCTTTTTATACTCATTTTATTTNTTAAAAAAATCGTTACAAATGCAACAACATTAAATTAAATGATAATATTAATATATACAAATTATTTATTCCTATTATTTGTAACAATATATTTCATGATTCACTCATTAACTCTTTTAATTTTTGCACCTAATAANGAAAGTTTNTTTTCTATTTTTTCATANCCTCTATCTATNTGNTATATTCNTGANAGATGNGTTTCACCTTNNGAACATAGAGCNGCAATGATTAAAGAAGCACTNGCTCTTATNTCTGTTGACATAACTTTTGCAGCNAATAATTTNTTTACTCCTGTTACNNTNGCAATATTTTTATTCATATCAATTTTNGCTCCAAGNCTTATAAGNTCNGGAACATGGGTAAATCTATCTAAATAAATCGTATCTTCAATTTCACTATTATCATTTGACAAAGACATTAAAGCAATCCATTGAGCTTGTAAATCTGTTGGAAATCCTGGATACACATCAGTTTTTATTGATACTGATTGGATATTATACTTCATTTCTATCGAAACAGAATTATCATCATATAAAACTGTTGCACCAACATCCTTAAGCTTAGAAATAACATTAGTTAAATGTGTATGTGTGCAATTATTCAATTTTATACTACCCTTTGAAGCTGCAGCTGCTATCAAAAATGTTCCTGCCTCAATTCTATCCGGTATTATAGAGTATTTTATATTTAGATCATTATTAGGTTTTATTCCTTTAATCGTTAATTTATTTGTACCAACACCTTCTATGCTTACGCCACATTTTATATAAAAATTACACAAATCAACAATCTCAGGTTCCATTGATGCATTCTCAATTTGAACATCATCTTCAAGATTCACGCAAGCCATAATGACATTACCTGTTGCTCCAACACTTGGTATTGGGAATTTTATTTTTGCTGATTTCAAATCACCTTCAGTCAATATATACCCAGAATCCAAAGTTACTTTAGCGCCTAACTTTTTAAATGCTTCTAAGTGAAAGTTTATTGGCCTTGGACCCCAAGCGCAACCTCCAGGCAATGATACTTTTGCATATTTAAATCTTGATAATAATGGACCCAAAACATAAAATGAAGCTCTCATTGTTTTAACTAAATCATAAGGAGCTTCTGGATTATCACATTTTCTAGTATCTATATTTATTGATTTTTCTTGATGTGTTATCTTACACCCAATAATTTCCAACAACTTTAACATTGTTTTAGTATCTCTAAGATTTGGAATATTAGATATTGTATATATACCAGGGAATGCTAAGCATGCAGTCATGATTGGAAGTGCAGCATTCTTAGATCCACTTATATTTATTTCTCCACTAAGTCTAGTTGGGCCGTTTATAACAAATTTATCCATTTTTATACCTGTATATTAAATAATATAAACTCATACCCATGTAACATCCTAAATAATCAAAAAAAGCATCATAAATACTAGCGACTCTATTTGGTACATATATTTGTATAGATTCATCAACAATCGGAATTATCGATATAAATAACAAAGGGTACATTTTTTTTATCTTTAAATCTTGATTATATAATGCATTAATATAAAGTAACCCTAATATAAAATATTCAGAAAAATGAATAACTTTATCATATTTCCAAATATCTTTATATGGAATTATACTAAATGATAAAAATGAATTACATATAAGAAGTAATAAATAACTTATAAACAACCATAGACTTTTAGATTTAAAGTTCATTTTCTTTCCTAAGCTCATTAAATGCATGAGGAATACAATCAATAAGATCTGATGCTGTCATACCATCTTTAGATATATTCTTCATATAATAGTTTGCTGCCTCTGCATGTAAATATGTTCCAAGAATTGATGCTTCTAATCTACTATATCCTTGAGATAAAAGACTAACTAAAATTCCAGATAACACATCACCCGTTCCTGCTGTTGCAAGTAGACTAGGTCCATTACTAAGAATATATATCATATCTGATGTTATTATAAATGTATTAAAAGATTTTAATATCACTATTCTAGTTCCTATTAATTTTTGAATTTTTCTAAAATCATTTACATTGATTTTCTTATTTTTAGGAAATTTAAAAAAAATTTTAAATTCCCCTACATGTGGTGTCATGATTGATTGATTAGGAATTTCAGCAATATTATTTTCTATAGTTGATTCTAAATCATCAAAAGCACTTAAAGCCGAGGCATCTATTACATAAGTTGCCGTTTTGTCTAAATTTTCTGAAGTTGGGATTAATTGTCCTCCAGGACCAATTAATGTTGGGAAACTTATAGAATTAGAATCAAATAAATCTAAATCTCTAACAATAACCTCAGGCATTAAAGTTTGAAGATTTTGAATTAAATTATTTTTTGAATCAGTATATAATGCAACATATCCTGATCCTGTTTTATTTGCTGCCATAGAGCATAAAAAAGCTGCACCAGGATAATAAATACTACCAGAAATTATATTACATTGAGTTTTTTTCTTATGTATATTTTTTTTTATAGAAATAGGATTTAATATTTCTTTAACATCATATTCATCTATTTTGTTAATAGTTGATTTATTTAATTTTTGAAATCCAATGTCTGTTATTTTTATATTAGGAACCGGAATCATGTAATGACTTAACTTAGAAAAACCAAATGTTATTGTATACTTAGAATTAACGACAACAGTTTCATCTAATGAATCTGAAACGCCAGATGGCATATCAATAGAGATTATATTAAAGCAATTAATTTTTGTGATTAAATTGCGATATCTGTTATTTAATTTTCTTGATAATCCAATACCAAATATTCCATCTATTATCCAATCATATTTACTAAAATTTGTTTTATCATTATAAATAGAGTAATCACTTGTAGATATTTTATATTTTTTTAATAATTTAGAATGCTCGTGATTTTTTTCTGTAAATACTATTTTTGATGATACATTATATTTTTTAAGATATGAATGAGCAATAACTCCATCACCACCATTATTACCTTTGCCACAAACAACAATTACAGTTTTAGAAAATGGATTTTGAATTTTTTCACAAAAAAATTGAGCAACAGCCTTTCCAGCATTATCCATAAGCTCTTTTTGTGATAAATAACCACTTTCTATGGTATCTTTATCTAATTTATATGCTTGCTCTTTTGTAAGTACTGGAATCATTTTTCTACTATAACAAATGCGATAGCGTAATCTCCATCATGAGATATTGATACGTTGCATTTTATATTATTAACGTTAATTAATTTAATATAAGGAGATTTATCTTTATTATTTAAAACTTCAATATCAATTAGTTTAATAGTTTTAACAATCTTTGCACTTAATAAAGCCTTTTTAACGGCTTCTTTAGCTGCATACTTACCGCTTAAATGAATATACGGTTCTTTATGACTATTACAATACTCTACCTCTAAGGAAGAAAATATTTTATTTAGGAATTTTGAATCTTTATAAAGTGATTTTATTCTATCAATTTTTACAATATCTGTACCAATTGATAACATTGTTATTTATTTATTTGATGAATTATATCAATGACTTCAGACAAACTATCTAAATCATAATCTGCACCTGAGTCTACAATATCTTCAGTGCTTCCATATTTTGCAAAAGCTGTCTTCATGCCTAGTTGACCTGCACCTTTAATATCTCGTTCTGGCCAATCACCAATCATCATACATTCTTCTAAATTAGCACTAAGTCTTTCTGAAATTTTAATGAAAGGTTCCTTAGCTGGTTTATATACTCCCGTGTCATTAAATGTAACTACTTCTTCAAAAAAATTATGTAATTCCAATGTATATAATCTCATCCACGCTTCTCTACTTGGAGCATCTGAAACTATTCCTAACTTCAAATTCATATTTAATAATTTATTTAGGGTTGGGATAACATCAGGATAAAGGTTTAATGATATTTCTTTAGCTTTTTTATATTCAACAATAGCTGCAGCTAAGTATTTATAATTTATCTTACCAATTTTATTTATAATAAATTCATTAAATACTTCCTGATGCTCATATCCTTTAGTGTCATATATAGTGAATATTTCATTAACAGATTCTTCTTGATTTATATCCATTCCAACATCAATCATTGCTTTTACTGCAGCATTGATAGACACAGACTTCATTTTCATAAAATCAAGTAAAGTATTATCAAGATCGAAGATAACAGATTTTATCATAACTTTGTAACGATAAAATTATTCACAATGCTTTGTATAGTAATCGAAGTTTTCTGTTTTTAAGTAGTTAGTAGCAGTTTTTCTGTAGTTTCTATCTCTTTTACATTTAGTAAAAGCATCTTTTGCAGCCAGCTTATTACAGAGATTCATTTCAGCAATACCAAGCTCAAACAAAGCCGGTGCATAATTTCTTTTATTTTTAAGGCTCAACTTTGCATTATCTTTAGCCTTATTAAAATCCAATTTTTCGTTATAAACTGATGCAAGCCTAGCTAAGATAGTATAAGCATCTGGACTAGCTTTTAAAGCTTTATTAGCATAAGATATTGCATTATCAAGATTAGATGCACCTATTTCCAAATCCATTAATAATTCATATGCTCTATAATACCCAGAATCTAAATCAATTAGTTCATTTAAAATGCTTACAGTTGTATCAATATCACCTTTTGATTTATATAATTTAGCCTTCTCAAAAAATGCTTTTGTATAATCTGGTTTAATATCAATTGCTTTATCTAAAAAAGACAATGCTTTATCACTATCATCAATTGCTATATAACATTTAGATATCATATATAGAACTTTATAATTTTTAGGTTGTAGTTCTACTCCTTGCTCTAAAACTTCTGCTGCTTTTACATAATCTTTGATGGAATAATATATATTACCAATTCTAAACATTGCTGATGTGTTTGTAGGATCGTAAGATAAGGCTATATTAAAATGTTCTAGTGCAGTTTGATAATCTTTGACATCATAAGCTTCTTTACCTTTTAAAATTTCTAAATTAGCTATATATGTAATCTCATCTTGATATAAAGAATTGTATGGATTTAGTTCTTTTGCCTTATTAAAATTAACAATGGCATTATCATAATCTTTGTTTTCCTTATAAGCATAACCTAATCTGTAGTGAACGATAGAATTATCTTTATATTTTTTAAGCAGCAACTCTGCTTCTTCAATAGCTTCTAAAACAAAACCACTTGATAAAGTTTTACTTACATTTTTTAAATCATTAATAAGTTCGCCAAGCAAAGCCCCTTCTTCAGCATACTTATCAGGATTATCTTTTAACGCTAATTGCAAACTTTTATTTGCGTTATTTAAATCATCAAGCTTATAGTAAATTTGATACGATAAATAATGAAATTTCTCATCTTTTTCCTCGACCAAATCAAGCATAGATTGAGCTTCGATAATACTATCAGAAATAAACAACATTTCTACGTCATCAAATGATACGCTAGAAATTAAAAATGAATTTAATATAAATAATAATGAAAATATGTTTTTCAAACTAATCTCCTTTTTTGTGCTGAAGGCGGGATTTGAACCCACACGAGAAATATTCTCACTGCCCCCTCAAGACAGCGTGTATACCAGTTCCACCACTTCAGCTTTAATGACTAAAGTGAGTCTTTTTTTGTTTCTTCAACTTGTACTGGAACATTAATAACTGGTGCAATATCCTCAAGTTTATTTCTATCTAATATTGGATCACTTGTTGACGTTGACACATTGATAGAACCAGGAGTTGAAATCACATTTAAAGTTATAGCAAAAATCATAAAAAGAGCTGCTAAAATTGCAGTTGTACGAACAAGCAGCTTATCAGCTGCTTCACCACCAAATGCTGAATTTAAAACATTGCCTGTCATAGCACTACCCATTCCACCTGTTTTACTTGATTGCATGAGAATAATGCTTACCAATAAAAAACAAACTAAAACAAATAAGACTAATATTATATAGTATAAAGCGTTCAATTTAACATCTCCTTAAAATTTGTTATAAATATTATAAAATTTATCAGCTATTATAGATGCTGAACCTATTAAAAAACCATCAACTTCATTAATTTCTAATATTTCAGCAGCATTATCTTCATTAACACTGCCTCCATACAATAGGCATATATTACAATTATTTGTATTAATTTCATTAATAATATTTTTTAAAAACTTATGTACAGAATAAATAGTTTCTATATCAGCAGATTTTCCTGTGCCAATTGCCCAAATTGGCTCGTATGCAATTATACAATCTTTACTGTTATTTAAATCTATATTATTGAAAATTCTTTTTAACTGATTTTCTAATACAGGCCTGGTGATTCCAGATTCATTTTCATCAAGAGTTTCACCTATGCAAACAATAGGTATTACATTAGTTTGGTTTAATAATCTCAATTTATTATTTATATTAGCATCAGATTCAGAAAACAGTTGTCTTCTTTCTGAGTGACCAATTATACAATAATCACAATTAGATTCAATAATCATATTTAATGAATTCTCACCGGTGTATGCACCAGATTCAAATTCAGATATATCTTGAGACCCTATATTTATATTATTATTATTATCAACTAATTTATTAACATAATCAATATGAATTGAAGAAGGACATAAAACAACTTTACAGTCCAAGTTGAAGTCCCTATGTAAAAAATCTTCAAAATATGAATCTATTTTTGATTTATCCATATACATTTTCCAATTTGCAATACAGTATTTATTCATTAGAATATAGCTCCCAAGATTTAGTTAAATTTAATTTCTCACCGCTTAATAATTTCAATGATGCACCACCACCTGTTGATACATGAGTATATCCATGAATATTATCATACATTTCTATAGCTCCTACAGTATCTCCACCTCCGATAATAGAAATTATATTTTTTATTGTTTTCAAATACTTTGAAATTTCAATTGTTCCTTTAGAAAAATTTTTATTTTCAAAATATCCAAGAGGACCATTCCAAATAACAGTATCTAAGTCTTTTAAATTTTTTATAAACATTTTAATAGTTTCTGGGCCAATATCTAATCCAATATCATTATCATCAAGACTATCAACACGTTTTACAAATATTTCATTTGAATCTATCTTATCTCTAGTGCACACTAAATCTATTGGAAACAATATTTTTTTATTCATTTTTTTAGCTTTATTTATTACATCATTAGCCGAATCTAGCATATCATCTTCAACTTTACTTAAACCGATATTAATATTCTGTGATTTAAGAAATGTAAAAAGCATTGCACCACCTATAAAAATAACATCAGATTTATTTAAAAAATGGTTGATCATTTTAATTTTTGTAGAGATTTTTGCACCACCAATAATAACTCCAGCTCCATTAGAACCATCAATATTTAAATATTTTATTTCTTTAGACATTAAAAAGCCAATACACTTTGATTTAAAAAATTTTAATATTTTTGAATTTGAAGAGTGNTCCCGATGTGNAGTTCCAAATGAATCACATACATATANATCAGCATGTTTTGATAATTTATTAGAGAANCTATCATCATTACAGGTCTCTTCTTCATAAAACCTTAAATTTTCAAGTANATGAATTTCACCGNNTTTTAAATCTTTAGAAATTTTTATAGATTCAGGGCTTACACAATCATCTGAAAAAAATATTCTATTATTATAATGTTCTTTTAAATATCTATAAATAGGTTTTAATGAAAATTTTTCATCTTTACNATTTGGTCTACCNAGGTGACTCATAATAACAATTGATGAATTTTTTGATAAGCAATAATCAATTGTTTTAAATGATGATTTNAGTCTAAAATCATTCATTATAATATTATTTTCTATAGGNANATTATAATCAAATCGAATAAGCAGTCTTTTATTGTTAATATTTAAATCTTTTATATGTTTCATGATTAAGGGACTAAAATAATCTTACCATATTGNTTCCTATCCTCNAGATAAGAATGTGCTTTTTTTATATCTTTAAATCTAAATATTTCATCTACAAATGGTTTNTAAATCTTATCATTTATCTTTTTCATAACTGAATTAAAAGAATCTATATCAGCCATAGTTGANCCAATNATTTCTTGTTGTTTAGAAAATAAATAGCGTAAATCAATTGATACTTTAGNTCCCGTAGTTGAGCCACAAGTAACTAATCGTCCACCNTTATTTAGAACTTTAATGCTGCTATCCCAAGTTATAGGACCAATATGCTCAAAAACAACATCAACACCCTTATTATTAGTAATATCTTTAATAATAGAAGTATACGGTTTTGAATGATCAATAACAAAGTCTGNTCCCATNTCATATGCATAATTAAACTTATCTTTATTACCAACAGTTGTTATAACTTTCGCATTAATATCTTTTGCTATTTGTATAGCAGCTGAGCCTACACCTGAAGTAGCACCATAAATGAGAACAAATTCATTTTCTTTTAACTTAGCTCTTTTAACAAGCATTTGATAAGATGTCATAAAAACAAGTTGCATTGAAGCAGATTCTTCAAAAGTTAAATGATTAGACATAGTATGGATATTCTTTGGTTCTAATATTACAAACTCTGATTGAACTCCATTTTCTGTTTCTCCTAAAATTCCATAATCATAAGAATAATTTTCTTTACCATCTAAAACATACTTACANTCATCTGGAAATGTACCTGGCTGAACGACTATATTATCACCAATATTAAATTTATTTACATTACTACCAACCTCAACAATTTCACCAGAAGCATCTGAACCCATTATTAGTGGTAATGGAATATTAATTCCGGGGATACCGTTTCTTACCCATATATCTAAATGATTTAATGCTGAAGCTTTTATTTTGACTTTAATACTNTCTGAGTTACATACAGGCTCATCTAAACTGTCATATTTCAAGACATCTAAACCGCCATGAGAATGAATTCTAACTGCCTTCATTCAACTTCTTCAAACTCAGCATCTATTATGTTTGATTGCTTATTATTAGGTTTTTTTTGAAAAAATAAATTTTTAAATATTATACTAATTAAATAAAAAAAGATAAATAATATAAAAATTTTCATATGTTTATATTTGAATCCTTAAATGGGTTATAATACTTAGTACCTTTAATCGGACTTCTAATCACATTTAATATTTCTTTTAAATCATCNTTATTATTAACAAAGTCGATATCATTTGTATTTATAATAAGCAANGGNGANTTATTATATCTAAAAAAATATTCATTATACATTTGATTTAAAGAGTCAATATAATTCCAATCCATATTATTCTCATACAANCTNCCTCTTTGNTTAATATTATCCATTAATCTTGACGTTTCAGATTGNAAAAAAATTATTAAATCAGGATAAACAATATTCTTTTCAAGNATTGTGGCAATTGAATTATATAAATCCATTTCTTTATCGTCNAGATTNAAAGCAGCAAAGATTCTATCTTTCATAAACATATAATCAGAAACTACATACTTATTAAATAAATCAGTTTGTTTAAATTCATCTTGNTGTTTATATCTTGATAATAAAAAAAATAATTGTGTTTGAAAAGCATATTGCTTAGAGTTTTTATAAAANTCTGATAAAAAAGGATTTTCTTCAAATTTTTCTAAAATTAATTGTGCCTGAAATTCCTCAGCTAGAATCTTAGCNAAACTAGTTTTACCAACNCCTATACTGCCTTCAACTGTAATATGATAATTTATTTTCATAATATTATNNCTCTAATTTACAAATTTTAGATGTATCTTTAACATTATTCAATAAATAATTAACAGATTTATTATATTTTGGTAATATATATTCTCCAGCTATTTCTGACCACGGTAATAGAACAAATCTTCTCTCATATAATTTAGGATGTGGAATAACTAAAAATTCAGATTTATAAACTTTATTGTTAAAAGTAAGTATGTCAATATCTATAATTCTTGGCATATCTGGATTATTTTTAATTTTTCTTCCCATTTTTACNTCAATAGACTCAGTCAAACTAAAAAAATTCAATAGATCTAATGTTGTTTTAATTTTAATAACNAAATTATAAAAGTTTTTATCACTCAGTGAATCTAGTGGTTCTGATTTATATATTNATGAATTGCTTAAAATAATAACATTNCTGTTTTTAAGTTCTTCAAATAGANGTTTTATATTATTANTTCTATCACCACTATTTGAACCTATTGATAAAAAGGANAAATTATCCATTATAAATAGTTGATATATATTCTACTTCATCATTTAAGGTAGGATTAATCTTTTTTATTTCAATTGATAAATTAATTACTGGAAACTTAGATGTTAAATAATCATAAATATCTTTACTTAAATTCTCCATTAAAACATATCTTTTAGATTTAAATATAAATTTTGTATNCTTTATAATCATNGAATAATCTANAACATCTTGAATTTCATCTTTAATATCATTGCTATTTTTGACTTCGTATGATATAGTTATAAAAAAANTCTGACCATTTTCTTTTTCTTCTTCATATAAACCATGATAACCNTGAAGTTTTATATCTTTTATTTTGTATTTATGCATTATGATTTATTTTTTTATATTCAACAATATACTCAATCCCTTTTCTTTTTTGTATACTCAAATTATTAGGATAAAGTTTTTCTAATTTAAAAAAAGAACAAAAATTATCTTCAAGCTCATTTAAAGTCACTTCAAACGGAGGGTTTGAAGCAACTGTATTATCTCCTATTGGAAGCATAATACCAATAAGCATTCCATTATCTTTTAGCAATTTATTGCAATTCTTGACATATAATAACCTTTTAGATGGATTGATAGCACAATAAAAAGTGTATTCTAATATATAATCAAAAAAACTATTATATTGATTATTTAAATTAAAGAAATCCTGATGTATTAACTTTATATCTGTATTATTTTGCTTATTACAAAAATATAAAGTTTTTATTGCAGTATCAGAAAAATCACATGCAAATACATTAAAACCGCTTTTAGCTAAGAAAAGAACATCACTGCTAATACCACAGCCAGGAATTAATATATTTTTTGAATTTTTATTTTTAATTGATTTAGACCAATTTACAAAAAAGGGAGTTGGCTTACCTATATCCCAAGAAAATTCATTTTTTTTGTACTTATTGTCCCAGAATAATGAATTATCAACTTCTAAAGATTTATCTGTCATCAAATATGTGAAACATTTTCAGCTTCATCACCTCGCTGAGTAATAGTAGAATCAAACTTAACTTCCATACCTTCTCTTATTTTTAAACCTGGTCTAACTTTAGATATATGAAAAAAATAATCTTGATCATCTTCGTCACACTCAATAAAGCCCCAACCTTTTAATTCATTCCATTCTTTAATATATCCAACTTTCATTTTGTATCCTTATTAGTTTTAAATCCTATATCTTTATCAAATTCAGATGGAAAATCATAACCTTCTCTATCAGGATAATGCATAATATTTTTAACATTATTCCAACTTACTAAAAAATTTGCATTTATAGTTTCTTTTTTATTTTTTTTCGTATATAAATTTGGGTGAGCTAACCATATTCCTATATGATCATATCCCTTGACAAGGAAATGTTTTATATTACTATTTATACCAATTTCGTTATAAACTGAAATATCTAAAAAATCTATATAAACAACATCACCAATTATATCCTCAATATTAAACATATTGGATATAATTATTAGTCATCTAGTTCTTTTTTAATTGTATCTATATCTTCTTTTAGAGATTCTAAAGATTTGTTTATCTTTCTTACATCTCTTTGAGTAGTTCTCTTGTAGCTAGAAAACTCTTCAGACAATGATTCTAAGGATTCATTTAAATCATCTAAACGGTCAGATAAAGTCTCGTTAATTTGGTCTAATTTAAATTCTAATCTCTCAAATGTATTATTTACAGAATCAACTTTAGCGCTATATGCTTTATAGTGATCATTCGTTTCATCTTGAAGTGTTTTAACATGTTTAGAAATACCTATGTATTTTAATTCTAACCTATTATATGCTTCACTCCACTCATTAACATCACCATCAAGCCTAAAATCTTGCTCTTCCAATGTTCCCATTTTTTCGACTCTATCTTGATCTACGACAGTCCAATAATAAAGTCCTAATAAAGTTAAAACTGTTAAAAATATCCATACACCTCTATCTTTTATAATATCCATTGTTTTCCTTAGATTTATTATTTTTCAACGTCTTCTAATTTTTTTTCCCATTCAGTCTTTGAGTTTTTATCTGAATTGTTTTCAAGGGACGCATAAAATGCTTCTTTATCTTCTGTCTTTTTTTTCAACAAAGAGAATGCTTCATCAATTTCATCATTAAATTCATTGATAGTTTTTTCAAGCCTTCCTTCAAGTTCTTTTAAAAGCGTCGGACCATAACTATCATTAATACCCACTAGTAAATCATCTAGATAGTCTTTTAAAAAGCTGCTTCTTCCCTCTTTAGTATTTAAATCTTTTGCCATTTTTAATTAAATATATGTTTAAACATCCTGTAAATTTTTAAATTTTTTTCTTATAAAACAATAATTATTATTCAGAATCATCTAATGATTTAAAATTATCTTCATCATATTTTTTTTCATTATAGAAAAATTCATTAAACTGTTCAAAATAAATACTATTTATATAATAAATAAAATTTAATATAATAACTATAAAGATATAGTTTAAGGAAATTAAAACAATATTTGAAAATAAAAGCAAATATAACGACATATGGTTATTATCTGAGTAAATGCATAGTAAAAAAACCAATGTTACTGGTAATAAACCAACCAAGAAAATCATTAAGTTTGAATCGTAAGAAAAGTTATACATACATGTTAAGATACTTGTGCTTGACAATGTAAGTATTGATAAATTAGTGCTTTTAATCATGTCTATTTTTTCTTTAACAAGATAATTTGTTGCTATAAGCATCATAAACAAAGATAAAAAACACTTAAAAATAAAGGAAAATATTAAAATCATTATTATAATTTAATCAATTAATTACTTTCATTCTAAAATTAAAATTTGCCATATTAATCAATGAATATACGGGTATACCAAGAATATTATAATCTGGAACAAAGCCCCAAAACCTTGAATCATAACTATTATCTCTATTATCACCCATTAAAAAATAATAATCATGTTTTACGGTATATCTTTGAATACTACTAATTGGGATATCATTAATTTTAAGATTATTTAAAATGTAATCTTTATCTTTAATGTCTTTAATAATCCTAGAGTCCCAAGGTGTAATAATTCCATTATCATTATTTTTTTTCTTTAATTTATCTGCATATTCAATTTGATCATTATTCTGTCTAATTTGAAGTTTTCTTTTAGACTCAACACTGCTCCCATTAAAAAGACCTAAAATTTTATATTTTATTAATCCTCTTAATCTACTTATATGTTCAGGGTCAATTAAAGTTAAAGTCCAATCATCAATTTCAAGTGTATTACCGTCTAACAATAATAGATTAATAAATGATTCCCAGTCAGTAATATCTTTTATTTCGTAAGAAAATCCCTCATCCCAGGTATTATTATTGTTTTCATCATCAAACTCTTCTCCTNNATCATAAATATTATTATTATTTTCATCTATAAAAGATTCAGANTTATAAGGGACAATAAAGGGCTTAATATTATCTAAATTACCATAATCCCATGTATCGTTTTTATTTAAATCAGTAAACTCTTCNGAATTATTATCATAAATATAATTATTATTTAAATCAGTAAAATCTTCACATTTAAATTGTGAATATAAATACTCTGAATTCCANGACATGTTTTTAGTAAGNACATCCGTATTGTTTGGTAATCTTTTTAAATATTGACCTTCTTTAGGAAAGTCCATTAACTTATTATTTACATATATATCACCTTGATCTATATATACTGAATCACCTGCTAACCCTATGCATCGTTTAACATACTTTTGAAAAGGATCTCTAGGAAATTCAAAAATAGTAACATCACCATTTTTAATTTCTCTAAATTCTGGAAGTCTATACCAGGGAATATCAAATCCATACCTTGTATAGGGAATACCTATCCATGTTGGTGTTTTCATTCCAAATATAAATTTATTACCAACTAGAACATCCCCAATTAAGATTGTTTTTTCCATAGATCCTGTTGGAACAACATATATTTCAAGCAAACATGTTTTAATAGTAAATGCTACAATAATTAATGTTATTAAACCCTTAAACTCTTTTATCTTTTCTTTTGAAATTTTCATAATTTAATATGCTATTGCCTTTGCACCTCTTCTACTATCTGAAGCACCATAATAAACGCCATCAATAATCATAATTGAATTAGCTTCTCCCAATCCTGTATCTGATCTATAAATAAGATTATGTTTAGCATCTATTAATTTATTAATAACTTCTGTATTTAATGAGTTCTTTTCGATTTGGATTAAATCTGGGAACCATTGTTGATGAAATCTTTTTGATTCAACTGCATCCTTTATTTCCATGTTAAAATCAATAACATTAGATATAACCTGAGAAACTGTAGTAATTATTGTAGAACCTCCTGGTGAACCTGTAATTAAAAATGGTAAATTATCATCCGTTGTTACTATTGTTGGTGTCATAGAACTCAACATCCTTTTTTTAGGTTTTATTGAATTTTTTTCACTTCCTATTATGCCATACATGTTTGGATGACCTGGTTTAATTGAAAAATCATCCATTTCATTGTTTAATAAAAACCCTGAGTTATCAACAGTAATACCACTTCCAAACCAACCATTTAGAGTTGTTGTTACACTAACACAATTCCCGAATTTATCGATTATTGAATAATGTGTTGTTTCATCGCTTTCATTTGTTGTTATTTTTATAGACTCATGTAATTCAGTACTTGTTACAGATAATGTATCATTAATAGTTTGAAATAGTGAATCTGCATAATTTTGACTAATCAAATAATCAATCGGTATATCGACATAATCTATATCACCTAAATACTTATATCTATCAACATATGCTCTTTTAGATATTTCTGACATATAATGTACATGCTTGTAATCTTGAAACATAATATTCGAAAAATCCAAATTCTCTAATTGATTAAGAATAATTNCTANTGTTATACCACCAGATGATGAAGGGGGCATTGAGATNACATTGAAATCTCTNTACTTAAATTTTATTGGTTCTAACTCCTTTACAGTATAATTCGATAAATCTTGNTTGGATATGATACCATTAGTTCTATTCATACAAGAAATTATATTATCAGCAGTTTGACCTAAATAAAATTCTTTATATCCATACTTAGTTATTCTCAATAATGTTTGAGCTAAATCTTCNTGAANCATTAANTCATTAAGCGTATAATTTTTATTTTCAACAAATATTCTATGAGATTCTTTATCNATACTNAATTTATTAATNAACGACAAATTATTAAATAAGTAAGAATTATGTTGATCTAATTTGAAACCATATTTAGCTAATAAAAAAGATGGGTACAATAAATCTTCCCATGGTAAAGTNCCATATTTATCATGTACATATCCCATTCCAGCAACAGTACCTGGAACTCCTACAGACAAACTACTAGAGGTGCTTAATCCTTGAATAACTTCTCCATTTTCATCTAAAAACATTTTTTCATTGCTTAGGTACGGAGCAGTCTCTCTAAAATCAATTGCAGTAGATGAGCCNTCAGCAAAATTTATCACCATAAANCCTCCACCACCTANATTCCCAGCACTAGGATGAGTAACAGATAAAGCAAAACAAACACCAATTGCTGCATCAATAGCATTTCCGCCATTCTTCATGATATCAACACCNATTTCACTNGCTTGAATTTTTGATGATACAACTAAACCATTACGACCTGAAACATCTGATGAAATAAATGGATAAATAAATTGGGTAATTAAAATTATTTTAAATATAATTTTCATTAAATCACTTTTATAATGGGTTTTTTTCCTTTAATAAACTTTACAGAAATTACATCGATTGTGTAATTATTTTTTATATTATTTTCACTAATATAAGATTTCAAAGAATTATCAATATCTATTTTCTTTAAATTTTTTGATTCATTATCNAGGACTTTAACAAACTTACAATTATTCTTTTTATCAATAAGACAANAATTAGTAATCACATTATTAAATTCTATATTTTGATCCTTAATCNTAAAATTATTTTTTATATATTTAACACCAACTAATTGGTGNGCTAAATCCTTAAAACCATTTTCTTTATTTAAATAAAATTCATAATTAGGCATATTATTTTTTACAATTTTAAAAGATCTTCTATGAATAGGAGTTGATTTATTTATCTCTAATTGTTCAATATGATGTTTTGTGCCATANCCCTTATGATTAATAAATTTATATTCAGGAAATATTTTATCATAATTCTTCATAATATTATCTCTAGTTACCTTAGCTATTATTGATGCAGCAGCTATNGTCTGAGANATATTATCTCCATTTACAATATAGTCTGTGGGATATATAGTAATATTTGAATATGGACCATCGATCAANACTTTATCAGGTTTTATATCTAAATTACCAAGAGATTTTTTCATACCTANAAATGTAGCTTTTAGAATATTTATATCATCAATAACATCTTCATTGACAATACCTACNCCAACAGATATAGCTTTATCATATATNTCAGAATATAATTTATCTCTTTTTTTTGGAGTAAGTTTTTTTGAATCTTTAATACCTTCAATAATTTCATAAGGTTTTAGAACAACAGATGCAGCAACCACAGGTCCTGCTAATGGTCCTCTNCCTGCTTCATCAATCCCAACAATATTTTTAAAACCTTCATCCCAATATTTTTTCTCATATTTAATAAAATCCATACATTTAATATAGTGTTATAATTACAAATATTTGTAATTTAAAATATAACTGGGGTGCTATAAAATGCTGAGAATATACCCTTAAACCTGATCTAGATAATACTAGCGGAGGAAATCTTATGAAACTTTTTATCTTTTTATTAATCTCTACTATTTTTTCAAATGAAATTATAATTAATTCTCAATTGTTAAATAATAAAAAAACACCTTTAGAAAAAGCTGATATAGTCTGTGGAAATTCATATGCTACTTCAAATTCAAATGGTGATTTTACAATAAAATGTAATGATTCTGAAAAGCTTAGAATTTCTTACATTGGATACAAAGATATTACAGTATCATTGATTGATGTAGGCAATACTATTATTTTAATAGATGAAGATATTAATTTCGATGATGTGAAAATTGTTGGTGGTCTGAATTCAACATCAACGGATAATAGAATAAAAATATTATCTCAAGACAAAATCAAATACAGTGGTAAGTATCATTTACAGGATGTGATTGAATCTACTCCAGAATTAAATTATGCTGGAGGTACTTCTAGACCAAGGTATTTCCAAATAAGAGGACTTGGTGAGCTTAGCCAATTTTCTGGAGAAGGACTCCCCCATTTTTACGTTGGTTTATTCTTAGATGATATAAATTTTACTGGAATTGGAGGAATTTCAATTCTAGATGATATAAGACAAATTGAAATTTTCAAAGGACCTCAATCGACTTCATTTGGTACAAATGCAATGGCTGGAGTTATAAATTTATTGACAAATAATCCGCATCTTGAAGAATCATTTAAAATCAATTATTCATTATCATCTTTTGATGGAAAGAAAGTGAATGCAAGTATTAATTATCCTATTAACAGAAAATTGCGGACATATTTTAATTTTATAAGAAATCAATCTGATGGTTATATTAAAAATGATTTTAGACCAGATGAAGATTCAAACAGACAAAACGAACAGCTTTCAAAAATAAAATTATTATTTACGCCAAATATTAATTCATCTTACTTGTTAACATATTACAATATAAACTTTAATAATTTATATGATGCATGGACAATAGATAATAACGGTTATAATACTATGTCAGATTTTATCGGTGAAGACAATCAAAAGACTAACGCTACATCTCTAAAGTCACTCTATAACTTTAAGAAGTTTACACTTACTTCTATCACTACATATTCAGATAATAAGCTAAACTATACTTACGATGGTGATTGGGGCAATAATGAAATGTGGGAATCAGAACCATACAATTGGGACCCAGCAACATATTATTACACCTGGGATTTTCCTGATATTACAAACAGAAAAAGAAAAAATAGAACTCAAGAATTAAGATTTTCATTCGATAATATTGTATTTGGATTATTTTATTCAAACTTGAAAGAATATGATGATCGAAGTGGATATTTTTTTAATGGAGACTATGATTATATGACATCCAGATTCAATATTGATAATAGCGCAGTTTATGCTAAGTATATGAAAGACTTAAATACCAGCATATCAATTGATTTATCTCTAAGGTTAGATAAATATAAAACAACAAATGATCTATATTATTTAGCAAGCTATTATGGAAACTCTGGTAATGATGTTCTATCCATTGATGATAGTAATATTGGTTGGGATTTTTTAATAACTAATAAATTATCAACACATAATATGCTAACATTTAGTATTTCAAAAGGGTTTAAAACTGCTGGTATCAATCAGTCACCTAATTTTTCAAATGAAAGATACTACAAAACTGAAGATTGTTTAAACACAGAAATTGGTTATTTATATAAAGATGATAGAATATCTTTTAGAAGTTCACTATTCTACATGAATAGAAATAATCCCCAACTAAGATTATTTATTCAAAGGGATATATCAAAACCAACTTATTTTGATTACGCAACTTTCAATGGCTCAGAATCTTATAATTATGGTATTGATGCTAACCTTAATGTTAAAAACAAATCTAATGAAACATTTATCAGTTTAAGCTTACTAAAAAGCAATTTAGGAGTTTTCTATTTCGATGAATCAGGTGATGGAAATGAAACTCAATTTGGCAATAGAGCAGGTGCACATTCCCCAGAGACAAGTATAACAATAGGCAATAAATTTATTATTTCGGATAAATTAAATTTTAATATTGATGCAAATTACTTAAGTAGTTTTTATTTTGATGAACAAAATTCTCATAAATCAAAAAATAGAACATTATTTAATTCAAGTTTAGCTTATGAAAATAAAATATATTCATTTTCATTTTGGATTAAAAATTTATTAGATACCTCTTATGCTACTAGAGGATTTAGTTTTGTTCTTGAACCTGAGACCACTGATGGATTTACTGAAGATAAAAAAAATTATAAATCTTTTGGTCCTCGCAGAACAATTGGCCTTACTATAGAATTTTTATTAAAATGATTATAATATATCTATTTATAATTCTCCTATTTGGATTAATAAAAAATAATTTCAATAGTGATGAAGATTTTATATTCTTATCAAGAAAACTTACTCTTCCTGCATTTGTTGCAACCTTTGTAACCACCTGGTATGGTGGCATTCTTGAAGTTGGAAGATTTACGTTTGAAAATGGTATTGTTACATGGATAATTTTTGGATTTTTTTACTACATAGCAGCGATACTATTATTAGTATTTATTGCACCCAAAATTCATAAAAACAATATCAATACAATACCAGGATATTTTCATAGAAATTTTGGATATATACCTGGAGTAGTATCTTCGATAATAATTTTACTATTATCTTCTCCAGCGCCTTACTTAATGATATTTGCTACTATCTTTAACCATGTATATGATATTAATTATATTTATTCAATCTTCATTGGACTTTTCTTTTCTGTTTCTTATATAATGCTTGGCGGATTTAAGTCAATTATAAGAACAGATAAAATTCAATTTATTCTGATGTATACAGGTTTTATCATTATACTAATAAAACTCTATATCAATTTTGGAGGAATATCATTTTTATTGAATAATGCTCCAGATGGACATTTAGAATTTTCCAATAAGCTCCCAATAGGTTATCTTATATCATGGTTATTTATATCCATGATAACTTTTATCGATCCAAATATTTTCCATAGAGTTTACTCTGCTAAAAATCAAAAAATATTATCAAAAGGTATCCTATTTTCAATAGTATTTTGGATAATATTTGATTTTCTAACTATATCTACGGGTTTATATGCATCTGCTATCATAAAATCAAGCGTTATTACATCTTCTCCATACCTAGTTCTATCNGATATGGTTTTANNTCCTTATTTGCAGGTNTTTTTTATTATTTCACTNCTTTCAATTGTTATGTCAACCATTGATAGCTTTACATTTACATCAGCTNTNACCATTGGAAATGAAATTAAAAATAAGAAATCAATGAAGTTTAATACNAGNNTAGGNCTATTGATTACNTCAATAATAGCTGTAGTTATATGTATATCATTTNATAAAGTTATTGATATATGGTATGTTTTTGGCTCNATTGGAGCATCATCACTATTAATACCTTTAATAAAGATTATTTTTAATACTGATTATAAGATTAATTATCCCACGATGACATTAATAATGCCCGCAGCTATAGCATCTGTATGGATTTATTTAGAGTACCCGTATAATATTGATCCTATATTTCCAGGAATNCTTAGTAGCTTTATTTTAAATAAAACTATTCACAAATTAAGTTAGATATAACAGGCCAAGNNNCCCATTGNAGACACCCCANGNNCCTGGATNNTTTTCNTTGCAATACNCAACNTTGTCACAAGAATAANNNTCGGGNNTGGNTTCNNNATAANTNCATCCNATNTTNAGNACATTTTGAACTGGTCCANNAGAATTANGCTATCATATGAAACAGCANNAGTNTATCCAGCCATNNCACAATATCCATCAGCAATNNNNGCTAACCCNTCNACTCCATACGCGCCACAACCTTGAGTNNTANCTCCANAGCCTGAAAGATATTCAAAATCATCATATCCGCATACACTATCAACAAGTCCTTCAGTAGTAACCTCAGTTGGGCTTGAACTGTCACAACTAAATACAAATAAACCAAGACCAATTAATAATAATTTTACCATAACCTATTTACCTTTTTTAGTTTTTTCAAATAATACATTCATAATTTTTGATATTTCATCTGAGTTTTTACTATCTATTGATGATTTATACTTTAATGTATCAACATTAGCCTCTAGATCCTTTACAAATTTACCATTTTTTATGTCATTAAGAATGTTTTTTAATTTATTTTCATATTCATCATCAATTAGATAATTACCAGATTTAAGTCCACCATAGCGCGCTGTATCGCTTATTGCATTATATAGATAATCAAAACCCTTTTCATGAAACAAATCAACAATCATTTTAATCTCATAATAACATACAAACCATGCAACGATAGGCGAATATCCATCTTCAAGCAATACTTTAAGTGATTTCTCTATCATCTTAGGAAGTCCGCCAGTTAGCAGTGCTTGTTCTCCGAATAAATCCGTTTCTGTCTCTTCTTTAAATGTTGATAAAAATGAACATACCCTTGCAGATCCTATAGCCTTACTATATGCTTTTGCAGTATCTAATGCATTACCAGAAAAGTTTTGCTCAATAGCAAGCAATGCAGGAACTCCCCTGCCTTTTTTATACTCATCTCTTACCATTTGCCCACCACCACTTGGTGCGACCATTATAACATCAACATTTTTTGGAGGCTGAATTAAATTGTATGTTATATTATATCCATGAGAAAAAAGAATTGTATCATTCTCATTTAGATGACTTTTAATTTTTGAATTAAANACTATAGGGATTGATGNATCTGAGACTAAAATACATATTATATCCGCCCAAGATGATACNCTTTCAATAGAATCATATACAATATCATCCATTAATAAATCTTTTTCTATTGAATCAATACTTCGGACACCTACTTTTATAGANAGGCCAGAATCTCTTAAATTTAAAGCTTGAGCCNGACCTTGATTACCATAACCAATAATACCTATTTTTTTATTTTTAATTATATTTAAAGAAATATCCTTATCAAAAAAAATTGGATTGTTCTTATTTGTCATTAAAATTTAATCTTTTGTTTGTCTTTATCTTTATTCTGCCTAAAGAGTATCATCGTTCTACCTATACAACCAGCTATTTCACATTTNAAATTATCCACAACCAATGATTTTCTTTCATCTGTAATTTTTCCTTCGTGGAATTTGATTTTAATAAGCTCATTAGAATTTAATGATTCATCAATTGAATTTAATACGCCCTTATTAATTTCATTCTTACCAATTAAAATTTGAGGCTTTATGTGATGAGCTTTTGCTCTTAAAGATTTTCTCTGATTAGATGTTAATTTCATATTAATTCTCTATAATTATATTAAGTAAATTTACTATATCTTGAACAGTTATTAACTGATCATTATTAAAATCTATAATTTCAAACTGATCATCTGATGGTGTATACTCTCCGAGTATTATATTAACAACAATAACGACATCAACAACATTAACACTACCATCAAAATTAACATCTCCAAATTGTGCTTCAATATTAATAATTTCTAGTTTAAAATCATCTAATGCAGCTTCTACTAAAGAACCCCCAGAACCAACATCACCATCATTTAAAANATCTGATGCTATATATCTAAATTGAACTGCGTCNGATAAATCAATATAATTAGANAAAANAAAACGTCTTTCATNCCATTGATTCATAGAAATAGAAGTATATTCTAAATCAACCCAATTTACACCTCCATCTGATGATGCTTGTACGTTCCAGATATCATTCCCAGGATTATTTCCAAGATCATTGGTATACCATCTCCAATATGATAAAAGGACATGAGGATACTGCTCTAAATTATATATATCTGAGTATAAAATAGTTTCTCCACCATCAATATCACCANNACCTGGTTGATCAACATCATAATTACCAGTAACAAANCATTTATCACCATTTTCAGAGTAATCTTCATTTGTTTGTACAATAAAATCAAGATTAGCAAATCCACCTTGAAGTGATGTTCCAATTGGAATTCCCTGCTCCCACTCACCTACAGTGGCTGTAGATTCAACAGTCCAGTTATTTTCCCCTTCAAAATCCTGGAATACAATATCAATTAAATCTCCATAAATAAAGGATATACTCTCTTCAATTTGAGGATAATTAGAGCTTTGACCAATGCTATTTGTTGCAGTGATATAATAATAAACAATNACATTAGATTGATCAAATGTCATAATTNCTTCATATCTATTATCATTAACAATNTTCATATTTGCATCATCCCAATTAATGTTATCCAAGCTATAATGCAATGTTACATCTTCAATGCTTCCATCAAAACTATCAACATATGCTATAAATGGAACGTAAGGACTATCATCTAANGATACATCTTGCACATCTTCATGAATAATACTAACTCCTCCAACAGATAATACAAACAAACCAAGCTCTCTATCGCTAGATATTATATTACCGCTTGGTAGATAAGGATATACACCCCAATTACTNACATAAAGACCTTCAGTATCACTAAAATCATAATAAGCNATCTCTTCTAATTCATAAGGATTAGAAATATCTACAATTCTAGTTCCATCAGCGTAATAAGATATATAGAGATTATTTGTACCTGGTTTAATATACAAATTATGAGCGCTATGCTCTTCGCCTTGAGGGGTTTGATATTCATCAATAAGATTTATATTATTATAATCAGAAATATCCCAAGCCTTGATATGACCACCTAGATTTTCATCTCCTGTAAATAAATAATTCTCATCTTCCGATATTGCAACATCATGTGTGCTTACGCCATCTGTTCCAGTAAAGTGAGATAGTATGGTTGTCGGATTTGATCTATCAGAGACATCTATTATTCTAAAGTACCCTACATAAATTGAAGCACAATATAACTTATCATTGTATACCTCTATATCATGACAATATCCAGCTTGTGAACTTGTTTCATTTTCTAAATTCCAAGTTCCAACTAGATTTGGATTAGCAGGATCTTCTAAATCATAAATCCATATATCATTCTCATCTGCTCCAACAACATACAGATAACCATCTGAATCAATATAAATATTATGGGAAGTTAAAAAATCAAATACAGTATTTACCAAAACAGGCTGATCAGGATTATCAACACTGACTATTTTGACACCATCCTCTGCTTCCGTGCCTATATACACATGCCTATTCCAATACTTTAAGTCTCTCCAGGTACTGCTTGAGCCTTCTATAATTTCAATTTGAAAAGGATTATAAGGATCTGTTATATCTACAATTGCTGCCCCACTTTGCAATCCAATTACAGCAAACTCTCTTCCATCTTGATAAAAACCAGTTATATCATTACACGTTTGATTAAAAGATAGATTTGAAAGTAACTGCATATTGTAGCCCTCGCTAAAACAATATGAAATAAAAATAGCTATAAATAATGATTTCTTCATTTCTCTAAGTATAATTTATAAAAGAATCTATCCAATTTTCATGTGAAAATCTGTAACAAATTTAAATAAATGTGATATTAATCAAAAAAATATCATTTATTAATACTTATAATACAGATGTAAGTATAGAATACTTGTTTTATATCTTACCAATAAAGTCTCAAATTGGCCTTGATGACAAAGAATAAACCCCCGATATTTTATTGGGGGTTTGTTTTTTTTAGTACTTTTTAAAAATACCCTACTAATAAAAGCTAAATATCATTAATTTATTATATAATTTTTAAACTTTATTGGAGATATAATGCNCAGAAAAAAAATATCCTTAATTGGTGGNGGTCAAATNGGTGGTAACCTAGCCTTATTAGCTGCTCAAAAAGAACTTGGTGATATCGTAATCTATGATATTCCAAATGCTGAGGGCATGATTAAAGGTAAAGCTCTTGATATTTCACAATTAACTCCAATGGATGGATATGATGCTAATATCAAAGGAAGTTCTAACCCTGAAGATATTAAAGATTCTGATGTTATTATTATTACTGCTGGAATTCCTAGAAAACCTGGGATGAACAGAGAAGATTTACTGGATATAAATATTAAAATTATTACTGATGTTGCAAATAATGTTAAAAAATATGCTCCAAATGCATTTGTTATTGTTTTATCAAATCCTCTCGATGCTATTGTTTATTCATTTTATAAAGTATCTGGATTTTCTAAAAATAAAGTTATAGGTATGGCTGGTGTGTTAGATAGCACAAGATTTAAAACATTTTTAGCTATGGAATCAGGCTATTCAACACAAGATGTAAATTGTATGGTTTTAGGTGGGCATGGTGATACAATGGTACCAATTACTAGACTTGCAACAATTGGNGGTATACCNGCTGAAGAAGTTATATCTAAAGATAAATTAGATGCTATTGTTGAAAGAACACGCTTTGGTGGTGGTGAACTTGTTAAATTGTTTGGTAATGGTTCGGCTTACTATGCTCCTGCTGCATCAGCTATCGAGATGGCTGAGTCATACCTTAAAGATAAAAAACGTGTCCTGCCATGNGCAGCATTATGTGAAGGAGAGTTTGGTGTAGATGGATATTTTATTGGTGTACCAACTGTCATTGGTTCAAATGGTATTGAAAAAATATTAGAATTTAAATTACTTGATAGTGAAAAAGAGCAATTAGAGAATACATTAAATGCTGTTAAACAAACTGTTAAAGAAACAGGTTTATAAGGAGAAACAATGAGTTTTTTAGATCAAATAAATGAGTTTTTTGGAATTTTTGTTGGATATTTAGCTCCCGTATTATTTTATTCTATTAATGGATTTCCTTTAATTGTAATTGTGCTATTAACAGGAGGACTTGTATTTACATTATATTTCAGATTTATAAATATAAGGGGTTTTAGCCATTCAATAGATATTATCAAGGGTAAGTATGACAATCCNGATGATACTGGACAAATAAGTCATTTTCAAGCTCTCACATCAGCTTTATCAGCAACCATAGGACTTGGTAATATAGCAGGTGTTGCTGTTGCAGTATCACTTGGTGGTCCTGGAGCAGTATTTTGGATGGTCTTTATCGCCTTTTTTAGCATGTCAGCAAAATTTGTTTCNTGTACATTAGGACAATTATACAGACAAGTAAATGATGATGGCTCAGTAAGTGGTGGCCCAATGTACTACTTAGATAAAGGTTTAAAAGAAAAAGGATTTGGTACGCTAGGTAAAATTCTTGGTGGAATGTATGCTATCTTTATTATTGGTGGCGCATTTGGTGGTGGAAACATGTTTCAAGCAAATCAATCCTATGAACTGTTTGGAAAACTAATCGGACTACCAAATTATTTATATGGTATACTATTAGCCATTCTTGTTGGAACAGTAATTGTTGGTGGTATTAAAAGGATTGGTCAAACAACTGAAAAAATTGTTCCACTGATGGTAGTATTATATGTTGGAGCATCTTTATTTGTTATTATAACAAACATAGATAAGCTTCCAGGGGTACTTTCTTCTATACTTAGTCAAGCTTTTTCACCAGACGCTGCTTACGGTGGATTTATTGGTGCTCTTGTAACTGGTATTAAACGTGCTGTTTTTAGTAATGAGGGCGGTGTTGGCTCTGCTTCAATTGCTCATTCTGCAGCTAAGACTGATGAGCCTGTTCGTGAAGGTATTGTTGCTATGATTGGTCCATTTATAGATACCATAGTGGTATGTTTCATGACGGCTTCAGTTATATTAATCACCGCAGATATAAACCCTCTTTACCAAGTAGGCGGAGGTATTAATGGAGCCGAACTTACATCTGCAGCATTTGGAAGTGTTATTTCATGGTTCCCTTACATTTTATCAATTGTTGTATTTCTATTTTCATTTAGCACAATGATATCATGGTACTATTATGGAGATAAAGGTTGGAAATACTTGTTTGGATCATCAACCATTAGAATATACCAAGCAATGTATCTTGGCTGTGTTGTACTTGGCGCCGTTGCTTCACTAGGCAACGTAATTGATTTCTCAGATATGATGATATTATCGTGTGGTTTTCCAAATATTATAGGATGTATGTTCCTATTACCTCTTTTAAGTACTAAACTTGATGAGTATTGGGAACGCTATAAATCTGGACAATTAAAAACATACAAATAATTGAATAACCCTTCAGAATTTTTAACGTTTGCTATAAGTATTGCTAAGGAAGCAGGAAAAATTCAAATGGAATATTTTGGAAATATTTCATCGGTTGAAAAAAAATCTACAAATATAGATTTAGTAACTGAGGCAGATAAGAAATCTGAGGACTATCTTATTAAACAAATAAAATCCAAATTCCCAGATCACTCTATCTTATCTGAAGAATTAGGTAATATTGATAATGGTAGTGAATATCTTTGGATTATAGACCCTCTAGATGGCACAACAAACTTTACTCATAATCTNCCTATATTTGCAGTTTCANTATCGCTTGTAAAAAAGAACAAANAACATATATGTGGTGTTGTATATAATCCAGCGGCAGATAGATGTTTTTATGCTGAAAAAAACAAAGGGTCATATCTAAATTCAAAGAAGATAAATGTTACTTCAAGTAATACTTTAAGTAATTCTCTTTTAGTTACAGGTTTTCCNTACTTACATGATGATAANTATGATTTATCTTTTGAAATATTTAAGCAGTTTTATGATAAAACAAGGGGCNTAAGAAGACTTGGAGCNGCATCTTTAGANCTTTGTTTTGTNGCAATGGGAAGGTTTGATGGCTACTATGAATATGGNCTTAAACCTTGGGATATTTCTGCAGGAGCATTAATTGCCACTGAAGCTGGCGCTAGTGTTACAGATTGGGATAATTCAGANCTTCCCTATGATGGTTCAAGAATACTAACCTCNAATGGNAAAATTCACANTCAAATGGTTGATATTTTAACTAANGAAAGATATAATATATTCTTTAAATAGAATTTTTAAACTTATCTACATTGTAGACTATAAGATCTTGAAAGCTTTTATTTTTATTAAATAGTTTTATTTGTTCACCNTAATAAGAATGGCGTTTTTTAATCCTAGANAGAATCCTATCCATTGAATCAGATATATCAAGTTTATTAATTTCAGGTTCAAGTGCAATAATCGTATTCTCAATTANTGTTGTTATATCTTCTTGATTCCCTTCTGAATCTAGNATTAACTTTGCATCCATACCATACCTAGTTGCTCTCCACTTATTCTCATGAATTATCCAACTATCCAAGTATGGCAATTGTGTCCCATTTTCATAATGATTACACAATCCTACAACCAAAGCTTGAATTAATGCAGCCAGATCTTGAATAACATCTAAATCAGGNATACTATCACATACTCTTATTTCAACGGTTCCATATCCTGGATGAGGTCTTACATCCCACCATATTTCTCTAATTGACTCTATTGAATCAGCCTGTATAAGAGTTCTCATTAGTTTTTGAAACTCACTGTAATTAGTTAAATCAAGGGGGATTCCAGTATTAGGTAAACTTTGAAAAATTTTAGTTCTAGTCGATGCTAAACCTGTTTCTTCACCCTCAAAATAAGGTGAATTAGCTGANAACGCAATTAAATAAGGTATATACCTTCTCATTCCATTTACTACAGCAATAGCCATNTCACCTGTATTTACTCCAACATGAACATGAATACCTGTAATAAGCAANCTTCTTAGTGGCCACTGCATTCTATCTAAAAAATCTAAATACCNCTTATTTTCTGTTACTGATTGCTCGGAAACTCTTGAAAATGGATGTATTGGCATTGATAGTAATTGAATATTATTATTTTCTGAATAATTAATAGCCTCACTAATCTTTGGAGCTATATCGGATATTAATTCTTTTGGATGATTACATACATCNGTTGTAATCTCAACTATACATTGTAATAATTCTTCCTTAAAAAAATTATTATCCTGAAATTTTTTTAAAATTTTTGGAGCACCATTAGTTAAACCTAAACTATCTTTATCAATAGTAAANAACTCCAACTCTAAACCGACAGTTGGTTTTGGNGAACCATTAAATATAGTTTTATTTATCAATTTACTTTTTCCATTATTTTAGAAAAACTACTGTTGTAGGCTTTTGATAATTCTTTTTTAGAAACATCAATNGAGTCATTAACTAAAAATCTTCCATTATTCATAACTTTACCTATCGTTTGAGTCCTAACATCATATTCTTTAGATAAATGNACTAAATCGTATAGTTTTTGTTCATTTATCGAAACAATAATGAGACTTGAGCATTCACCGAAAAGTAATTCNTCAATTCTCATCTTGTGCTCAATATTGATTTCTGCACCAAGATTATCTTTTGAAGNGAGGATACATTCAGATAATGCTATTGAAATACCACCATCAGANACATCATGAGCNGAATTAATAATCTTTTGATTAATCAAATCTAAACATAAATTTTGNACATTGACCTCATCCACTGTATTAAAATTAGATAATGGCCCTTCAACTTTATTATAAAAGTGCTGTAAATATGTAGATCCTCCTAATGATGGATTTATATTACCAATAGCAACAATTAAATCACCATCATTTTTAAAATTCATTGTCATATGATTTGAAATATCTTCAAT
Source organism: Fidelibacterota bacterium (assembly GCA_002705605.1). Classification (GTDB taxonomy): domain Bacteria; phylum Fidelibacterota; class Marinisomatia; order SCGC-AAA003-L08; family D37C17. The sequence continues at coordinate 90,522 of PAJD01000011.1, read as the reverse complement.
AAAACCAACCATTCCAATAACAGGAGTTGGATATACGGCTGAATCAATAGTTTCATTATAAAAACTAACATTTCCACCTGTAACTGGAGTATTCAAAATCCTGCACATATCCCCTATTCCCAAAACTGCTTCTCTAAATTGCCAATAGATTTCAGGATCTTTTGGATTACCAAAATTCAAACAATTTGTTATTGCAAGTGGCTTGGCACCTGTACAAACAACATTTCTAGCAGCTTCAGCCACTGCCATCATTGCTCCTTGCCTTGGATTTAAATAAACATACTTTCCATTACAATCTGTTGATACAGATAAACCTTTTTTAGTATTCTTAATTCTTATCACAGCTGAATCAGATCCAGGACCTAGTACAGTATTAGTTCTAACAGTTGAATCATACTGATCATATATATAAGATTTTGAAGTTATATTTGGATTTGATAAAAGACTTAGCAAGTTTTTATTTAAGTTATTTAACAAATCATATTTTTCAACATTATATGTATTGATTTTATCTAAATATGATGGAACTTCATAAGGCATATCATATTGAGGAGCATCTCCTCCAAGAACCAAGCTTTCTGTTGGTATGTTAGCTAAAAGTTCATCTTGATGAAAAACTTCTAAATTTCCTGTATCTGTAACAATGCCAACTTCAGTACAATCTAACTCCCATTTTTTAAAAATATTTATCAATTCCTTTTCAGTTCCTTTTTTAACGACAACAAGCATTCTTTCTTGAGATTCAGATAACATTATTTCATATGCATTCATATGTTTTTCTCTTAATGGCACTAAATCTAAATTTATTTTTATACCTGTTTTTCCTTTAGCTGACATTTCAGAACAAGAACATGTAATACCAGCTGCGCCCATATCTTGCATACCAACGAGCCAATCTTTTCCAGCCAATTCTAGAGAAGCTTCAAGCAATAATTTTTCAGTAAAAGGATCTCCAACTTGAACATTAGATTTTTTTGATTCAGTTTCTTCAGTTAATTCTTCAGATGCAAAAGTTGCACCGTGTATTCCATCTCTACCTGTTGATGAGCCAACAATAAACACAGGATTACCTACTCCTTCAGCAATAGCACTTATTAAATCCTTAGAATCCATTATCCCAACTGTCATTGCATTGACCAACGGATTGCCAGAGTAACTATCCTCTATAACAACTTCTCCTCCAACAGTTGGAACACCTAAGCAATTCCCATAATCTGCAATACCCTCAACAACATGTTCTAACAAAAACCTATTTCTTGGTATATCCAAACTCCCAAACCGTAATGAATTTAATGATGCAATTGGACGAGCACCCATTGTGAAAACATCTCTCATTATTCCACCAACACCTGTAGCTGCACCTTCATAAGGTTCAACAGCTGATGGATGGTTATGGGATTCAATTTTAAAAGACGTTGCTAAACCATCTCCTAAATCTACTAAACCCGCATTTTCTTCACCTGCATCTACTAATAACTTTTCACCAGTTCTTGGCAATGTTTTTAGCATTTTAATTGAACTTTTATAAGAACAATGCTCACTCCACATAACAGAATAAATACCAAGCTCAACAAATGATGGTTCTCTCTTTAGAGTGTTCTTTATTTTATCATATTCTTCAATTGATAAACCATGTTCTTTTGCTGCTTGTAAATTAACTTCTGGATATTCAAACTTGTCTTTTATCATTTTATACCTTTTCTAATTGAGCTGTAAAATGTCTCAAATATTTAGATTGTTTGGTTATTTTTAATCCACTAAGATTTTTTCTATTTTTATAGACTTCAATAATAATTTCAATCACATAATCAACATGACTTTGCGTATAAGTTCTCCTTGGCATAGCCAGTCTTACAAGTTCATTATTTGAGAAGAACTCCTTTCCATCTTCATCGATTCCCCCAAACATTAAACTACCGATTTCTGAACACCTTATTCCACCTTGAAGATATAACTCGCATGCTAAAACCTGGCCAGGAAACTGTTCTTTAGGTATATGGCTTAAAAATAATGATGCATCAATATAAATAGCATGACCACCTGTTGGCTGTAAAATTGGTACATTCTGTTCCAAAAGTTTATTTCCTAAATATTCAATAGATTTAATTCTATAGTTTAAATAGTCAATATCCATTGCTTCATTTAAGCCTATACCAATAGCTTCTAAATCTCTTCCTGCTAAACCACCATATGTTGGGAAACCTTCTGTTAAAATCAATAAATTTTTATTTTTTTCTGCTACAACCTCATTATTAGTACATAAAAATCCACCTATATTAACAATAGCATCTTTCTTTGCACTCATCGTACAGCCATCAGCATATGAAAAGATTTTATTTACTATTTCTTTTATTGACCAATCTTTATACTCAGCTTCTCTTTTCTTTATAAAATATGCATTTTCAGCAAATCTACAAGCATCTATATATAGAGGAACATTATACTCTTTAGCTAACTTACTAACATCCATAATATTTTGTAATGATACAGGTTGTCCACCACCACTATTATTAGTAATGGTTAACATAATAAGTGGAACTTTAGCTATCTCAGTATTATCTAAAAGCTCCTTTAGTTTTTTTATTGACATATTCCCTTTAAAAGGAAAAATAGACTGAGTATTTTTATATTCATCATCTATTAAATCGATAGGTTCTGCGCCTTGAAATAGAATATTTGCTCTAGTAGTATCAAAATGTGTATTGCTTGGAACAATATCTCCTTTTTTACATAACGTAGAAAATAAAATTCTTTCAGCTGCTCTACCTTGATGTGTTGGAAGGATATACTTATAACCAAAAATATCCTGAACAGTATCTTTGAAAAATAAATAACTATTACTTCCAGCATAGGATTCATCGCCTCTCATTATACCTGCCCATTGATCTGAGCTCATAGCACCAGTACCAGAGTCTGTTAAAAGATCTATAATAACATCATTTGATCTAACCTGAAACAAATTATAATACGATTTATCAAGAATCTTTTTTCTATCTTCGATAGAATTCATTTTAATAGGTTCTACCGATTTAATTCTAAATGGTTCAATAATAGTTTTCAATTTTCTCCTTTTATGTAATCTAACTTATATGAATAAGTACCCTCGTCAATCAATTCTACATTAATAATATCATTTGGCATAACAGGCCCATTAACAGCAAACCATTGTCTTAATCCTTTAGTAAAATAACCATTTGATGTTATGTGAGTTTTAATATTTCCAACATTTGTTGATAGTATAAAATCAATATTAATACCTGGGAAAAAAAATCTATATTTTTCCGGTATATAAATCCTATTATACATATTCATAGTATGAACATCTTCTTTTATTTTTAATTGAATACTATTAACATCTTCTGGATGCAAATCCCATAATTCTACTTGTTCCTCATTCACATTCCCATGAATAGTTATTTCCAAATCCTGTCCATTATCAAGATTAATCATTTCTGATATAACATCAGGTACTTTTATATAAAAATCATTTTTTATTTTTGAAACTTTTGCTCTAATTTTTTTCATATTAAAAAAGTGTTAGTTCTTTATTTTCACTATCTTCATCTTGTTCAGTGTTATCTGAATTGATTTCAGATATAATTTCTTTAAATGCAAAACCACTCATGTGAGATTTATTATCAAGTCGCTTACCAATTGATTTATATCCTTTAATGTCTATAAAATCATTTACATTTACATCTTTAGAAACTTTATCGTTGTTCTTTAACTTATAACTATAATTAATCAATAGTTGATTATAATTAGAAACCAATTTACACCTTGAACCTCGTGAATCTGATATTAAACCAAACTTTTTATCAATCATAAGTGTTTCTATTTTAAATCTTTTTATATAATACTGCTTACTTTTACCATCTTTATATAATAATGAATATATTATCTCAGGATCAAATTTTTCAATAATAAAAATTTCAGACATCTTAAATCTTTTATTTAAATCGCATTCTACAACTTCATAATTACCTTCCTTATAAAAAACAATAATTTTATCTTGAGAATTAAAGCTACCTAAATATATGCCCCTATTTTCTAAATTAATTTTTCCTATGTTTTCATCAACCCATAACTTTCTTCCACCTAAAGTTGATTCACCTATAGCTTTCCTTGCAATCCTCCTAACAGAATATTTTGTTAAAATATTTCCTTTTGAAGATTTATTTTTTATAGCTAAATCTTTAAAATCATATTCGAAGATTTTATTTTTAGCTTTAGCTTTACTATTTAAATAAATATTTATCACTTCAGATTCACTATTTGGATTAGCTGTAAAATATAATATTTTACTCCCATCGTTACCTTGAGTCACGTTATAAAATCTATTTCTAATTAAAGAAGGGATTGAAAATCTTTTAACGTATGAATTTTTTGATTTACCATCTTTATATACCATATTGTAAATCAAATGATTATCATTTTTTTTCCAAATAGCAATATGCTTAATATTTTTACCTATATATTTTTTATCACTAATTCTAGTAACCATATATCGCCCATCATCTAGGAATATAATTATATCATCAACATTAGAGCATTTATCTACAAAATCGTCTTTTGTTAATTTTGTACCAATAAAACCTTCTTTTTTATTAACAAATAATTTTTTATTTGCTATTGCAACACTTTTCACTGATATTGAATCGAATTCTGAAACTTCAGTCTTCCTTAACTTATCTTTTCCATACTTATTTAACAGATGTTCATAATATCTTATTGTATATTCAACAATATGCTTAATATCATTATTTAGTTCTTCAATTTCATTCTCAATATTCTTAATATTATTTTTTTGTTTTAGTTTATCATACTTAGTTATTTTTTTTATTTTAATCTCTGTGAGCTTTGAAATATCATCATCAGTTATTTCCCTTTCAAAAATATTTTCAAAAGGTTTTAATTTTTTAAAGATTGTACTTATAATTAGCTCCCAAGTATCACAATCTTCTATATCTCTATAAATTTTATTTTCAATAAATACTTTTTCTAGTGAAAGAATATGCCATTTTTCTTTTAAAACCTTCAATTTATAAATAAGCTCAAGCTTTAAAAACTTCAGAGTATTTTCTGTTGATATCTTTAATAATTCATTAACTGTTATAAATTCTGGCTTATTATTAACAATAACGCAACAATTAGGCGAAACTGATATTTCACAATTTGTAAAAGAATACAAAGCGTCTATTGTCATATCTGGAGATACACCTTTAACTAAATTTATAATAATCTCAATTTCTTCTGCAGTATTGTCCTCAATGCTTTTAATTTTTAATTTTCCAGAATTATTAGCCTTGACAATTGAATCAATCAAATTGGTCGTTGTTGTATTATAAGGTATACTAGAAATTTTCAATGTATGTTTATCAACAATATCAATATGAGATCTAACTCTTACTTTTCCACCTCTTTTCCCATTATTATATTGTGTCACATCAATTAAACCACCAGTTTGAAAGTCAGGAAAAATTTTAAATGGTTTTTCTTTTAAAATTTGAATAGAAGATTTTAATAGTTCATTAAAATTATGTGGTAAAATTTTAGTTGATAAACCAACTGCAATTCCTTCAGCTCCTTGAGCAAGAAGTAAAGGAAATTTCATTGGGAGTGCAATAGGTTCATCTTTTCTTCCATCATACGATGGATTAGTTTTTGTTATAGGCTTATTAAAAGCTACCTCTAGAGCAAATTCTGAAAGTCTTGCTTCAATATACCTAGGAGCTGCTGATCTATCTCCTGTTCTAATATCTCCCCAATTACCCTGAGTATCAATCAATAAATCTTTTTGCCCTAGATTTACTAATGCATCTCCTATTGCGGCATCTCCATGNGGNTGATATTGCATAGTGTTACCAATAATATTAGCTACTTTATGATATCTTGAATCATGCATTTCTCTCATAGAATGTAATATTCTTCTTTGAACTGGTTTTAAACCATCTTCAATCTTNGGAACTGCCCTTTCTAGTATAACATATGAAGCATATTCAAGAAACCAATCTTCATACATAGTTGAAATATTTCTATTATCTGTATTTTTATTTGACATTTATAAATTATCAACCATTAAATTTTCAATTATAAAATTCTGTCTATCTTGAGAATTTTTACCCATATAGTAACTTAATACATCCTGTATAGATGTATTTTCTCTAAAAATAACAGGTTCTAATTTTATATTTGAATTAATAAAATTTTTAAATTCTCCAGGAGAAATCTCACCCAATCCTTTAAATCGTGTAATCTCTNGATTAGATGATAATAAGTCAATAGCGCTGTTCTTTTCTTTTTCATCATANGCATATATTGTTTTATTCTTATCTCTTACTCTAAAAAGTGGNGTTTTAAGAATATANACGTGACCATTTTTAACTATTTTAGGATAAAACTGTAAAAAGAATGTTAACAATAGCAATCTAATGTGCATACCATCAACATCAGCATCAGTTGCAATAATTATTTGGTTATACCTTAAGCTATCTAAGCCATTTTCAATATTTAAAGCATGCTGCAGGAGATTGAACTCTTCATTTTCATAAACAATTTTTTTAGTTAAGCCATATGAATTAAGTGGTTTACCCCTTAAACTAAAAACCGCCTGAGTTTTAACATCTCTGGATTTAGTAATAGAACCTGATGCTGAGTCACCTTCAGTAATAAAAATNGATGTATTTANACGAAGCTCATCATCAATATTATTATCATTAAAATGAAANTTACAATCTCTTAATTTTTTATTGTGTAAATTTGCAGTTTTTGCTCTTTGATTAGCAATTTTTTTAATACCTGANAATGCTTTTCTTTCTTTTTCAGANTGNAGAATTCTNTTTAATAACTCNTCTGAANCATCAGTATTTTTATGTAAATAATTATCTAAATGTTTTTTAATAAAATCATTGATAAAAATTCTAACTGTNAAACCTTCTTCATTTATATCAGTAGATCCTAATTTTGTTTTTGTCTGAGATTCAAAAATNGGATTTTGTATCCTTATACTTATNGAAGCAATTATAGATGCTCTCACATCAGATGCATCAAAATCTTTCTTATAAAAATCTCTAACTGTTTTAACTACGGCTTCTCTAAATGCAGCTAAGTGTGTNCCACCACTTGTTGTATTTTGACCATTAACAAAAGAATAATACTCTTCACCATATTGATAACCGTGACTTATTGCAACCTCNATATCATTATCTTTTAAATGAATAATTGGATATGCAATCTTTTGATTTTCTGTATAATTAAGGAGTAAATCTTTTAGACCATTTTCTGAATAAAATTTTCTTTTATTATAGTATATTGATAAACCGGAATTTAAATAAACATAATGTGATATTTGTGTTTCAACGTAATCATTGATAAAACTAAATTTTTTAAAGATTTCTGAATCTGGAATAAATTCAACGATCGTACCATTTTTTGCATCTAAATCATTAGATTCATTTTTTTCAACTATTTCTCCTCNATTGTATANTAATTTTAAACTTTGATTATCCCTAATTGATTCTATTTGNAATCTTTCAGACAGTGCATTAACAGCTTTTGTACCAACACCGTTTAATCCTACAGATTTTTTAAATACCTGTGAATCATATTTTCCACCAGTATTTATTTTAGAAACACAATCTTCCAATTTAGATAAAGGTATNCCTCTTCCATAATCTCTGATTCTNATTGTGTCATCTANTAATTCAACTTTTATTTTTTTTCCAAAACCCATTATAAACTCATCAATTGAATTGTCTATAATTTCTTTAATTAATATATATATACCATCATCAATTGAAGAACCATCACCTAGCTTACCAATATACATACCGGGACGTAATCTAATATGTTCCTTCCAATCTAAGGATTTAATTGATTCAGCTGTATAATTAGTCTTATTACTCATGTTTATTTAATAGTATAATAATTAACATATCCATAATTAAAAATCTTATCTAAAAACTCACCANTTTTATATTTACCACTTAATAAGCAATCTTTTTCATATAAACTTAATAAATGAAAATAGGTTAANANCTGTTCTATGTGAAAACTCTTCAATTCAAATGATTGAAGGAAGATNTTTTCAGATTCACTTTTTGATAAAAACGCTTTTGATTCAAGTGANTTTAATATAGCTTTTTCATCTAATTGATCAATGTATAAATCTTGTAAAATTGCTANTTCAATATTCNTTAATAACTCTAGATANAAAACTATTTTACTTAAAGACGAATCACCATTTATATTGTTTACATATAAATCATATAAAAACAAGGAAAGTCCAGATGTATAAAAACCATTCTCAATCCTTCTTAATTCATTATAATTATTATTTAAAGAACCATATATATTATGCATAGAAAAAATTTTTTCAAAAATCAAATTTATTGAATAATAATCATTAAGCGGATAAAAATACAAATCATCATTGATTATAAAATTATTATTAAGATAATAATGATCATTTACTATTTCATGATTTTCTCTTAATCGAACAGATGATAATGAAGTATCTATTTTTTCAGAACTAACATCTTTATAAAAATTAACTATATTTCTATAATTATAAGAAATATTACTGATTAAATCAGTTTTAGAAAATGCATGAGGTTTAATTTTATTACTTAAAACCCAATTAACAACATTTAAAGTATCAGATTTATCTACCCATATNGGTTCATCATTGAAATTTAAATATATCTTAAGACTTTCATTAAATATCTGATTATTTAATGTTTTACTTTTATTTTTTAGATATGNAANGCTNTTCTCATAATTATAGNTATCNTTACTAAATAATTCATNNAGATATAAAGTATAACTACTTANATCATTTTTAATGTATTCAATATTAGATGANTAATTATAATCATAATTAGCCCAGTTATTATACTTNTTTAATTTAGANATCAATAAATCAAATGAATTNTCTAAATCAGTATAATTATCNTCATTAATTGANAANTCTCCTTTTATAAAATCAATATATNNTAATAAAATNTTATAATTAGAATTAAATTTATCTAATATAATATTATTATAATCNGAATTAATNCTATCTTTTGAAATATCTAAATATTTAATTACATCAGTTAAATGATTTTCTAAATTTATTATTTTTTGAAAATCNGGCCTNTCATTACTATTTATTATATAAAACAAAGAATTATAAATATTTNTAATAACATCATTAATATTAAAATCTAAATTTTTATTATTTATATTTAANACNNGAAGATAATTNATGATATTTAATAAAATTTCATAATCAACTTTATCGTTATATTTTAAATCATTTTTATTAATTTGACTTANTTCTAAATTAAATCTATTTATATCNTCNATATAATCATTATCTAAAGCATTATTCTTTACATTNAAATATGACAANTCATAATCGAACTTTTCTGTTATGTGATTTTTATGATACCAATCTACAAAAGCATCTTTTAACANTNAAAAGTTATTAGAGTTTTTTGAATTACANCCTATAATTATAAATAAAAAAACNATGTATCTTTTAAAGNTCATTANTTATGCCAACCAATATTAGATCTTAGTTTTTCTAAATAAGATTGTTCATTATTAAATTTTAAAAATTTGGCTGACACTTTTGATTTNTTAACTACAATNCTAGATNANTTTNTAATTANNCTTGATTCTTGNCCATCAGNNGAAACCATAATATTACAAGTNTCTGGACATTTNACATCGATNANATCCTTATCATTTAAGATAATTGGNCTAGATGATAAAATATGCGGTGAAACAGGAGTTATAATATGNCAATCNACNTCATATGCAACAATTGGTCCACCAGCTGATAANGAGTAAGCAGTAGANCCTAATGGNGTAGAAATTATAAGTCCATCACATCTATATGTATTTAAATATTTATCATTAATATTAACATTCAANGTTAACAATCTATTTAGCTCACCTTGATTAANAAATATTTCATTAAGAGCATAAATAGTTTCTTTACAATTTTCATTGTTTTCAAAATGAGCTGCCAATAAAAATTTATTATCATAAACAATAGANTCATANTCTAATATATNTTTCAATATTTCTATATAATCATCCATATNNAGCTTATTTAAAAAACCTAAATTACCAATATGAATTCCTATAATAGGTATTTGATAATCATTCATACGNCTTACANCTGATAAAATAGAACCATCNCCTCCAANACAAACTACNAAATCAANATCATTATTNGGTCTATATAAATNNAAAAAATNATANAATNCTNCATCAACTNCTTCTCTTANATTATNATCAATATATAAATNNTGAGNAGTANTATTAAATAAAAGNTTTAACTGATTTATTATTAAGCTTAATTTTGGTTTNTTTTTATTACCTGTACATANAACATTCATTATTTTATCTTTTTCTCNTTAAAAACATCATTTTCCTTAACTAATAAAGTTAATCTATTATCAANATCATTTAATTTCTGTTTGCAATACTTTGATAAGTATGTTCCTCTTTCAAAAATTTCNAACATTTNTTCTAAGCTAGTTGAATTATCTTGAATTTTCTCACTTAATTTCTCAAGTTCTTCTAAAGCATTNTCAAAATTTTCAGGTTCTTTATTATTCTTTTTAATCATTTATTTCCTTTATTTTTGAAATTANATTTCCTTTATACATTTCAATATTTATTATATCNTTTACANTTAANTTATCAGGATTTTTTATAATTTTNTTATCTTTACGTAAAATTGAATAACCAAGNTTCTTTATTTTATTATCATCATATTTTTTAAATATTTTTTCAGTTNTATTAATGAGGTTAACNAATGAGTATTTTTTATTAGNAATTGNNNTATATAATAATTTATATAAAAAAANNACTTTTTCTTTTCTTTTAATCACAAAATCAGTTCTCATGTATTTTTCCAAAATATTCATAGAANCATCTAATTTNCTTTTTTGATTTTTAATTAAATTTACTGTTTCCAAAAAAATTCTATCATAATCATAGTTAATCTTATCTTGNATTTTAGATTNAGAAACACAACATCTTTCAGCTGCTTCAGATGGTGTTGAGGCCCTTAAATCTGATACAAAATCAGATAAGGTAAAATCAGTTTCATGNCCAATAGCCGAAATAATAGGTATGTTAGATTTAAAAATTTCTCTNACNAATCGTTCNTCATTAAAAACAGACAAATCTTCTATACTACCACCTCCTCTAGCTAAAATGATAACATCAATATAATTCAACTGATTAAAGTTTTGAATAGATTCGCACAAACTGTCTATAGAAGCATTTCCACTAACTCTAGAATTAATTAAAAATAATTTTACATGCGGAGATCTTCTTTTAATAATATTTCGAATATCACTTAGTACTGAACCTTCTAATGATGTTATTATTCCTATATTTTGCGCATAAGTTGGAATTTTCTTTTTATGATTCGAATCAAATAAACCTTCTTTTTCAAGCTTAGCTTTAATTTTTGAGTACTTAAGCCACAAATCTCCTTGCCCCTTTAAAAAGATATTAGAAACTCTAAATTGATAGTTTCCCTTAAAAGTATATATATCGGCTGAACCATTTATAGTAACCTCCATTCCTTCAACAATATTTGGATCTAACTGATAATTACATAGACAAGACAATTCAGACTTTGAATCTTTAAGTGTAATATATGTATAGCCTGAAGGATATTTTTTTAATGATGAAATCTCACCAGTTACCCATACATTTGATAATTCTTTTTTCAGGATATCTGATGAATAATTATTTATTTGAGTTACAGTATATATTAATTGATTATTCATAGTATAAAAAAGCCCATCCATAAATATATATTTATAGATGGGCAAAAACTAAATCATAAATTATTTTTTATCTTACTTTCTTTTTATGTCTATTCGAACGTAAACGCTTTTTACGTTTATGCGTATTCATTTTTTTCTTTTTTCTTTTTTTACCACAAGGCATAAATTAAAATCCTCTTATTATTGTTTTATTGACATACTCTTTTAAAATTTTTGATACTTTAAAAAAAGGAATATAACGATCATCCAAATTAACAACCTCATTTGTTAATGGATTTCTTGCTTTTCTTGCATTCCTTTTTTTTGTTATAAAACTACCAAAACCTCTTATTTCAATCTTTTCTCCTTTTGATAATGAAGTTTTAATAGAGTTAATAAAACTATCAAGAAATAACTCTACTTCAACATTAGTAAAGCCTGTCTCTAACGAAATTTTCTTAATTATATCTAATTTTGTCATATTTTATTAATTCATTATAAACATAGGAACTAAATAATTTTTAATCGATAAATAATCATAAAAATTTATAAAATTATTTAAAAAACTATATTTTTCATATTCAGGATATACTAAATCTATATCACCTGATATATTAGCTAAATTCTTTGATATGTTCAAAGCATCTTCGAAAGTACCAATTCTATCAACTAAACCAATTTGCATAGCTTGATTTCCTGTGAAAATTTGTCCTTGCGCATATTCTTTTAATTCAGTCAAAGGAATATTTCTTTGTCTAGAGACTTCAAGCACAAATTGGCCATGCAAATCTTCTATAACTTCATTAAAATATTTATCATCGTTTTCTGTATTATATCTATATGGACTTCCAGAATCTTTATATTCGCCACTTTTATAGGTATTGAAGTCAATTCCTAAATTATTGAATAAATTTTTAGTAATAGGATAACTCATAATAACTCCAATTGAACCAACTATTGAGCCAGGATTAGTTACAATAAGATCAGAACCTATAGCAATATAATAACCCCCTGATGCAGCTACATTACTAACAGATGTAACAATCGGCTTTTTCTTATCTAACTTTAATTGATTGATCTTTTCATAGATTTCCTGACTTGGAGCTACACTGCCACCAGGACTATTTATTCTCAATATAATTGCTTTAATATTAGCATCTTTATTAAATTTATCTAATGCTTTTACAAACTTACCTGATTCAAGAATAACACCATCAATATTTACAACTGCAATACTATTTTCATTAATATCATTAGAATTAAAAGTTATTAAAAAAAGTATAAATACTGATAATAGTATAAATAAGTTTTTCTTTGATAAATATTTTAAAATCATTTATAAATTACTAATTTTTGACCTACTTTTATAAAATCACCTTTTAAATTATTCCACTTTTTGATTTTTGATACCTTTGTTTTATACTTTACAGCTATTCTACTTAGAGAATCGCCCCTTTTAACCTTGTAAATATGCTTTGTTGGTTGTTTTTTATACTTAGATTTATCTCCAACAGGAATNTTAACTATCTTTCCCAATCTTAGNGGCTTATTTCTATCAAGATTATTNAATTCACAAATAGCNGTAATTGTAGTATTGTGTCTTGTNGCNAACACCCAATAACTTTCTCCTGACTTNACTTTATGACTGATTATATATGTACCTTCAGATTTAGCTTCNGGTATCAATGCAAAGAGTGAATCAAAAGAGGCNTTACAACCAGATGGCATTTTAAATTTATATGGACTATTTCCATTTACATANACNATATCTCTNAACAGTTCNGAATTATATTGCTTTAAAACTTTAGTACTTATTCCACTACACTTAGAAATATCTTCTATTTTAACNGATTTTTTTATATCNATAACATCCCATTNAAAGTACTCATCAGGATTTACTTTAAAATTATATTTCTCTGGATTTTTNGATATAAAAATTATTGCTAAAATACTAGGCACATAATTTTGAGTTTCCTTTGGTAAATTTTTAAGTTCCCAAAAATTTCTTGTATTAAAATAATTAATATGTCTTTGNACTCTTGTNTCACCACAATTATATGCAGCAAAAGCTAAATACCAATCATCAAATTGNTTNTGNANTCGTTTTAAATANTTNCAAGCTGCTCTTGTTGATTTCTCNATATCTCTTCTTTCATCNATATAATAATTTTTTTNAAGTCCAAANACTTTAGCTGTACTAGATATAAATTGCCATGGNCCTACTGCNGAAGCATATGATTTTGCATCNGTTTTTAANCCACTNTCAACCATTGCAACATAAAATATTTCAGGAGGNAGNCCNTCTTCTTTCAATATAGGNAAAATAATTTCTTTNAATTTATCTTCTCNATTTANCCATTGNTGAATATAAGGNCTNCCTTGNTTTTGNTANTACTTAATTATNCTAGCAACCTGTTTATTATAAGTNATAGGAACATGNCCTTCAATTATTTCNACAGTNTCTTCNATATCAATTATATCATATAAATTNTGACTATATATATACTCNTCTAATTTNTCCTTAAATACTGCAGTAGATAAACCAGATTTAGTATGATCAACAGAGCTTACTTTATTATCATAATATTCAATAGAAGCCGATAAAATATTTTGATATTTAACTTTTGCAATCTCAGGTACATTTTTACTTATCTGTTCTAATTGAGCTAATGCTTTAAATAAATTATCAAAATAATACAATGTATTAATAGTATCACCTTTCAAATCTGATATTATAGCATCAGCATAAAATAANTTTGATTCATTTAATAGCTGTTCAAATAAATTATCTTCTTGAAATTCTAANGAATCTGCTAAGGNTAAATTTTCATAAGAATTTTCTTTAGTAGTATCAACTAAAACATCNTGTGATAATGATAATGACANTAATATAAAGAAAGAGTANNGTATNTTATTCATAATTNATATATTTATTTAAAATTGAAGGNATATTTATTTTACCATCNGNATCCTGGAATGTTTCAAGCAGTGCGACCATTAANCGAGGTGTTGCTAATCCAGAACCATTTAAAGTATGTAATANTTCTAATTTATTAGTACTTTTATTTCTGAACTTAATATTTCCTCTATTTGCTTGAAATGATTCAAAATTTGAACAACTTGATACTTCTAAATANTTCTTTTCATATGGAGACCAAACCTCAATATCATAACATTTAGCCGCAGAAAAAGATAAATCACCAGATGCCAAAGAAATAACTCTATAATGAAGATTTAATTTTTGCAATATCTTTTCAGCATCATTTAATAATAGCTCTAATTCATTATANGAATCTTNAGGNTTAACAAATTTAACTAACTCAACTTTATTAAACTGATGTAATCTTAANAAACCTTTTGTATCTTTACCATANCTACCTGCTTCTCTTCNAAAACATGCACTATANGCAACATATTTTTTTGGTAGTTCATCTTCATTTAAAATTTCATTTAAATGCATATTTGTAACTGGTACTTCAGCTGTNGGNATACAATATAAATTATCATTTTCTACAAAATACATATCTTCAGTGAACTTAGGAAGATTACCAGTTGTTTTAGGAGAATTAGCATTAACTAAAAAAGGTGGAAATAATTCTGTATATCCATTTTTTGAATGTACATCTAGCATGAAATTTATNAANCCTCTTTCTAATTTAGCACCTAAATCAGTATACAAAGGAAAACCAGAACCAGAAATATTAGCTGCTCTTTTAAAATCNATNAAAGAATTAANCTCNCATAANNTCTTATGATCTTTTATATCAAATTCAAANNNAGGTTTNTNACCCCATTCTCGNANAACAACNTTATCTTNAACAGNTCCTANTGGAACAGTTTTNTGAATTATATTTGGTATATATAATAATTGTTTANTTAAAGTATCATTAATAGANACTAAAGATTTATCTAAATCCTTAATNTCTATTGAAATTTCTTTCATTTCTTNAATTAATNAAGAAATATCNTTNGTATTATCANTTCTATTTTTTGATATTTCTTTNTTTAATTGATTTCTTTTNGCTTTTAATTTTTCAACTTTATTAATTAGAGACTTTCTATCAGAATCTAATANTATAATNTTATCTATATCNANATCACATTTNTTTTGATTANTGCAATCTTTTACAAAATCAATATTTTCNTTTATATATTTTAAATTAAGCATATTANCTTTTGAACATGTAAAAATTAGTAAAAATTAGNAAATNTAATTTACTAATAGTTTATCAATTATTTTTATAGTTTCATGAACTGTTTTNTNCCAATCATATTGTTTTACAATTTCTCTNCCCTTTTTTATCAAATNATCACATANTTGATCATTGTTTAANAAATNTATAATTTTATTTTTTAAATCATCTTTTTTATCNAGATTAAAATAATAAGCACCATCTTTACAAATTTCTCTGATTGCTGAAAAGTCAGATACTAAAGCAGGACAATCACAAGCCATAGATTCCAGTGGTGTAAAACCAAAACCTTCGTATTTTGAAGGTAAAACAAGCAATCTTGCGTTATTATAATATTCAACAAGTTTTTCTCTATCTACTTTATCTATAAATTTAATATTTTCATTATTGAAATTATTTTTTTTTAAATAATTATTTGAACTGCCAATTAACAAAAGTTTAAATGATGAATCATTAATATTTTTAAATGAATCAATTAGTAGACTAACATTTTTATGCTTTCTTATATTTCCAACGTATATTATGTTACTACTGTTTTTGTATGATTTATTTGATTTCCAAAATTTATCTATTCCATTTTTTACTACAGTAATATTAGAAGTAATATTTGTATATGCAATTATTTCATTCATTGTGAAATTTGAAACTGTAATAATATTTGCTTTTTTAAATTTTATAAAAAAGAATAAAACCCTAGCATATAAATTCCTTAAGAATCGAACAGGCGATTTATCAACAATATGCCAAATATCATGTATTGTAACTAATAAATTCGCATTTAATAATATTGGAATGTTATAATGAGGTGCCCAAAACAGAACAATCTTATATTTTATTAATTTAAAATAAATTTCAAATTGTTCTCGGATAGAATAAATTGGAGAATTTATTGTTATAATTTTAAAATTATTTGAATTAAAATTTCTTAATATTTTGGAATAATCAAAATATGGGTTTACAAGTAGTATTATATTTGTTTTCTTATAGTTATTAAGAATACCACATAAAATATTTTGGATATAAGTACCAATTCCAGAACTTCCAATCATTCTAATATCAATTACGAATCTATTTTTCATATTTTAAATCTAAATAATAAAACTTATAAAATAATAAAATTGAAAACCAAAACAGGGGTTCCATTATTAACTGATAAAATATATTAAAAAATAATAATCCAAATAAAAATGAAAATATATAGCTTTTATAATCTAGAATCATAGGGATAAGAAAGGAAATCATAAATATAGATACAAAATTAAAAAATCCAGACTCAACAAGAGATGTTATATATAAAGAATGATAATTTCCATATTTAACACCGCTCCAGTAATACCCTTTTATTAATAGATATGATGTTCCAAAACCAGATCCAAAAAGTAATATCTTAAAATCATTAAAAGCTTTATGAAAACCTTCATATATTAATTTAAGATGGATGCCTGCTGAAGAAAACCTTGATATTTCAAAAACATTAAATCTTTCATTTAATGTCAACTCTAAATTTATATATTCATTAATATTCAGATAAGAAATAATAATAATGAAAAATATAACTCCATATATTAAACTCTTAAATATTGCGTGTCTTGTTTCTTTTTTTGTTATTACTAATTGATATAACAGTATCATGAATAATAATAAATATATTGTTCTTGAAAAACTAAGTAATAAAAAGCAAATATTAACAACGATTATTACAAAATTTTTTTTTGATTGTCTATTAAATAAAAATAAAATTAAAGTAAAAAAAGATAGTATAACATTACCTCTATTTGAATCCATAGTATAACCACCAAGTCTTGGAATGAAATAAGCAATTTGATCTGGAACAAAATTAATAATACTAATATCAATATCAATATTTGTAAACCAATTAGCAATAAGGATTAAATTAAATATATAAAATAATATAGAACCCAATATAGAAGATTTAACTAAAATTATTCTTAATTCATTTTTATTATTAAAATAAGATAATAATATACCAGACGAAAGAATCAAATAAACTAACAGTAGAAATCTTTTAATTGAAATATAAATATCAATTGAAAGAAATATACTAATAATACATGTAATAAAGTAAAGTGAAAAAAATAATACAAAATAATTATTTGTCATAAACCAAGACATATCAAGATTATGATTTTTATATATTAGTAGTAGAAAGACAAGTAAAAAGCTGAACAATAAAAATGGTGTAAATACAAAAAAATCAAAAGAATCAGTTAGTATATTTATCCTATCAGCACCAATAAGTGAAATTGTTAAAATAGCTAGTATATTTATTAATTTATTTAACATTTTTAATAATAAACGAATATCTAAAAAGATTAAACAGAAGACTTAAAATAGTGTATAAAAAAACTAATGGTATTTTAGATTTATAGAATCTAAAAGCTAGTCTTAATCTATTTAATAGATAATGTATTTTTAATTTAAAATTGATATTTTTTTTATAATTATGAAATATTTTTGTATTTAAATTAATTTTTAATTTAACATCTTCATTTAAGGCTCTAATACACCAGTCCACATCCTCATAGTACATGAAATAATTTTCAGAAAATAAGCCAACTTTATTTAAAACATTATTATCAAAAAAAAGAGAAACACCAGATAAGTAGTCTATTTTTGTCTTATGTAAAGATCTAATTGATGTTATATTTTTAGTTGTTAAAAAATATGGATCTATCTTACATCCTAAAGATTGAATTCTATGTTTATTATTAAGATCATATACAACAGGTGTGATAATAGAATTAGTTGTATACTGTTCTTTTAATATTCCTAGAGTGTTCAACTCAACTTCTATATCATTATTTACCACCCAATAGTATAAATTTTTATTATTTTGTTTGTTTATTTCCAAAGCTATATTTATTGCAGAAGCATATCCATAATTTTTCTGCAATCTAACTAAATAAATATTATTAATTTTATAACAAGTTGAAATTTTTGAATTAGGAAAATTTACTTTATTTTTATTATTAAGCGTTAACAAACTAAAAATCTTGCTATAAGATTCATCTAATGAAAAATTATCTATTATATACAATGTATCTGTTTTACAATCACTCATTCTTAATGAAAAAAGAAGTTTCTTTGTAAATGAATAAGAATTATAATTTACTGTAATAATACAACAGTTAGATTTATCACTATTCATAAGTGATTGACTCTAATAATTCTTCATCATATAATAAATTACAATCCTTATACTTATCTAAAACATTCTGATCAATAAGTCTACAATCATCATTTAAATTATAATCGACAATACCACAAAAATTATAAATCTTTAATATTTCCTGTTCAGGATTATTTATTAACTTTTCAAAGTTAATGTTTAGATTTTTTACATTTGACTTATTATTAATTTTAATTTGTTCATAATATTTCTTACATAAAATCAAACAATCATCGATATTATTCAGATTTAAAGATCTATATATTGAACCCTTATTTACAGATAATAAAGGTATAAATGAATTAATAAAACTACTAATATTGTCCTTGTCCATAATTCTTAATTTTTCTTGTCTATTTAATAGGCTACAAGACACATCTAGGGGATTCCTATTAATATTTATTATAGATAAATCTGGAAATATCTTTTTCCATATATCAATAGTAAAAGTATTCACGGGGTCTTTCCAACCCCATAATGGGGTGTAATTTTTAAAATTTTTATTTGAAAAAATATTTTTATATCCAAAGAACATAACATTTAAGAATCTATTACTTAATGTTTTTTTTAATTTTGAAACTAGTAAATCACTATCATCATTATTCAAATATTTAAATGTCTTTGGATTATCCCAATATGAATCATTGAATGATACAAGCCATCTATTTATTCTTTGGAAAAATATCGACTCTTTATTTTCATCTTGAATCGAACCTAAAAAGATACCATTCTTTTCTAGTAATTTTACTAACAGGGTTGTCCCAGAGCGATGCATACCTGTTATAACTATTGGTTTTGTTAGTCTCATATAATCCAATCCTTAGTATTTAAATATGTTACTTTAGAGAGTAAATTTGATTGATTATTATTCCAATCAATAAATCTTTGATCAATATCTTTATAATTTAACTTCTTTACAATAATATCTTTTTGATTAAATTCTTTTATTTTATTAAGAATTTTAAATCTTAAATACTCTGTTGGTATTATTTTTTTTAAAACATCTCTTAAAAAATTATCTGTATGAGTTAAATCTCTAACAAATTTATTTTTTGTCGAATGTGATTTGTTCTTATGTAGAGTAATATTTAGATTTTCATTAAAACTTAAATCTAAAAAATCGTATATTTTCTTTAAAAATAAGACTTTTGTTTCTTCATTAGTAAAATCATCATATTTCATATATAAAAATTTAGATTTAGGGAATTTTTTTTTATACATCATAATTTGCTCAGCATAATTACCTCTTAATAAGTAACTATAATGTGAATATGAAAAATTATTACTATCAGATAATCTCTCATTTTCTAATAATAGAGCTTCATTAAAAGAATAATTTTCATAACCACGAGATTTAGACATTAAATAATGAGAATAGGCTCTATCAATTGGTTTTCTAAAAACTATAATGAATTTAGGCGAATCTATATATTTTTTTATATTAGATGATGCCTTTTTATAAAAAATATAAGAAGGATCAACCTCACCTCTTATTATATATGATGATAATGAATTATATTGATTTAAATACCAGTTTATTTTTTTATCATAATTTTCACTAAAGAAATGAGTTTCTTTTTTATAGGGCAAACTAAATTGACTGTCTTTTTCTAAAATTGCATGAATAGTCGATGTAGCTGCTTTCTGAACACCCAATATAAAAAAATCAGGTAATTTATCAGGTTTCATCTAACTATCTAATTGCTTAATTATATTTTTCAATCTAAAAACTATTGACTCAGTTAAAATCAATAATAATGTTCCTAAAAATGTAAAACATAAAATTATAATTAATCTTTTAGGATATTCTTTATATAAAGAAGGTTTAGCATTATCTAAAATATTCACAAACAATCTCTCTTTTGACTCTTCAATTTTAGATAGCTCATATTGCTTTCTAATAGTGATATATACTTCTTGATTAACTTCTACCTTTCTTATCAACCTTATTCTTTCTAGTTGTAATTCAGGAGTATCTAGACTCAATGGATTTTTTTCTTTAAATAAAGTTAAATCAATTTCCGATTCTTTTAATTCACTTTGAGCTGAATCTAACATTGTCTTCAAAAAGACTTTTGTTTTTCGTGCAAAAAGCTTTTGCTCTTCTTCAACATATTTGATAACATAATCTGAAATGAAATTTGCAATATCAGCAGCTAATTGCGGTTCATCCATTAAAACAATTACTTCTATCAAACCAGAATTTTTCTCATCAACAAAAATCAAATCGTCTAATAATTGAACAGCATCTTCTTCATATTTTAACTTTGAATTAAAATTATAAGAATTAAATGTGTTTTTAATAAATAAAATAATTCTACTAAATATATTAGAATCTTTTAGTTCCCAATAATCAATAAGATTTACTGGATTAGAAAACTTACTTGTATTCCATTCTTTATATACTATTTCTTTTTTTAACCTTCTACTTTCAATAATATCAGGAATATAAAAATTATTTTCTGCATTTGAAGATTCAAAACCAAATGATTCAATTGCATCTTTAAAATCGCTATATATTTCAGTACTAGAAGATAATTCTCCTGCAGGGTAAAGAGTAATTTCTGATTGAAAATATACATTAGAGAAGAAAGAATACATAATTGACAACAATAAAGTAACCAATAAATATTTTTTAATATTTAATTTATTTTTAAATAAAAATTTCAACAAATAATTATCCATTTTAATTTGATGCACTCTGTATTACTGCAATTAAAGTT
Source organism: Fidelibacterota bacterium (assembly GCA_002705605.1). GTDB lineage: Bacteria > Fidelibacterota > Marinisomatia > SCGC-AAA003-L08 > D37C17. Next base: position 68,636 of record PAJD01000011.1, on the reverse strand, counting down.
GCTAACTGACCAATAAGGCTCATAGATTCTTTTAATTTATTCCATGTATTGAAATTCTCTTCAGTCTCAACAAAAATTATATCACCGTTGGTTATATTATCATATTTTTTTGAAACTTTTAATTTTTGATTTAAAGAATTCATAATAAAAATTTTTCCTCTGTATTTATTATTTTTACCTCCAGCTTCTTTTATATAATCAGATATATTGTAGCCCTCGATATACGGATATCTACCTGGATTATTTACTGCTCCTATAACTTCTATAAAGTTTATTAAAACGGGGATATAGACTTTATCATTAACATTCAAATCATAACTTAATAACTTATTAGTCATAGATTGATCATTTGATACTATAGAGCCCTTTTCAGTTAATGTACGAGACTGCATATATGATATTTCAGATAACGATCTATTTTGAGGAGGTATTAAATTTATTCTACTTAACTCATAATCATATATATCTTTTAAAATTTCATTATTAATCATCAACTTTCTTTTATTTGCATTTTTTGTATAACCACCTGCTTTATTAATTAAATCTTGAACTGACATAGTTTTTTCTAATAAGTAATAGCCAGGAATTTTNACTTCTCCATCTATATATACAAAATTCTTTGAATTATCAATTTTGGGGACTGTAATATGATCAAATTNCTTAACAATAAAATCATTAAAATTATTATNAACTTTAATCTCTTCNGGAAATTCTTCATTACCATAAAACCTAGATATTTTTATATCACTAATATTAATTTCTTCTGTATATCCACCACAGATATTAATCAAATCTTTTAAAAGTTCTTTNTCTTTATATTCATATCTNCCAGGATTATTTATTCCTCCATAAATATCTATATATTTATAGAAGCTTTTTAAATAAATTTCATCNCCCTCAATTAATTCNGGGTTATATCCACTACCCAGCCTTTTATGCTGTAACAAATCAATATATGTAGTATCTGAATTTCTATTTAAAACAATATTTCTATATGTAAGACTNTTATCTTCATCTATATTAATTTGACTAATAATTTTTTCATACACATCAGATACTTTTTCAAGTGGACTAGTTAAAATTTTAGATGGCCCAGAATTTGTTCCATAAACATTGACATAAAATTTTCTAACATCTGTTAAAGTTATATCAATATTTAAATTATTATATTTATTATTAAATACATTTTTNATTTTAACATATGATTCACTTAATGATAAGCCATCTAAGTTTATCATNCCTAAATTTGGTATAACTATATCATTTAATTGAGAAATCACTATATAATTACTAAAAGATTTATCATTAACTGAATAATTTATAAAGAACTTATCTCCAGGTCCGACGATATAGGCATCCTTATCTATTCTATTAGATAAAATAGTNGTATTACTTTGATTTTGTAAATTAATGCTATTATTCTGAATTTGATTAGAATATAATTTTTCTAAGTCCCATTGTTTAATAGTATTATTATCTGATATTAACAAACTTAAAAATATAATCAATATAATTTTCATTTAGACAAGACCTACCTTATTCCTAACATACCATTCTATTGATAATAAAAATACCAAAACCAATAATAGATATGAGTAGTTTTTAAAATCGTATTTAGTATAATTTACATTATTCACATTTGAAATTTCAATATTTTCTAAAAACCCATCAATATCGGTATATGGATATAAAATTCCATTAGTATTATTTGTAATTATAGATAAAAATTCCATATTNAAACCTTTATTCATTAATTCNNAATCTATATTATTAACGGAAACATTTAATTTATTACTAGAATACTTAATATCATTATCAATTAATTCAGCCTGGACTAAATAATCTCCACTACTATCAAATAATAATTCTTTTATAAAATGGTTATTATCAATTCTATTAAATTCATTAAAACGTTTATATAAATTGTTATCCTTATATATATTTAAAAATAATTTTTGATCAGAAAAATTTTTATAAAATTTAATATCAATTCTAGATTTATTTAATAAAGTTATATTGTTTGAATTTAGAAATATTTCAAACAATCTATTATTATTATAAATTTCATTATCAATAACAGATAATAACAAATCATTAAATAATAATTCTTTACTTTGTANACTTGANGAGAAACTATTCATGTTAGGAATTAAAAATAAGATTATATTATCTTTTATTTTTATAAATGAATTTCCATTNTNGTATAAGAAATTTTCATTATCTTTACAATTCATGCTAAAGGAAACATCGTTTGGTTGAATATAATAATATTTATTATTATAATAAACATCTTCATTCTTTTTATTTAAAATGCTTTTATTAAGTTGTAAATATTCACAATCACAATAATTGAGAATATAGTTATTCCTAAAGTTGTTGGGACCTAAAAAATACAAAATTTTATNACTATATTTTTCCATGTTTTGATTTAATATTTTTGAATCATATTCATACAATGGAAAATCATCTAATACAACTAGATCATAATTGTTGAAATTAATATTTTCTATTGATTTATTCCACATTGATTGATTNATTCTATATAAATGATTAATATCATAATCATNCAAATTATTTTTTATTATATTTTTAATANAATTAGTATTTTGAGATATAGAACCACTTATAATTAANAACTTTTCTTTTAANTNATTAACATTATCTAAAATTAAATTAAAGCTATTATTGGANTAATTTTCTTCTTGGTATGAATTGTCTATATAAATTGTATTAAAATTTTCAAATTCATCTAAAGACAATGANAATNTTATCTCTTNACTATTTAATTTATTTAAATTATATGAACCAATAATTTTCTGATTATTATTATTATTAGATAAGAAAATTTTTCCTGATATTTTCTGATTAGNAATATTCTTATTTACAATGANATCAATNTCAATTTTTTCATNATAAATAAGAGTATCAACCAATTCAATATTAATATCTAAATCTAAATAATCANTATCTCCNAATCCAATTATATTNATAGAATTAAACTGTTCATAATCAATTTCACTAGAACCATAATTATTTATTCCATCTGANAGCAAAATAATATCATTNTTAGTATTGTGACTACCAAACAAATTCACCAAAGNTAGTATAATCATCTGTNAAATCNACTTCATTTANATTTGATATTTTTCTATAATTATCTCCAAATAANTAAANATTTANATNAATAAAATTCTCACTGCTCCAATTTAATATTTTNTCTATATTNTTATTAATANTTTGACNTTTATAAGNCATACTCTTAGANTTATCNANAATTAAATCTATANTTTTATTTTCNTNATTTAAACTTTCAATATTTGGATTTACAAATAAAATTAATANAAAAATTAAAATTATTGNNCTGANNATAATTAATAAGTTTTTAAAATGATTTGTTTTAGCTTTAATAAGGTGGTAATAATTAAGCAATAAATAAAAAAANACAATAAATAAANCTANGNAGATATANTTAATATTNAAATTAAACATGNTCAATAGATGAAAATGGNAACATATTTAAATCTGATATATCATNAATTAACATTTTTTTATATCCTACCATNGCAATCATTGCAGCATTATCNGTACAATACTTAAAATCAGGNAAATGTATTTTNATATTTTTATCTTCTTCTAGTTTATTNGATTTTNTTCTAAATCTTTTATTTGCNGATACTCCNCCTGCTATAAGAACATTACTAGATTTNTAAANATCTAAAACANTTGATAATTTATTTAATAATGAATCAATTATACTCTCTTGATAACTTGCAGCAATATTTGCCAACTCTTTATTTAAATCATTTTNAGTNAATTTATTTGTTANATATAATAGAGCTGTTTTCATNCCACTAAATGAAAAATTNAATGGATTAGATTTTACATANGGAATTGTAAAATGATATTTTTTNANATTTCCATTTTTAGCAGCTTTTTCTATTTCTGGNCCACCAGGATATTTTAAACCTAATATTCTTGCGCCTTTATCAAAAGCTTCTCCNGCNGCATCATCTACTGTNGTAGATAATATTTTATAATTATTAAANCCANTTACTTGCCAAATCTGAGTATGCCCTCCAGATACTAANAAACAGATATANGGGAAATCAATANTATTATCAATTAAACCAGAAAATAAATGTCCTTCTAAATGNCTAACACCAATAATNGGTTTACNAAGACCAACAGATAATCCTTTTGCGTAATTAAGTCCAACCATTAAACTTCCAATCANCCCAGGTCCCTGAGTAACTGCTATANCNTCTATATCTGATAGNTTTATTTTAGAGTCATTAACNGCTTTATCAACAATATNATTAATCAATTTTTCGTGATTCTTTGATGCAAGNGANGGTACCACNCCACCATATTTACTATGAATTAATTGAGTATTAACAACATTNGCTAATATTTTGCCATCTTTAAGAACTGATGCAGATGTTTCATCNCATGAAGTTTCAATCCCTAAAATAATCATAAATATTATCTAACTATTATTTTTCAGAAACTTCTTCATCATTAGATTCTTCACTATCATNATTTGAAGTATCTTCATTTTTNAATGATTTNTGATCAATGGAGAGTACAATTCTTCTATTTTCAGAATTAATTTCTTCAATATTTAAAGTAAGCAAATCATTAGCATTATAATCAGATACAGAACCATCTATCTTNCTTGCAGGAATTATTCCTTCAAAATCATTATCTAATAATACAACTACACCTTTATCCATATTAAATAAAACTGTACCTTCAACAGAAGTTTTTTCTTTAAAATAATCACCTATATTTAACCAGGGGTCATCAATTATCTGTTTAATACCTAAAGATAATTTACGATCTGATGCAATAACATCTAATACCTTAACCTTGACTTCATCATTTTGCTTATATATAGTAGTAGCATTTTTTATTTTTCTTGTCCAAGATACATCTTCATTGCTAACAAATCCTTCAATATCATCAGATATCTGAACATACANACCTGTTTGAATAATAGTTGATATTTTACCATCATAAGTTTCATCAACTTTATATTTTTTTTCAACATCTAACCATGGATTATCAGACAATTGTTTTACACCCAATGATATTTTTTTATTATCCTTATCAATAGATAAAATAATTGTTTTCACTTTATCTCCTACTTTATATATATCAGCTGGATGTTTAATATGTTTTGTCCATGAGAACTCAGAAATATGAACAAGACCTTCAATACCTTCTTCAATTTCAATAAAGACACCATAATTCATAATATTAACTATTTTACCTTCAACTTTATCTCCCTCATTAAAGCTATCCTGAATTTTTTCCCAAGGATTTTGTGATAATTGCTTAGTTCCTAAAGATAAACGACTTTTATCTACATCTATATCTATAATTTTAACTTTTATTTTCTCACCTATGCTCAATCTGTCTGATGGATGATTTATCCTACCCCAAGTAATATCAGTAATATGTAAAAGACCATCAACACCGCTACCCAAATCAACAAATGCACCAAAATCAGTAATATTTTTTACAATACCATCAATTTCCATACCTTTTTCAATTGAATCAAATATTTCTTTTTTATTAACATCAGAGTGATCAGACATAATTGCTTTTCTTGAAACAACAATGTTTTGCCTTAATTCATTAAACTTAACAATTTTAAATTCAAATTCTTGATTTAAATAAGAATCAAAATCTGAAACTGGTTTACTATCAATTTGTGAGCCAGGCAAGAAAGCATTAATTCCATTTAAATCTACAACCATTCCACCTTTAATTCTCTTAGTAATAACACCTTTGATTATTGTTTCATCTTTAGCTGCAGCACGTAAATCCATCCATTTCTTTTCAAATTCTGCTCTTTCTTTTGATAAAATCAATCTTCCATGTCTATCTTCAAATACAACTAAAAAAACATCTATTTCTTGACCTATTGTTGGTATAACATCAAACTCGGATAAACTTATTGTACCTTCAGATTTAAATCCTATATCGACTAATACTTCTTTATTATTCAATGAAACAACAGTTCCTTTAACTAACTGCTTTTCATTTAATTCAACAATATTCTTATCATAGATATCAGACTCTGGAGTATTTTCTGATAAATTAATACTTTTATCAATTTCAGAAATTTCATCAGCACTATATGATTTTACTTTAAGTACTTCTAAATCTAAATAATTTTTCATATCAGTATTAACAATAATACTATTATTATCAGCACCATTATCAGATTCAATCATTTCAACATTATCAATTTGTTCATTTGTCATTTATTTTTTATCCTGTTTAATTAGTTTATAAATATAATCTACTTGCATATCAATAGTCATATTAGTAGTATCAACTTCTATTGAATCAAGTGGTTTTATTAAAGGAGAATTAGAGCGTGTTGTATCATTTAAATCCCTAGTAATTAATGCTTCTTTTACATCGTCATACAATAAAGAATGATTAGTTTTTTTCTGTTCATTATATCTTCTTAAAGCTCTAGACTCAATATCAGCAATTAAAAAAAATTTAAATTCAGCATTCGGGAAAACGACAGAACCAATATCTCTTCCCTCACATACAATATTATGATCCTGAGCTATTAAACGCTGCATAGAAACTAATTTTTCTCTTATTAAAGAATTATTACTAATAAGATGAATTTTTTCATTTATAGAATCTAAAGCTAGATAATTACTAATATCTTCACTGTTCAAGAATAATACATCTAAATTATCACCTTTTAAATATAAAGTATTATTATTAAAAAAATCGTTTATAGATTCTTTATTTAACTCAAAATTTTCTTGCCTTATAAAAGCATATGTTACACCTCTATAAAACATACCTGTATTTAAATGTTTAAATGATAGTTTATTAGCTAACAATCTAGCAGTAGTAGATTTTCCTGAAGCAGCTGGTCCATCAATAGATATTATCATAATACCAATTTCTCCTCGTTCAAAAAGCTTGATAATATACTATATTTATTGACATAAGTGGAATTAATATTTATTATTTTTTTTATTTTCTAATTATTCTATTAAAATCTTTTTTACTTATTTTTCTAAATTTTCCTTCTTTTAATTCATTCATTCTTAAGCCAGAAAATTCATATCTATGTAGATTTAATACCTTGATATCAAAAAAATTAAATATTCGTTTGATTTCACGATTTTTACCTTCTGTTAAAACAACATCCCAAAAATAGCCATTATTTATATTTTCTAAAAATTTAACATTTGCTTTTAAGATTTCATTATCAATCTTAATTCCTTTTTTTATACTCAAAATATCTGAATTTGATAATTTTTTATCAGTAAACACATAGTATTTTTTATTAACATTAAATTTTGGATGAGTTAGCTTATAACATAAATCACCATCATTAGTTACTAACAATATACCCGTAGTATCATAATCAAGTCTACCTATAGAGAATAGATCTAATTTATCTGGAAGTAAATCATAGATGGTTTTTCTTCCCAGGTTATCATTTTTAGTACAAATATAGCCTCTTGGCTTGTTAAGCATATAAATTACATTTTCTAATTTATTTACTAACTTATTGTTAAACTGAACATAAGAATCATCATTAACATTAAATGAGAAATCAGTTACTTTTTTACCATCAACTTTTATTTTACCCGATGAAATATATTCATCACATTTTCTTCTTGAACCAATACCACATTTTGCTAAATATTTATTTATTCTCATCGAACTCTAGGTATAAAACCAACTTTACGATATACTTTTGATAATGTTTTTTGAGATTTTTCATATCCATACTCTGAACCACTTTTTAATATATTTAATAAATAATCTTTATCATTTATCAGCCTATCATATTCTCCTTTAATAGGTTTTAGAGTTTCAATTATAATCTCTGATAAATCTTCCTTAAAGTGAGAATACATTTTACCTTTATATTTATTTTCAATATCACATATTGATTCAGAAGATAAAGATTTATATATATTAATTAAATTTGACAATCCAACTTTGTTTTTTTTATCAAAAATGACTTCTGATCCAGAATCAGTAACTGCCCGACTTATCTTTTTCTTTATAACAGAAGGCTCATCTAAAAGAGCAATAATATTATTTAAATTATCATCTGATTTAGACATTTTATCATTAGGACTTTGTAAACTCATTATNCTTGAACCATTTTTTGGAATAAAAGATTCAGGAATTTTAAAAGNTTCAGAATATTTNTTATTAAANCTTAATGCTATATCTCTTGAAAGTTCNAAATGTTGTTTTTGATCAGAACCAACAGGAACTAAATCTGCCTGATATAATAAAATATCGGNTGCCATTAAAACTGGATAAGTAAATAATCCTGCATTAATATTTTTTAAATTCTTTGANTTAGATTTATACTGAGTCATTCTAGACAATTCACCNTGATAAGTCAAACAACTTAATACCCACATCAATTCTGCATGCTGAGGAACATGNGACTGAATAATTATTTTACTTTGNTCAGGATTGATACCACAAGCAATATATTGAGCTGTAAATGATAAGCACCTATTTCGTAAATCAGCAGGAACTTGATTNGTTGTTATAGCATGCAAATCAACCACTAAAAAAATACTTTCATAATCATTTTGCATTTGATTCCACTGCTTAAGAGCACCTANATAATTACCTANACATAAATTTCCTGATGGTTGAATTCCCGATAATATTGTTTTTTTTATCAAAATAATCTCCTAATTATTCATAAATAAATATGGTTTCCATAATTTATTATCATTACTAACTAGTTTTTGCATATGATATATATGAGATGGCTTTTTTGGCTTTGTTAATAACTTCATATTTATTTGGCTTAATAAATTATTTCCNTTTCTAAGGTTACATTTACTACAAGCTGAAACTAAATTAGACCAAGAATCCTTTCCATTTTTATCTTTAGGTATAACATGATCAATTGTCATATTCTTAGATTTACTACCACAATACTGACAAGTATTATTATCACGATTAATAATATTTTTTCTTGTTAATGGAATGTTCTTAATTTTAATAAATACATATGTTTTTAATTTAATAACACTAGGGAAATTTAACTTTAATTTCTCTGATCTAATAAATGAATTAGTCTTTTCTATTAAATCAACTTTATTTAAGAGNAGCATAATGACTGCTTTTTTACCACCAATAATTTGTATTGGNTCATAACTGTTATTTAATAATAATACTTTCTTATTTACATTCATATATTATTTTCATTAAATCTATATATATTATAATCTAATTTAGATAATTTATCACAGTAATACTTATTTTTCTTATATATAGAATTTATTTTTACTTCACCTGAAGAATGGATGAAAGTATTTTTATCTATAAACATGCCTACATGATTAACTATATCATTTTCTTTAAAGTATATTAAATCACCCATATTAGGCTTATTATCATTTATTTTAATTAANCTACTATTTATTTGATCAACACAATCTCTTGGAAAAACAACNCCTTTTAAACGAATAATAGATTGNACAAAACCAGAACAATCATATCCTAANGAAGATTTTCCNCCCCATAAATAAGGAATACCTGTTAAACCTANAGCATATTTAACAATATCTTTATTTTCAAGATTATTATTACAATTAATTAAATATTTTTTATTTATATTAATTTTTCTTAAATCAGGNAGTAAAACTTGATATATATCACTAGTAATNTTTTTTATAANNGGTAAAGTGGAACCAAAGCTTAACAATAAATTTTTCTTTGAAATTGTTTTAGTTAAATAATACCATTTNTTTTTATAAANATCTCTAGAATGTAAGTTTGATATATAAGAATTATGAACCCANCTTATATAACTATCCCATTGTCTAACTTTATACCAGTTACTTTTTTTATCTAAAATAGTAANATCTTCCCAAATCAATGCTTGAGATACTANCTCAGATTTAAAAGNTGGATTTGAATATAANGGAGCAATGCTTGATTTTACTATACATTGTTTAACATNCATTTTATTTTATTTTTATAAATCTTCTTTTACCTACTTTTATTGTATAATCNGTTGAAACTTCTAAGTTTAAGTGTAAATCTGTAATAACATTATCATTAATTCTTACAGCAGATTGTTTTATTAANCTTTTTGCTTCGCCTTTACTTGANACTAAATCATAATTCAATAAAAAATCTACTAATTTAATTGNTTTATCAATTNCCACTTCTTTTATATCCTTTGGAATTCCTTTATTAACAATAACAATATCAAAATTTTCTTCAGCTTGTGAAGCAGCATTATTNTCATAATATATTGATACTATNTCTCTAGCTAATTTCCTCTTTAAATCTCTATGATTTATTTTATTAGCCTTTAAAGANAACTCATAATCACTAATCTCTTTTAATGAGANATTTGATACATATTTGAAATATTTAAATATAAGATTATCTGGAATAGATAAAANTTTACCATACATATCATTAGGAGAATCATTAAATGCAATATAATTATCATATGATTTCGACATTTTTTCTGTCCCATCTGTACCTTCAATCAAAGGCATAGTTAGAGCTACCTGTGGTTGCATAGAAAATTCTTTTTGTAAATCTCTAGCCAACAATAAATTGAATTTTTGATCAGTTCCTCCAATCTCAACATCAGATCGTAAATACACACTGTCATATGCCTGAGCTAATGGATACATAAATTCATGCAATGAAATTGGCAAACCATTTTTATATCTTTTATTAAAATCATCTCTTTCTAAAAATTGAGCTAAAGTAAATTTAGAAGATAAGGAAATCAATTTATTTAAATTGATATCATTTAACCATTTAGAATTATAAACTATTTTTGTTCTAGAAATATCTAAAATCTTTGATACTTGATCTATATATGTNTTNGAATTATTTTTTGTTTCTTCAATATCTATCTGNGGCCTAGTTTTATTTCTACCTGTGGGATCACCAATCATAGCAGTAAAATCACCTATAACTAAGATTACATTATGGCCTAAATCCTGAAATTGCTTTAATTTATTCAAAACAACACTATGTCCAATATGTAAATCTGGTCTGCTTGGATCACAGCCTAATTTAATATTTAATGGAATATTATTTTTTTTTGAATTCTTTAACTTATTTAAAAGTTCTTCTTCAGGAAGAACTTCTTCAATATTAGATGTTAAAATATCAAATTGATTTTTANGTGATTTAAATTCCATAAACTAATTACCTTTCATAGATCTTTTAATTTCTCTATCTATATCTCGTTTTTTAATTGTTTCTCTTTTGTCCCACTTTTTCTTTCCTTTAGCTANTGCAATTTCTAATTTAGCTTTTCCATTTTTAAAATATAACTTCAATGGAACAATTGTGATACCTTTGGTTTCAAATTTAGATTTAATTTTTGATATTTCAACTTTATGCATCAATAATTTTCTTTCTCTTGTAGGGTCATGGGTTGCATAGCCTGAGTGAGAATATTCACCTATATGCATACCAACAATAAAAATTTCATTATTTTTTATATTAACATATGATTCAGCTATATTTACATTTCCTTCTCTAATAGCTTTTACTTCAAATCCTTTTAACTGAATACCTGCCTCATATTTATCTATAAAACTATATAGATAGGAAGATTTTCTATTATTTGAAATTATATTCATTATAGCAATTTTAGTTAAAATTTAATATTATAATATAAAAAAAAAGCAGAACACGAAGTTCTGCTTTTTTTATAGTTAAATGAATAATCAGAATTACATCATTCCACCCATTCCGCCCATTCCTCCCATTCCTCCCATATCAGGAGCAGCAGGTAATGCCGGAGATGCAGGTTCAGGTTTATCAGTAATAACTGCTTCAGTTGTTAATAATAAGCCTGCTATACTAGCTGCATTTTGAACAGCTGTTCTAGTAACTAAAGTTGGATCTATAATCCCAGCTTTTAACATATCTACATATTTTTCATTTCTAGAATCAAACCCAATATTACCTTTTTTCATCTTAATTTCATTGACAACTACAGAATCTTCTAATCCAGCATTCGCAACTATTTGTCTTGCTGGTCCTTCTAAGGCAGTTTTTAAAATTTCTGCTCCTAGTGCTTCATCGCCAANCATACCTTTTGTTGTGATTTTATCACTAGCTCTTAATAATGCAACACCACCACCAGCAACTATTCCTTCTTTAACAGCTGCTCTAGTTGCATGCAANGCATCATCAACTCGATCTTTTTTCTCTTTCATTTCNACTTCAGTAGCTGCACCAATATTAATAACTGCAACTCCACCAGATAANTTAGCTAATCTTTCTTGTAGTTTTTCTTTATCATAATCAGATGAAGATTTTTCTATTTGTACTTTTATTTCATTAACTCTAGCTTTAAGATCATTAGATTTTCCTTTACCTTCAACAATAGTTGTATTGTCTTTATCAATATTAACTTTTTTAGCTTCACCTAAGTATGTCATATCTGCGTTTTCAAGTTTATAACCTTGCTCTTCAGACACAACAGTAGCGCCAGTTAATATAGCAATATCTTGCAACATTGCTTTCCTTCTATCNCCAAAACCAGGAGCTTTTACAGCAGCTACTTTAAAAGTTCCTCTTATTTTATTCATAACTAATGTTGCTAAAGCTTCACCTTCAATATCTTCAGCAATTATTAATAATGANTTCCCTGCTTGAACAACTTTTTCTAANACAGGAAGTAATTCCTTCATATTACTTATCTTTTTTTCATGNACTAAAATTAGAGGACTTTCTAATTCAACTTCCATACTTTCTGCNTTTGTTACAAAATATGGAGATAAATAACCTCTNTCAAACTGCATCCCTTCAACAGTTTCTAAAAATGTATCCATACCTTTTGCTTCTTCTACAGTTATNACACCCTCATTTCCAACTTTTTCCATTGCATCACTAATTATACCTCCAATAGAATCATCATTATTAGCTGAGATTGTGCCAACTTGACTAATTTCTTCTTTACCAGAAACATCTTTAGACATCGATTTTAAAAAACTNACTACTTGATNAACAGCTTTATCTATACCTCTTTTTAGATCCATAGGATTTGCTCCAGCTGTAACATTTTTCAAACCCTCGTTTATTATGCTTTGAGCTAAAACAGTAGCAGTTGTTGTTCCATCTCCTGCTACATCTGAAGTTTTAGATGCAACTTCTTTGACCATTTGTGCACCCATATTTTTTACAGAATCTTCTAATTCAATTTCTTTTGCAACAGTTACACCATCTTTAGTAATNNTAGGNGCNCCAAATTTTTTATCAATAACNACATTTCTTCCTTTTGGTCCTANNGTTACTTTTACAGCATTAGCTAATTCATCAACACCTTCTTTAAGTGTATTTCTTGCACTAGTGTTGTAATCTATTAATTTTGACATTTTNTCTCCTTATTAATTTTTTTATAAAGTTGCTAGTATATCACTTTCTCTCATNATCATTAAATCTTNTCCTTCAATACTAACCTCAGAACCAGAATATTTTCCATATAATACTTTATCACCTTTTTTTAAGGTCATTTTATTTAAAGTACCATTTTCATTNAATTTACCTGGNCCTACAGCTANAACTTCACCCANNTGAGGTTTTTCTTTAGCTGTATCAGGTAAAATAATNCCTGAAGCAGTTTTTTCTTCAGCTTCATGCGCTTTAACAACTATTCTATCAGATANAGGCTTTAATTTCATTATTTCTCCTATTAAATTAATTTTNATTTAAGTANNTCTTNATATTANANATTNATACAAATTTTATGCCAAATATNAANGGCATGACATAAAGTCANTACTTNCCNGTACTACCNAAACCTCCAGANCCNCNTGAGGTTTCTGTGAGATNATCCTTTATAGAATATGAAATAGGNGAAGAATCACANGCAACTAGCTGNAATAGTCTTTCACCTTTTTTGGCAGTATATGAAAAATCTTTTATATTATCACAAGAAGCCATTATTTCNCCTCTATATCCACCNTCNATTAANCCNATAGAATTAGACATTCTTAANGGTGTTTTGCTAATGCTTGATCTTGGNATTANATAATAAGCTTTTCCNTCAACNGGCTCNCATGATATGCCAAGTTTAATAAGTTTAGTTTCATTTGGATTAATTTTAACATCCTCAATTATATATAAATCTAATCCAGCGTCTCCACTGTGAAAATGTCCATGATTCTCATATAAATCTCTAGCTTTACTATTTAATATTTTAATTAANAATTCCATTNATTCTCCTTTTAATTTGGTTCAATCCAATCATTATTATTCTTAATAAGATTAATTAATTCTGTTATTGAATCTTTACTATCTATATGACTTTTAATAAGATTATGTCCTTTGTACAAAGAAATNTTATTACGACCAGTACCNACATAACCATAATCAGCATCTGCCATCTCTCCTGGTCCATTTACGATACATCCCATAACTGCAATTTTCAATCCTTTTAGATGTCCTGTTCTTTTCCTTACTTTATCTGTTGTTTTTTGTAAATCAAACTGNGTTCTACCACANGAAGGACAGCTTATAAATTCTGTTTTAGANATTCTTGTTCTTGTAGCTTGNAATATATTAAATGANANTTCATTAATTATTTTTATTTCATCTTCATTNTTGTTTTTTANAAATATACCATCACCTAATCCATCAACAAACAATCCTCCAATTGAAATTGATGAATTTATTAATTTATTACTAAANTTAAATTCTGAATTACAACTTATAATTACNGGAACATTTATTTTATGAATTAATAAATTAAAAAAGAAATTNCTCTGTTCTTGAATATTATCCTGACTATCTATAATAACAATTGNATTCATGTCATTATTTATTTTCTTTATTAATTCTATATCAGTTATATGCATATTATTCAAANAAATAAACTTTTGACCTTNAATATTTGTTTTTAAATATANACTACTATCTAAAATTGGAATTAAAGATTTATTATCTTTGNTTTTNAACCAATTAGAATAATCACACAATACTTTCACTTGCAATGGTAGAATAACATCTAAATCAATATTATTTAAATAAATATATTCAGGTGCTAAATCTCCTATCGTCCACTTATCATTACTTTTAGTATAATGATAACCTATATTTGATAAAACNTTATAATCTATTTTTTTTATACTAGATAAATCTGATACCACTATAGGNACATTATCATTTCCAATATTATATCTATTNTCAGACTTTCTTTTTGAATAAAAATATGGATTAACTGGTATANTCGATATTTTTAATTTTGNTTTTTTATNTTTTTGATTNCTATANCTTTGNACAATATTATTTGCAACAGGNATTTCAAATTCTGGNTCTTCTGTTAATGAAACTCNAATNGTATCACCTATNCCATCTTCAAGNAATGTNCCNATACCNAANGAAGATTTAACTCTACCTTCCATTCCATCGCCAGCTTCAGTTACTCCCAANTGNAAAGGATATTTCATATTATTTTCTATCATTTTATTTACTAATAAACGATAAGCATTAATCATAACAATAGGGTTACTAGATTTCATAGATAAAACAATATCATAATAATTATGATCTTCACAAATCCTTATATATTCTAAAGCNGATTCAACCATACCCAATGGAGTATCTCCATATCTATTCATTATTCTATCAGATAATGAACCATGATTAGTTCCAATCCTCATTACAGTACCATTTTCTTTACATATTTTAACTAATGGAGAAAACTTTTCATGAATTCGNTCTAATTCAATATTGTATTCATTGTCATTAATTTCAAATTTCTGAAACCTTTTCCTATCTGCATAGTTACCTGGGTTTATTCTTACTTTAGATACTATTTGGGCAGCAATTTCAGCTGCTTTTGGAGTAAAGTGAATATCAGCTATTAAGGGGGTATCATATCCCTTGCTAATTAAATCTTTTTTTATTTGGCTAAGGTTATGAGCTTGTTTAACATTTGGAGCTGTAATTCTTACATATTCACAACCAGCTTTTATCATTCTAATTGATTGACTTACAGTATCTGATGTATTCATCGTATCAGTAGTAGTCATACTTTGAACCCTTATAGGGTTGCTGCCCCCTATAGGAACACCTCCAATATTAACGACTCTAGTTTTTAATCGTTTATAATAATTTATTGATTCACAATATTTAAATTCGGACATAATAAAATATGATATTAATTTATAATTATAATTTAATCATTAAATATATTTTAATTTACTTTTATGAATTATTTAACAAAACCTCGAAAAACTAATAGTATGCCNAANGGAATTCCCTATATAATTGGNAATGAACTAGCTGAAAGATTTAGTTTCTATGGAATGAANTGCATCTTAATTATTTTTATGACTCAATATTTAATAAATGATAATAATGCATTAGATCCNATGTCAGATACTGAAGCAACAAAATGGTANCATTTATTTACTTCTGCAGTTTATTTTACTCCTATATTTGGAGCACTACTATCAGATNTTTTTATTGGAAAATTTAAAACAATACTTTTACTATCAATCATTTATTGTTTTGGACATCTTTCACTAGCTATCNATGAAACTAGATTTGGATTAATAATAGGNTTATCTCTTATATCAATTGGTGCTGGNGGGATTAAACCTTGTGTTTCAGCGCATGTTGGAGATCAATTTGGGAAAACNAACTCTATTTTGCTTACCAAAGTTTTTAGTTGGTTTTANTTGTCAATAAATATGGGTGCTTTTATTTCTACATTATTAACACCATATCTTTTACATAATTATGGCCCATGGCTAGCATTTGGTATTCCTGGATTACTTATGTTTATTGCAACTTACATNTTTTGGTTGGGTCGACATGTATTTATTCATATACCNCCAAAAGGATTAGCTTTTTTTAAAAAAATAGTATCAAAAGAAAGCATGTATTCTATTTCAAAATTATCAATTATTTATATTTTTATTGCAATTTTTTGGTCTTTATTTGATCAAACAGGTTCTACNTGGGTATTACAAGCTGANAATTTAAATCGANATTGGCTTGGAATAAATTGGTATTCATCTCAAATACAGTCAATAAACCCTATTATGATATTANTTTTTGCACCTTTATTCTCNTANTATTTATATCCNANGCTAAATAAAATAACTAATCTAACAGACCTTAAGAAAATATCAATGGGATTATTCCTTGCTGTCCCTTCATTTATAATAATAGGATTTGTAGAAAAATGGATTGAATTAGGATACACACCTTCAATTGGTTGGCAAGTGTTTGCATATATTATATTAACTGCATCAGAAGTTTTGGTATCAATCACATGTTTAGAATTTTCCTATACTCAGGCTCCTAACTTTATGAAGTCATTAATAATGGGATTTTTTTTACTATCNGTTTCAATAGGGAACATTTTTACTGTTTGGATTAATAGTTTTATGATCGCAAACAATATAACCTACAGTCAATCATATTTTAACTTTTATGCATTTTTAATGCTTNTAACTGCNTTGTTATTTTTATTAGTTGTTAAATTTTATCGACCAAATTACTATATTCACAGNGAAGCATAATTATTNAATTTATAATGAATAGTAACAATGAAAAATGGAAGCTCNAAAATAGTTATTTAAAATTACCTNATTGCTTTTATGAAAAAATAAAACCAAGTTCAGTTAAAAACCCTGAATTAATTTATTTTAATAATAAATTAGCAAAAAAATTAAATCTAGAATTCTTAACCNATGATATATCACTAACTACTGATTATTTATCAGGCAATAAATTATCTAATAAATCAACACCTATCGCTCAAGCTTATGCAGGTCATCAATTTGGNCACTTCACAATGCTTGGAGATGGAAGAGCAATATTATTAGGTGAACAAAAAGATTTAAATGATNAACTATTTGATATTCAATTAAAAGGNTCTGGAAAAACATCCTTTTCTAGGTCTGGTGATGGTAGATCAACATTAAGNTCAATGNTAAGAGAATATTTAATAAGTGAATCAATGCACTGTTTAAAAATTCCAACAACTAGAAGTCTTGCAGTTATAGATAGTGGAGAATTAGTATATAGAGAGTCAATAAGTAACGGAGGAATTTTAACTCGAGTAGCATCNAGCCATATCAGAGTAGGAACTTTTGAATATGGTAAATNTTTCTGNTCAAAAGANGATTTTCAAAGTTTTATTAATTATGNTATAAANAGACATTATCCAAAAATTTTAAATAATNANTCTCCTTATCTTGAACTATTAAAAANTNTTATAAATAAACAAATAGATTTAATTNTAGATTGGTTTAGAGTTGGNTTNATTCATGGTGTTATGAATACNGACAATATGAGTATTTCAGGAGAAACAATTGATTATGGACCTTGTNCATTTATAAATANATATGATCCAAAAACTNCTTTTAGTTCAATTGANAAGAACGGAAGNTATGCTTTTGGAAATCAACATAAAATNGCTTATTGGAATTTATCTGTATTTGCAGGAACTATTTTGCCATTTATTGAAAATGATGAAAANAAGGCNATTCAATTAGTTCAAAATATTTTNAATCAATATCCNNTAGAATATGCAAANAAATGGTATNAAATGATGTTTAATAAATTNGGTNTTATAAACCCATTAGAAGANGATAAGNCCTTAATCACAAACCTTATTGAATTAATGNATTCATATAAAGCGGATTACACTAATACATTTGCANCTTTAACAATGGATAGCTATTACAAAAATTCTTTATTTANNTCTAAANAATTTAAAAATTGGAAACAACAATGGAACAANAGAATTGGAAATGATGAAAATAGTNATAAGCTAATGAAAATGAANAATCCTATNTATATACCTAGAAATCATTTGGTTGAGTCAGCATTAAAAAANGCTGTCAATGGAGATAAAAAAGAATTTGATAAATTATTAGATATCATGTCTAATACATATAATTATGACAAAGGANATGATGGACTTCAAACANTACCTGATGGTTTTGATGAATCATACAAAACGTTTTGNGGAACCTAAGTTAGATTATNATTAAATTAATAATTATTAATCTTTTTTTTTATCTTATCAANGTTAAAAATATTATCATATCCTATNGATAAAAAAATTGAAGAATTAAAATTATCATCTGTTGATTCAAAGCTTTCTAATTCATAACCAATAATTAAACTTAAATTTTCATTAATTTGATAGTATGACTCAAATAGTANCTCTAATCTAGATAAATCAATTTCATCAATTAAATCGGTTATNTGGGAATAATACTCAACTTCTAACTTCAATTCACTATTGCTAAATTTTTTATCATAATACANCCCACTTTTTATATATGACGTCTTTCTAGAATCATTCAAATAATCACTAATATCATAAGCTAAGGCAAGTTCNCAATTAATATGNCTATAGTTTGATTCTTTAATAAAAAAACCTATACCTTGATTACCATGATATCTAACATCAACACCTATTTTTGAATTTTGATCAATAGAAATAGTTGAATAATTATATAGCCTATTNAAATCTATAAATTTATTACTAGTCTTGTATCTAATTTTNTTGTACTGATAATCTTTAATAAAATGCAAATAAGCTCTAATATCTCTAAATGTATANTCTGTTTTTCTATTCAATCTANAATAAACACCNAATCCACTATCATGANTCTCATCAACAATATAACTACCTCGATAATATTGTTTCCATTTAGGATNNTCATTTATATCATGTGTNAAAATATAAGATATCAATAATAAGAATGTTATAGTNTNCCTGATTATCATTTATTAATAATAGCTATTTTNGTTNTTTTAGAACCATAACCTTTNTCATATGAAGTNAACAAATATACTCCTGAAGGAATTTTCTTTCCATCATCAGNTTTTCCATCCCAGGTGATNGTTCTATTATAGTTTTTCATATTAAACGTTTTTAAAATATAACCATTTAAATTAATAATTTTAACAATTGCATCATTTGGTATATTACTAAGAATTAACTCNGTATTTTCTCCTATTATAAATGGATTAGGACTAACACCNATGCTATTATTATTAACTCTTTCATTAAATGAAGTCTCAAGTATTGAAATTCCTTTTTCAGTTGCTATATAAGCNTTTCCATATTCATCAAAAACAACATCATATATTATATCTGATAATATGCCATGATTACTTACTGTTATTTCTCCAATATTATTATCATAAAGAGCACCATTATTTTTTAGAATTCTTATTCCATCACTTTTTGTTGTAATCCATATATTTTTATTATTATCCAAACGNAGCTTACATCCTTCACTATAATTTAATCCTTGAAAGTAATACTGATCCTGAATCTTAGTNAAATTAACAATTATATTCCCGCTATATGTATAGCTCACATCAAGTATATAGCCCATTATTCCATAATCAGTCATTACCCATAATATCTCATTTCCATAACTATCANTCGAAATAACTAANGACCATATATTTAAATTTTGCAATTCATCNAACCANTTAATATGCCAAACATCATCAGTTTCATTATTTATATCATTAAATTCAACCATTCTTATACCACCTGGAGAATAAGGTGAAGAATCATTCATTTNTTCAGAAAATAAATATGATATCCANATATTATTATTTTTATCTAAAGATATTTCCTTTGGTATATAACCAGCATTATTATCTTGTATATGGGACCATTNATTATCATNTTTAACNGCAATAGTATTATTATTTAATTCAGANTAGGGATTAGCAATCCATATATTATCAAAATCATCAGATATAATATGATTGATAGTCATAAAACCATCGGTCCATTCTGAATTGAAAATACCATTATTACCTCCTAATATATTATTTTCTAATGAATAGNAATTATCTAGAACAATAGAATTATCANAAGAATTATATNCAAATTGNATTACTCCTCCATAAGAAGTTTCATCTGATAATTCAAATAAGTAATCATTAGCCAATTGATTATAATATCCTAACCAAGATTCAGGATATACACCGCTATT
The DNA here is from genome assembly GCA_002705605.1 of Fidelibacterota bacterium. Classification (GTDB taxonomy): domain Bacteria; phylum Fidelibacterota; class Marinisomatia; order SCGC-AAA003-L08; family D37C17. Next base: position 47,628 of record PAJD01000011.1, on the reverse strand, counting down.
TGAAAATATAATTTTATTATTAGATAATAATGCAGANTGTATAGTATTATCTCCTGACCAGTAGTTAATNATATTTGCCTTGAAATCACCTGATGATAAAGGATATTTATTCATATTATAACCATTATATGAATAAAAATTACTTANCTCTGATATTCCTTGNCCTAATATAATCGGNTTTTTACAAACAAANCCNCCACTCTGACCNTCAGTATCTTTATGATTTACTATTCCAAANAAACCGCCATTATTTAATAAAGCAAGAGCATCAAATTGATTCTTGTAAATAGTATTTGGTATATATGANTCCCATTTATCAAGCATGTTATTGTATATTAGAANCCCCTTATTTTCAATNCCATAATAATAAATATTATTTAATTCTAGATAAGAAACAACACTACTATTATAATCATTTAAAATCATATGAGATTCAATTGTATTACTTGAAAAATAATAGCTATAAACATCCATGTTAGTTATAACTATTAATTTGTCAGATTGNATTTCCATNGATTTTANTAATTCTTGATTAGGAAANGATAANAATTCNTTGGAATTTATATCAATAATTTNATTATCATATGAAAAATAAAGANTACTTTCATNNTCTATTATAGAACTAATATTTAAATCNACTAGATTAACATCCCANAAATTTGATAATGATAAAANATCACTTNAATAATTAATACTTAAAAGNCCATTACTTGTTGCAAGATACAANTTTTCATTAAAAATATATAAATCATTAATAGTTTCAAATAAAACAGGGAAAGTATCAAAATAATTAAGATATTGAATTTCATTTAATTCATTAATTGAATACTGAATTAATATATNATTTTGATTTAAAGTTCCGANTGCAAAAATATAATTATCAGAAAAAAAAATATCTAAAATTTCATCNAAATCAGGATATTGAATTATNGATTCAATATTTAAATCATTATCAAATAAAGACAATCTACCAGGAAAGCTACTTCCNATATAAAGCTTATNATTATTANCCTTCATAAATNTATTATCAGAATTATTATCAATATTTAANAGNGAATTTGTAATGCTATANAAACCACCAGAAGTAGANACTANAACATTATCATTAAAATAAATNAGATCAGTTGTATTTAATAGTGAGGTTATATTTTTTTTTAAATCAATATAGCTATCAGAGAANGTAAAACTAAGTAAAAGAAATATAATTAATTTATTAACAGAAAATTTNATCACTTATTTAANCTAGAAAATTGATTAATCATATATATTGCAGAATCCATAACNTCATATCCTTTATTAGATTTATCCTGTTTAGTTCTAGCTAANGCTTGNTGATAATCAAGAGTGGTTAAAACACCNTATATTACTGGAATATTCTGATTATTATGAANAGATAAATTCATTATTTCATCAGTNACTGTTTTTGATATATANTCAAAGTGAGCTGTTTCTCCTTTTATAACACAACCTAAAGTAACAACNGCGTCAACTTTAATATTATCCAATAGNCTGTTAATAAAAGANGGAATTTCAAANGCACCTGGAACTNTATAAATATANTCTGAATTCAATTCATTATTATAAACATCCTTATAACATCTTAGCGCACCANTAATTAAACTACTTGTAATTTCTTCATTAAAATTACTTGCAACAATTGCTATTNTCATTTATCNATACTNTCCATTATTAAATGACCNAATTTNTCTCNCTTTGTTGATAAATATTTATTATTTACTTTNTTNGCTTCAAACTCTATAGGAACTCTNTCNACTACTTNAAGACCAAAACCTTCTAAAGAAATAATCTTTTTAGGATTNTTTGTTAATAAACGCATTTTTCTAACATTNCAATCTAGTAAAATTTGTGCTCCTATCCCATATTCTCTAAGNTCTGCTTTAAAACCTAATTTATGNTTTGCCTCNACAGTNTCATATCCCTGGTCTTGTAATTGATATGCTTTTATNTTATTTTTTAGCCCTATACCTCTTCCTTCCTGNCTTAAATAAACAAGAATNCCCTTACCATCTTCTTGAATCATTTTTAAAGAATTTTCTAATTGAGGACCACAATCACATCTCAAAGAACCAAATATATCNCCNGTTAAACACTGAGAATGNACTCGAACCAATACGTTATCATCTTTTTCAATTTTACCTTTTATAATAGCAACATGATGATCACCATTAATTTTATCTTCAAATAGCCTTAATTCAAAATCTCCAAAATCTGTTGGAAAAGGAACAGTNGTAATTTGCTCAATTAATTTNTCNAATTTTTTTCTATATGCAATTAAATCAGCAATACTAATAATTTTAATATTATGCTCTTTAGATATTTTNAATAAAGATTCATGTCTTGCCATNGTACCATCATCATCAACAATTTCTACAAGTAAAGCTACAGATTTATGNTTAGATAATTTTGNTAAATCCATGCAAGCNTCTGTATGGCCAGCTCTTTGAAGAACACCCCCATCTTTNGCAATAAGAGGAAACATGTGACCAGGCCTTACTAAATCTTCAGGATTTGNATCATTNTTTAAAAGAACTTGTAATGTCTGCCAACGGTCTTTAGCTGATATTCCTGTAGTTATGTTTTCTTTTGCATCAACACTTACAGTAAAATTAGTTTTTTGATGCTCGGTATTATTNTCTACCATTGGATTAAGNTCCATTTNNTTTGCTCTTTTAGATGAAATTGATGTACAAATCAATCCNCTTCCATATTTCATCATGAAATTTATATCTTGAGGATTTNCTTTTTCACCAGATATAATAAAATCACCTTCATTCTCTCTATTTTCATCNTCTACAACAATTAACATTTTTCCATTTTTAAAGTCGTTAATTGCTTCCTTAATTGTATTTAATCTCATTATAAATCCCTGTTTAATAAATTTCTTTCAACATACTTTGNAATTAAATCAGTTTCAATATTCAAACTATCATTTACTCCNTTAAACCCTAAAGTAGTATTTTTTAAAGTATGAGGAATAATTGATACTTTAATTGAACCTTTTAATATTTCTTTAATAGTTAAAGAAATCCCATCCAATGTAATCGAACCTTTATATATGCAATATTTTAAAAATTCCTTATCAAAAGATACTTCAAATATCACTTCACCATCTAATAAAGATTCTTTAGATATAATTTCACCAACACATTCAATATGCCCTTGAACTAAATGACCACCAATTCTATCTGATAATTTTAAACACCTTTCAAGATTTACAATTTGATTAATAATTAAATCTGAAAGGTTACTTTTATCTAGTGACTCAGATACTATATCAAAACTTATAATATTGTTACCTAGGTTAACAACTGTTAAACATACACCATTTACTGCAACACTATCACCAATAATTATATCATTTAATTTAGTAGAAATTTCAACATTCCAATATCCATCAAGTTTATTAATATTCTTTACTTTCCCTAAATCTTCTACTAATCCTGTAAACATAGCTCTTTTTTTCTCATAATTTTCAAATTATCATTTTCAAAATTATCTTCACTAACGACTTCCCAACCATGATTAATATTAGGACTTTTTAGGTTAGCGTTATCTAAAGAATCATTTGAAGTGTAAACATATATTTCATTAATTAAATTCATTTTTAAAAAAGAATTTATTATAGTTGGCCCACCTTCAATTAATAGTTTCGTTATACCTTTATCACCTAAGACATTTAATATACTGATAGGGTCTAGCAATTTATCCTTAATTTTTACAGGCAAATACAAGCTAGAATCTGTATTTGATTCTTTAAAGTTATCTTCACTACATAAAATTATATTTTCAGCTTTATTATCATGAAATAAATTCAATGATAAGGGCAACTTTCTAAATGTATCAATAATAATTCTAGTTGGATTTTTACCTTTAATATTTCTAACTGTTAGTGAGGGATTATCAACATTCGCTGTTGTAGTTCCAATTAAAACGCCATCAACCTCGGATCTTAATTTATGTGAATAACAATTTGTATCATTACCTGTTATTAAAGTCGTTGAGTTTGAATCAATTCCCATATAACCGTTATTTGATTGTGCAAACTTAGCAATAACCCAAGGAGTACCCGATTTAACCCAATTAAAAAAACCTATATTTAAATTATAACATTTATCAAACAGTATATCTGTATATACATTAATATGTGATTTCCTTAATTCTTCTATTCCCTGACCATTAACATCTGGATTATAGTCTAAACAACCAACATATACATTCTTAATACCATTTTCAATTATTTTATTAATACAAGGAGGAGTTTTAGAAAAAATATTACAAGGTTCTAAATTTACGTATAAATCTGAACCAGCAGGGTCTTCTGCACAATTATTTAATGCATCAACCTCTGCATGATGACCACCAAAAGATTTATGATATCCTTCACCTATTATTTTATTATTTTTAACTATAATACAACCAACCATTGGATTTGGAGATACCTCTCCTATCCCTTGCTTAGCTAAGTCTAATACTCTTTCCATATGTTGTGCATGTATATCCATAGACTTAATTATCTAAAACCTTTTCAACAAATGTATATATATCAAACATATTCAAGAGGCCATCATTATTAAAATCTGAAAACCAAAAATCTAATTCATTAACTGAAGAAATATTTTTAACATTATATTTTAAATCTATCAAATCTAACATATCTAGCTGATTATCTAAATTAATATCGCCCTTTATATAATAATATTTCTCTTCTTCAGATAGAATAAATGCACCATAAAGGCAATATGGCGCAGCTTCATTATGGCCACCATATCCATCACTTAGCAATTCAATTTTTACGATATCATCATCTGCTCCATTTTCAATAAATTTATTATAAGCAACGACAGAATTTTCATATGGTATTTGTTCATCTCCAATTCCATGAAATAAATACAACTTATTCTGAGGGGTCCAATCAATTAAATCATTTTCTTCTAACGCAAGCCTAAAAGGGAAAGCAGGATTTGTTCTAAAATTATAAATAACATCTCCCTTCATTATATATATAGGAATATCAGGTAGGAAAGTATTTATATAACTTCCAGAATATTCACCATTAAATAAGCCTGGCAAAAGCTCAGCATACTCTAGAGTAAAAAATTCTTCTGCACTACCTAAATTATATTTTTCCATATATGACAAAAGAACATAAGGTAAATAATAAGGGTTTGTATATCTTTCTCTTGACAGCATTAAGTCAACCATTGTTCCAGACATATCATACGCACCAGCCATGGGGAAAGACATAGTTATATTTAAATCTAGGTAATTTTCTTCTATTTCCTTTACAGTTGCCAATGCTGCATAACCTCCCTCAGAGTATCCTGCAATATATAGTTGGTCATTAAATTGAAGACCAGTTATCATATNGCAAAATTGTTTTGTTGCGTATACCATATCTATCATTACTGANGCAGTNGGATCTTTTAATTGATAGGGATGGCTGATTTGAGATACTCCAAGACCTAAATAATCTGGCTCCATATAAATATAACCAGATGTTCCAAGCCACTTATTTAAATCATTAAAACCACCCATAGATGGTGCNCTATTTCTTCTAACTTTTGTTCCATGNCCAAATAAATACATNGGATANCCATAATGATAATTATCTGGGAAAGATATAAATCCAGATGCNTCTTCATATTCTCCAAATTGATCAATTGTTTCATATACAATTGAATAGGCTTTTATATTAAATATTGCGTTAGGATTTAATTGTCCAACAGANGCATCTAGTTCTTCTTGNATAATATTAGATTCCATANAGCCAATATATTCATAAGAGACTAAATCTCCNCTTGCTGAAAAAATACTAGATATAAATAATATAAATAAAAATCTATACATGTCTAAAATTACTTTAATATAACTAATTATAGAATTATTTTATTCTCTAAGGAATAATTTCTAGCAAACTCATANCCAATGACTCCTGTTGCAACAGATACATTTAAACTTTGTTTAATACCTCTCATTGGAATTTCTACATGTTGAGTAGCTAAATTTGANAATTCATCTGAAACACCATTTACTTCATTNCCTACNATAAAGCATAAAGGATAAGAAAAATTTGANANATATATTGATTTTGATTTAATCGTTTGTTCAANTAAAANTAATGAAATCCCATCNTTTATAATTTTTTTAGCTGCTTGAATAGGATCTTCATANTGTTCCCATGGAACTACGCTATCTGCTCCAAGTGCTGTTTTAGAAATATCTTCTCTTGGAGGACATGCAGTATAACCTGTNAAATAGACCTTGCTTGCNCCAAAACCATCAGCAGATCTAAAAATTGAACCAACATTATGAACTGAACGAACATTTTCCACNAAAATTGAAATTGGCAGCCTAGGTATTTGCTTAACTTCTTGNTTTGTCGGTCTTGAAGCTTTTAATTCATCATTGGTTCTTTTTATTTTAGTAGTCATTGTTTTAAAATATAGTTACAAAATCTATGTAAATTTACATTTTTATGAATAAAATAAATAAACCTTTAGTTATTGTNGCAAANGGNGAATTCCCTNAAAATCNAATTCCCNTAGANATATTAAATAATGCNAANCATATTATAGCCTGTGATGGNGCAGCAGATAAGCTTATNANAAATGGNTANAATCCAAANATTATTATAGGTGATTTAGATTCAATNTCTTCTTTANATAAGGAAAANTNTANAGATATTANANTAANAGTATNAANNCANTCAGAAAATGACCTNAGAAAAGCANTTAATTATGCNNAAGAAAATAATATAAATAAATTATCTATTATTGGAGCNAGCGGANNAAGAGAAGATCATTTAATTGGCAATATCTTTAGCTTATTTAAATATCCTAAAATATCTATAAAAATTTTTACTGATAACGGATTATTCAGATTAATAAATAATTCGAAAGAACTAAAAAGTTTTNAAGGTCAAAAAGTTTCAATTTTCACAACTGATAATACAATAAAAATNAGAACAAAAGGATTAAAGTATAACTTTAATAATAGCAATATAANNACCTTATTTTACGGTACTTTNAATANATCTATTAAAGATATNATATCNTTTAAAATAAGCCATGGAAGNTTGCTAATATNTCAATCATACAAATAAAAAAATGAGAAAAACATATCTAATAATCACNTTNTTTATATTCGTTGCAGTTACTTCTATGTTTATGTACTTAATGATTTCAGAAAATATGGANGCCTTTATTACTCAATTCAAATGGTTTATGAGAATAACATCACCTTTTTTTATGATTTATTTAATTTATATAGGAAGTAAAAAATGAATAAATCTAAAAACAAATCAAATTCATATGATATAATAATAGTTGGAGGTGGTCCAGCTGGATCATCAGCTGCGTTATATGCACAGAAACTAGGCCTTAAAACTATAATTTTAGAAAAATCTTTTTTTCCAAAAGACAAAATATGCGGAGATGCACTATCAGGTAAAAGCGTTAGATATATGAGAGAATTAGGATTTTTAGAAGAAGTCTCTAGCTTAGGAGGTTCTACTATTGATACAATAACTTTTGGGAGTCCAAATCACAAACAGTTTGATGTACACCTAAAGAATAAATACAACAAAGGAACAATTAAAGAAGGATATGTAATAAAACGATATATTTTTGATAACTTTTTATTTCAAAAAGCTAAAAAAATAACTAATACAAAAGAAGGTTTCAAGGTAACAGATATTATATATGATAAAAATAATAAAACTATAGGTGTAACTGGACTAATTAATAAAAAGAAAGATAATATTTATGCTCCAATTATACTTGGATGCGATGGTGCTAATTCTAAAATTGCTAGAAAGCTAGGATTTGGTAATAACCTTCAGAAAAATACAGCTATCGCTATAAGGTGTTACTATAAAAACGTTAAAGGACTAAAAAATCAGATAGAATTACATTTTGTTGATGAAGTATTACCAGGATATTTTTGGTTGTTTCCTGCTGGAAATAACATTGCAAATATTGGCATAGGTCTTAGTAAAGAGCAAGCAAAAAAAGATACTAGAAAACTATCAACAATTTTAGACGATGTTATAAATTCAAATTTCTTTAAAAAAAGATTTGAGAATGCAGAAAAACTAGAAGAACCAAAAGGATGGTCACTTCCACTTGGAAGAGTAAAAAGACCTAATCATGGANATGGATATATGCTTCTAGGAGATGCTGCAGGACTAATTGATCCATTTACTGGTGAAGGTATTGGAAATGCAATGGCATCAGCAAAAATNGCAATAAAGGTTGCCAACGACTGTTTAAAAAAAGATGACTTTTCTAAAAATATTACTTCTNTTTACAATAATCTTTTATGGAAAGAATTAGGACCTGAGCTAAAAACAAGTACAAAGCTTCAAGATTTAGCAAAATATAAANTATTACTTAATTTTATTATGGGNAAAGCATCAAAAAANAAAAAAATACAAGATATAATNACAGGNATGNTAGCAAAAGAAATTCCAAAAGAAAAACTATCAAACCCCTTGTTTTACTTAAGAGTTTTATTTTCNTAAAATCAATTTAATAATTATTAATTGCTACNGTTTTCATATTAACAAANTCTCTTATACCATANTTTGATAATTCAATACCATATCCAGATTTTTTAACTCCTCCAAAAGGCAATCTAGGATCTGACTTTGTCATATCATTNATAAATACTGCACCNGTNTCTATTTTNCTTGCTATTTCTTTACCTTTTTCTATNTCTGAGGTCCAAACACTACCTCCTAATCCATATTCACTATTATTTGCTAGCTTAATAGCTTCNTTAGAATTATTTATTTTTGTAACACAAAATACNGGNCCAAAGGTTTCACAATTAAATACATCCATACNCTCATCAACATCNACAAGTAANGTAGGATAGTAATAAGAGTCCTTCTTTTTACCTCCTAATAAACATCTAGCTCCTTTCTTTATTGAAGCTTCAACCAATTCNTGAATTTCATCTACAAATTCAGGCTTNGCNAATGGACCTATTTGAGTTTCATCNNGNANGGGGTCCCCCACCTTTAAACTAGNTATAATATTTTTAACCTTATNTATAAAAGAATCATAAACNTTATTATGAANAAANAATCTTTTNGCNGCAATACAACTTTGNCCTGTATTTAAAAACCTAGCAATAACNGCTGTTTTAGNTGCTAANTCAACATCTGCATCATCNAANACAATAAAACTATCAGAACCACCTAATTCTAAAACTGTTTTTTTTATTTCTTTTCCTGCTTTCNTAGCAACTTGAGAACCAGCNTATTCACTTCCNGTTAGAGTTACAGCTTTTACCTTATTATTACTAATTACNTTTGNAACTTGAGATGATGAAATTAAAAGAGTTTTAAAAATATTTGGATAAGGACTACATTCATTAACTAATTTCTCAATTAATAAAGCACATCCACTTACATTTGAGGCATGTTTTAGNATACATACATTTCCNGCCATTAAAGAAGGTGCAATAAATCTAAATACTTGCCAATATGGAAAATTCCAAGGCATAATACCAAATATTACACCCANTGGATCATACTGNACATAACTTTCTGCATAATCAGANTCTATAATCNCTTTTTCTAAAAANTTTTCAGCNTTTTCTGCATAATACTCAATAACCCAAATGCATTTAAGGATTTCNGCTCTAGATTCTACAATAGGCTTTCCCATTTCNTTAGAAATCATNNTAGAATGAATTTCTATATCAGATTTNAACTTTTNAGCTATTAAAAAAAGAATATTTTTCCTACTATCAAATGATATGTCTTTCCAAATTAAAAAATCATTTGAAACATCATCAACTAAAGAACTAACATAATTATCTGAATATTTTTGATATTCATNAATTATTTTTCCTGTAGCTGGATTTATTGATTTTAAGNTCATNNGTATTGAATAAGAATTATGATAAAATTTAAACAAAAAAATAATAATAAATAAATTAATAAATATTAAATTGAAGTATAAATTATTATANAAAAANAAGGTATTNCAATGAATGAATTAAATTTTNCTATTAGAGAAGCTATTAATGAACCAATTAAAGAATATAAACCTGGGAGTGAGGAGAAGATATCTTTAAAAAAGACTATTAAAGAATTAAAATCAAAAATTATAGATATACCTATTATAATTAATGGTGAAGAAATAACAACAAATAATACAGGNAAATGTGTNATTCCTCACGATCATAATCATGTGCTCGCNCACTATCATAAAGCTGGAAAAAAAGAAGTTCAAATGGCTATAGAAAGCAATCTTAAAGCTTGGGNGAAATGGTCAAANACTCCTTTGCAAGAAAGAATTAATATTTTNCATAAAATGGCTGATTTGCTAGCAGNTNCGTANAGANACTTAATNAATGCATCTACAATGCTTGGACAAAGTAAAAATGNNTATCAAGCAGAAATTGATGCAGCTTGTGAACTAATAGATTTTTTNAATTTTAATTGTGAATACTTATATAANATACACAAACAACAACCAAAATANTCNCCAGAAGGAACNAAAAATAGCACTGAATACAGAGCATTAGAAGGATTTATTTTTTCAGTAGCACCATTTAATTTTACATCAATTGCAGCAAANCTATCATGCGCNCCNGCATTATTAGGTAATGTTACNTTATTTAAACCTGCTTCCTCATCTGTTTATTCAGGATATTTTCTNATGAAATTATTTAAAGAGGCTGGTTTACCTGATGGAGTTATAAACTTTATACCAGGATCNGGNAGAGAAATTGGANATNCNGTACTNAATCATTCAGATTTAGCTGGAATTCACTTCACAGGNTCAACTGAAGTNTTTCAAAGNATGTGGACAACTGTTGGTAANAATATTAAACANTATAAAACATACCCNAGAATAGTNGGTGAAACTGGTGGAAAAGATTTTATTCTTGCTCATAAAAGTGCAAATAGAAAAGCACTTTNNACTGCNATGATTAGAGGTGCTTTCGAATATCAAGGACAAAAATGCTCTGCNGCATCNAGATGTTATTTGCCTGAATCTGTTTGGCAAGNNATTGAACAAGACTATCAAAAAGATGTCTTTTCAATTAAAATGGGTGNTNTTGAAAATTTTCAAAATTTTATGAATGCAGTAATTGATGAAAATTCTTTTGANAACATTGTTTCTTATATAGAANATGCTAAAAAATCACAAGATGCAACCATTATAACAGGTGGAAATTATGATAAAAGTAAAGGTTATTTTATTGAGCCAACAACGATTTTAACCACNAACCCANATTTTAAAACAATGGAAGAAGAAATTTTTGGCCCAGTACTTACAATTTATTTATATGATTGTTCATGGGAAGANGTNTGNAAACTTGTTGATAGNACATCTCCATATGCCTTAACTGGTGCAATATTTGCTGATGATGATGAAAAAATAAAATCAGGAAAAAAATATNTGACTCATTCAGCTGGNAATTTTTATATAAATGACAANCCAACTGGTGCTGTTGTAGGTCAACAACCTTTNGGAGGATCAAGAGCTTCCGGAACAAATGATAAAGCTGGAGCACCTGCAAATCTATTAAGATGGACTTCTCAAAGAACCGTTAAACAAACATTCAATTCTCCTGAGGATTATAANTATCCATTTATGAGTGAAGAATAAATGAACAATAAAATATATTCAGAAGTNAACCCTTTAAGATTAGTTATAACTCATAAACCTGGAATAGAACATAGTTNTATTACACCTGATAATATTAAAGAGAAGATTCAAATAAATGGANAANTAAAAGANAATCCAAATTTTCTATTATTTGATGATATTATTCAATTAAAAAATGCTCAAANGGAACATGAAGAATTTAATNCTATACTTCATTCTTTTACTGATGGNAANACATATGAATTTTCAGANTTATTAACCTATATAATGAAAGATAANTCTATAAAAAAAAACNTTATTAATGAATGTNTNGAATTAGAATTAAAGAATTATGATAATATNATAAATTCTAAAGACCTTATAAAACTTGNANCAAAATTATTAGTNGAAACATTAATCTCNGGTTATTTNAAAAATAAAAAAATTTTNACATTCCCAATACCNAATTTGATATTCACNAGAGATATTGCTGTTGTTATAGGTAAAGTTTTATTAATTACTTGGAATAAAAAAAATGTAAGAAATNGNGAGAACATATTATCAAAATATGTTTTTTCTAATTTCAAAGGGTTTAAAGATTTAGATATATATGATTTTCATGAAAAGCATCCTGATTTAAGNATNGAAGGTGGTGATATATTAATTTTAGATAAACATAGAGTTTGCATAGGCATAAGTGAAAGNACAACTATTNAGTCNATTNAAAAAATATCTGAATTAATTTTTAATCAAGGNTTTAGATCTATTTTTGCNGTCAATTTACCTAAAAAAAGAGCCTATATGCACCTTGATACTGTTTTTACATTAACAAGTNAAAACGAAGCTTTAATATATCCTCCATTTTTAAATAATGACNATACAAATGAAATATATATATTTAAAAAAAATAATNAACCATTTATTTCAAATAAAAATTTAATCGATACTTTAAAAAGTGATGGATTNAAATTAAAGCCNATATTCTGNGGAGGAAATTCAACAATAATGCAAAATCGTGAACAATGGACAGATGGTGCNAATGCATTTTCTTTAGAGCCAGGTAAAATTATTTGTTATCTTTGTAATGAATATACAATTAAGGAGTTAAGTAAAAATAATTACGAAATTATTTCAAGCAAATCCTATTTAAATAATTATGAATTTTATAATAATTCTAAAAATAAATTTGCAATAACTTTAGANAGNTCTGAATTAGTAAGAGGTAGAGGTGGACCAAGATGTCTTACNCTACCAATTTTAAGGATATAAATGAATAAGAAAACTGTAATAATAGCNCTTGGAGGAAATGCTCTATCACCAAAAGATGAAGCTGGCACAATAGAACAACAATTTNAGCATACTAGANATAGNTTAACATCTGTAATGCATTTTATTAGAAAAAATTATAATATATGNATAACTCATGGNAATGGGCCTCAAGTTGGTGCAGAATTATCTAGAAATGAAATTGCTATGAATATAATNCCTCCTCTACCATTAAATGTTTTGGTTGCCAATACTCAAGGAGCAATAGGCTATATGATACAACAATCTTTNCAAAATGCTTTATATCATGAGGATTCTNAAAGAGAAGTTGTAACNTTTATTTCACAGATGAAAGTANANAANGATGATATTTCTCTAAAAAAACCTTCNAAATTNATAGGTAAAATATATTCAGAAAAAGAAGCCTTCGAATTATCAAAAAAATATAACTGGGATNTATCTAGAACAAGAAAAAAATCAATGGNGAAGGGTAGTTCCATCNCCTNATCCTTTATATATTTTNAATGGNAAATCNATTAAACATNTAGTTGANTTTGGNACTATAGTTNTTGCNGGNGGTGGCGGNGGTATNCCTTCTTNTAATAAANAAAATGGNAATCTAAAAGGNATAGATGGNGTNGTTGATAAAGATAAAACTTCAGCNNTACTTGGAAGAATAATTANAGCAAATGAATATTTTATTATTACAGATGTTGATAATATATATTTAAATTACAAACAAGATAATCAAGAAAAAATTAAAANTGCAACTGCAAAANAAATTGAGAAATGGTTAAAANTGGGACATTTTGGTATTGGAAGNATGGAACCTAAAATAAAATCNGCACTTTATTTTTTAAAACACCATGGAAGNAAAGTTGTTATAACTTCTATTGAAAAAATTGAAGATGCATTAAATAATAAAGCTGGGACACATATAACTAATTAAATATGAAAATACACGAATATCAAGCAAAAAANATTTTAAAAAAATATAANATTCCNATNCAAGATGGATANACAATATCNGATATTAATGANGCTGANAANACAATANTAAAAGTTCAANAGGATTTTNANACTNATGATTTTGTTGTNAAAGCTCAAATTCATGCTGGNGGNAGAGGTAAAGGTGGTGGNGTTAANTATTCTCCAAATTTTGANAGTGCTTTAAAAAACNCANANGANATCTTAGGAATGAACNTAATCACACNTCAAACTGGNGAAAAAGGNAANTTAGTTAATACTATATATATAACAGANGCCTTTGATATTANAAANGAATANTATGTNGCTATTACTCTAGATAGAGAANAAAGAAAAGATGTNTTTATGGTTTCAACTGAAGGNGGNGTAAATATTGAAGATGTNGCTAAAAATACTCCTGANAAAATAACTAAGATATGGATTGATCCACTTGATGATTTAAANATCANTGATGCTGAAAAATTAGCTGNCAGTTTNAANTTTGATAAGGATTTNAAAAATCAAGCAAAAGATATTTTTATTAATCTTTATAAATGTTACAAAGAAATGGATTGCACAATACTAGAAGTAAATCCACTTATTAAAAGTGAAGATAATAAGATAGTCGCATTAGATGCAAAATTAAATTTTGATTCAAATGCAATATTTAGACATGATGATATTTTAGATATGAGAGATCTGTCTGAAGAAGATCCTATGGAAATTGAAGCAAATAAATTTAATCTAAATTATATAAAACTTGAAGGAAATGTTGGTTGCATGGTTAATGGTGCAGGACTTGCTATGGCAACAATGGATATTATAAAACTATCCGGTGGAGAACCAGCAAACTTTTTAGATGTTGGAGGTGCAGCAAATGCTGATACAATAAAAAATGGCTTTAAGATAATTCTAAAAGATAAAAATGTTAAAGCTGTCCTTATAAATATTTTTGGTGGAATTGTTAGATGTGATAGAGTCGCAAATGGTGTAGTTGAAGCTGTCAATGAATTAGGATTAAAAGTTCCTGTTGTCGTTAGACTAGAAGGAACAAATTCAGAAATAGCAAAAGATATACTTGAAAAATCTAATGTTAAAATTGTTCCTGCTGATGATTTAAGGGATGCAGCTATAAAAGTTGTAAGTGAGGCAATAAAATAATGTCAATATTAATTAATAATAATAGCAAAGTTATAGTTCAAGGAATAACTGGAAGCGAAGGTTCATTTCATACAAAACAAATGATAGAGTATGGTTCAAATATAGTTGCAGGTGTAACTCCTGGAAAAGGTGGTCAAATTGTTTTTGATAATATACCAGTATATGATACTGTTAGAGAAGCAAAGGTTAAAACAAATGCAAATGCATCGATAATTTTTGTTCCACCAAGATTTGCAGCAAATGCAATCATTGAATCTGCAAAAGAAAAAATCAATACTATTGTATGCATATCTGAAGGAATTCCTGTAAGAGATATGATTAAAGCAAAAAAAATTGTAGACAATAACAATGTAAATTTAATTGGACCAAATTGTCCTGGTATAATAACAGTTGATGAATGTAAGCTAGGTATCATGCCCGGATTTATTGCAAAAAAAGGAACAATTGGTGTGATATCAAAATCGGGGACTCTAACTTATGAAGCGATAGATCAATTAGTTAAAAATGGTTTAGGACAAACTACTGCCTTAGGGATTGGTGGAGATCCAATCATAGGAACAGACATGAAAAAAGCATTAGAATTATTTGAAAATGATACTGACACTGAAGGTATCGTTCTTATTGGAGAAATTGGTGGTACTATGGAAATAGAAGCTGCATTATGGGCAAAAGAGAACTGCTCTAAGCCAATAGTTGGCTTTATTGCTGGACAAACTGCTCCTCCAGGCAGAAGAATGGGTCATGCTGGAGCTATAATATCAGGCGGTGATGAAACAGCTTTGGCAAAAATGAAAATCATGACTCAATGTGGTATCCATGTTTGCAATTCACCAGCAGATATTGGAAAAAAAATGAAAGAAATTTTATAAAGGAAAAACATGACAAATAGAACATTTGCAATAATAAAACCTGATGCTGTTAAGAATAACTATGTTGGTAAAATTTATAATCATATATTAGATAAAGGCTTTAAAATTTTATCAGCAAAACTTATAAAAATGAGTAAATACCAAGCAGAGCAATTTTACTTTATACATAAAGATAAACCATTTTACGAAGAATTAACAAATTTCATGTCTTCGGGTAGATGTATGGTTTTAGCTTTACAAAAAGAAAATGCTGTTGAATATTGGAGAGAAGTAATAGGAGCAACCAATCCAAATGAGGCTGAAGATGGTACAATTAGAAAACTATATGCTAATAGTCTTGGTGAAAATGCTGTACATGGATCAGATTCAAGTGAAAATGCAGTTAAAGAAATATCATTTTTCTTTACTGAATCAGAATTAATTTAAAATGGAGGTTTTATGAATTTATTTAGATTTTTATTAATTTTTATATTTTTTTTCTGCTGCAATACCGAACCTATTAGGAAAGAAATTTCTGTTGGAAAAACAATAAAAATTGAGCCTTCTAATTTTGAAACTAAAATTAATAATAATTATAACTTTCTATGGTCAAAACCTCAGTTCTATGGAGATAGCAATGAGAAATCAATGCAGTTTAAAATAGAAAATAATAAAATGCTATTTACACCATTAATCGAAGGTAATTTTGATATTAGCTTAACTGTTGAAAGCCTAAATAATACTGATTTATATCAAGAATTTTTTTCTTTCCAAGCAATTGATAAAGGAATTAAAAATAGTAATGTTTCATTAAACAATTCAATTCAATCACAGAGCAAACGATATACAATTCAAATTGCTTCAGTTCCATCAATTGATGAAGCAAAAGAATATCAAAATAAGTTAAAAAATAGCGGGTTTGATGCTTACACTGAGCCTTTAACTCTAAAAAATAAACAATATTGGAGAGTTAGAGTCGGTAATTTTACAGATTATAATAAAGCTAAAGATGTTGAGTTGCTTTTAAAAGAATTAAAATATGATACGTGGTTTACTAATATAAAATAATAATAAAAACTAATACTTGGTAATATCGTGTTTGTATATCTAAATTATTATGTTTAATAAATTTTACTAAAGAGAGAAAATGGCCGTACCAAAAAGAAAACAGTCAAAATCAAGAAGTAGAAAAAGAAAAGCTCAATGGAAAATGAAGGACAACTTCAATTTATCTACCTGCTCTCAATCTGGCACTACACATCTAAGGCATCATGCTTATAAAGTTGATGGTGTCCTTTACTACAAAGGAAAAATTCTAGTTAAAAATAATTAATTTTCTGTATGAAAATTGGATTAGATATAATGAGTGGTGATAATGCACCATTAGCAAATATTAATGGTGCTATTAAGTACATTAATAATCCACAATCAAAGAACAATGAGATTGTATTATATGGAAATGAAAATATCATTAAAAATAATGCTACTTTAATAAAAAAATATAAAAAACGGATATCTTATATTTATACAACTAATATTGTAAATATGGATGACTCCCCTTCTTTCGCTTTTAAAAACAAAAGAAATTCTTCTTTAATTAAAATAATTGACGATCTTAAAATAAATAAAATCAATGCCTCAGTTTCATCTGGAAATACTGGAGCACTTTTAGCTTCAGCTTTACTTATTTTAGGTAAAATTGAAGGAATAAGAAGACCTGCATTAGCACCCTACATTCCAGTAGGAAAAAAGGGATTCATTTTATGTGATGCTGGAGCAAATAGTAATGTTAAGCCTGAACATTTAGTTCAATTTGCTTTTATGTCATCAGCTTATTTAAAGCATTTGGGAAATATTAATAATCCTAAAATAGGCTTATTAAATATTGGTGTTGAAGAAAATAAAGGTAATCAATTAACAAAAGATACTTATAGTTTACTTAAAAATAATTTTTCAAGCTTTGTTGGAAATATTGAATCTAGATCATTATTTGATAATAAGGTTGATATTGTGATATGTGATGGTTTTACAGGCAACATTGTTTTAAAACTTATTGAAGGAACAATTAAAAATGTTGTTAACAATACAATGAAAAGTATAGATAGTCACTCATTAAGTAAAATGGTAAAACCAGTTCTATTCCCAGTATTAAATGATTTAAAAAAATCATTTGATTACGAAGAACATGGTGGGACACCTCTTTTAGGTGTGAATGGTGTTGTAATGAAGTGTCATGGCTCTTCAAATGCTAAAGCAATAGAAAATGCCTTATTAAATACTCAAATTTCTTACGAAAATAATTTATTAGAAAATATAAAAAAAATATTAAATAAAAATTTAAATGAACAAAGATAAATTAACATTTTTATTTCCTGGCCAAGGTTCTCAATACAAGGGAATGGGTTCAAATATATATAAAAAATTTAAAATTATTAAAAACTTATATCTTGAAGCCTCTGATATTCTTGGTTATGATTTAAAAAAGATATCATTTGATACTAATAGTAACCAAATTAATAAAACGATATATACACAACCAGCAATTTTTACATACAATATAGCAATTGATAGAATATTAAAAAAATTTAATTATCACCCTAAATCTGTTGCTGGACACAGTCTAGGTGAATATAGCGCATTAGTATCTAATGGATGTATTAGCTTTGAAAATGCTTTAAATATAATTAAACATAGAGCAAAATTGATGGATAGTTGTGGTATTAAAAGGCCCGGGAAAATGGCAGCAGTAATAAATCTAGGTATTAATGATATTAAAAATATAATATCTTTATCAAAAACTAATATAGTAATTGCAAATTACAATTCCAATAAACAGATAATAGTTTCTGGAGATTCTAAAGATATTGAAAATTTTATTTCATATTGTAAAAAAAATAAAATTAGAGGTATTATACCTTTAAATGTATCAGGAGCATTTCATTCACCACTAATGGAAGATGCTAAAATTTCTTTGGAAAAAATTATAAATAACACGAAATTTAATGACGTGAATATACCTATATATCAAAATTACATGCCTGAAAAACATATTAAAGGCAATAAAATAAAGAATAATTTAATAAATCAGTTAACTGCACCTGTTTTATGGCTTGATACAGTAAATAATATAGTTAGTGATAATTTTACAGATTTTATTGAAGTTGGTCCAAGTAATGTTCTTAAAAATTTAAATAAAAATATAAATAAAAATATAAATAATGTAGATTATAAAGAATTAATTAAAGAATGAAAAATAAAAATATAATAATAACTGGTGCTTCACAAGGTATTGGAGAAACGATTTCTGAAAAATTTTTCAATAATTACTCGAATATATTTTTAATTAGTAGAAATAAGGATAAATTAGAAAAGATTAAAAAAAGATTATCAGATAAAAAAGACAGTACACAAACTATATCATATTTTGTAGCTAGTGTTGAAAATTACAATGATATTTCAAATATAGTTAAAACAATAATAAGCAAGTTTAAACATATTGATGTATTAATAAATAATGCTGGCATTACAGATGATAATTTAATTGTTAAAATGAAAGAAAAACAATGGGATCAAGTTATTAATACAAATTTAAAAGGTACTTATAACTGTTGTAAGGCTGTCTCAAAATATATGATAAAACAAAAATCTGGTAAAATAATTAATATTAGTTCGATCATTGGTGAAATAGGTAATAAAGGACAAGTTAATTACGCAGCTTCTAAAGCTGGAATAGTTGGCTTAACAAAATCTTTATCAAAAGAGTTAGGTTCTAGAAATATAAATGTAAATGCTATTAATCCAGGATTTATAAAAACTAAAATGACTGAAAATTTAGATAAAGATAAAAATTTAGACTTCTTAAATAAAATACCTTTAAATAGATTTGGGACTGTTGAAGATGTAAGTAATCTAGCATATTTCTTAGCATCAAAAGACTCAGATTATATTACTGGTCAAACTATAAATATTGATGGTGGAATGGTTGTTTAACTAAAAAAGGAGTAAGTTAATGTCGGATCATGAAAATAAAATAAATAGTATTATTATGGATAAATTAGGTGTTGATGAAAACAAAATCACACCAACTGCACACTTCATTGAAGATTTAGGTGCAGATTCTCTTGATACAGTAGAGTTAATCATGCAATTTGAAGAAGATTTTGGTATAGAAATTCCTGATGAAGACGCAGAGAAAATTTTAACTGTTCAAAACGCATATACATATATTAGTAAAAACATTTAAATAATGTCTGAGAGAGTTGTTGTTACTGGACTTGGAACAATCAATCCATTATCTGATAATGTTAAAGATTTTTGGAAAAGTTTAATTTCTTTAAAAAATGGTATAAAGGAAATATCACATTTTGACACCTCAGATTTTAAAACAAAATTAGCAGCAGAGATAAGAGTAGATTTAAATAACTACTTTAACAAAAAAGAATTAAATAAAATCGATAGATTTACCTCCTTTGCTCTTATAGCATCTGAACAAGCTATTAATGATGCTAAAATTAATAACAAGCTCGATAAAAACAGAATCGGAGTTATACTTGGATCTGGAATTGGTGGTATAAATACTCTTGAAAAACAACATTCACGTTTATTAAAAAGCCCAAAAAGAGTTAGTCCTTATTTTGTACCAAGTATGATTTCAGATATTGCCCCTGGACATATTTCTATAAAACATGGATTTAAAGGCCCTAATTTTTCTGTAGTGTCTGCATGTGCATCAAGTAATCATGCAATTGGAATGGCTTTTAAATCTATAAAATACAATGAATCAGATATAATAATAACAGGTGGTTCTGAGGCAGGTATNACACCATTANCAATAGCTGGATTTATGAATATGAAAGCACTATCTACAGAAACTGATATTAACAATGCAAGNATACCTTTTGATTTGAACAGAAATGGGTTTGTTATGGGTGAAGGTGCTGGTATTTTAGTTTTAGAAAGCTTAACATCAGCTCTAAAAAGAAATGCAAAAATCTATGCTGAAATATCAGGATATGGTTCAACTGCAGATGCGTTTCATCTTACATCACCAGCTCCANATGGTACNGGAGCAAAAGAAGCTATGNAAATTGCTATTAATGATGCNAAAATCGATATAAAAGATATTGATTATATTAATGCTCATGGAACCTCAACATACTACAACGATTTACATGAAACNCAAGCTATCAAAAGTTTGTTTAAAGANCATGCTTATAATCTTTCTATAAGCTCAACTAAATCATATANTGGTCATCTACTTGGAGCAACTGGAGCNGTNGAAGCAATTGCAACGATACAATCAATTAATAATTCATATGTTACTGCAACTATTAATTACAAAACNAAAGATCCTNNATGTGATTTAGATTATACTCCTAATAANGGTATTAAGAAAACTATTAACCATGCAATATCAAATAATTTTGGGTTTGGAGGCCACAACGCATCAATAGTAATATCAAAATTTAAACGTTAATTATTTAGACATTAATGATTTTAACTNTAAGATAGTGTTAACTGGNGTNGGATTAGTTTTATGATATATAGCACAATAAAAACTCACCCAATCAAATAAATAAATCAAATTAAATAATCTTTCAATCAAAGAATCTGATTCTTCAGAATAATCAAATTGATACTTTATNTTTTTTAATAATTTTGATGTTATATCAATTCTTTTTATTGTTCTTTCATTATCATTTTTATCCTTTAACCATAAAATAACAAAATTTGATATATCATTATTAGAAAACCCTTCTATTTCATTATGATTTTGTTCAGGCAATACAAAATGAGATGAAAGAATTTTTGAATTTTCAGCTAGCTGACACCTAAGTCTAAAAGCAACAACTTCTGTATTTAANGTACAATATATAATTGGAAATTTNTTATAAATNATTTTAGATAATTCTAAAGCATCATTTCCTTTTGAAATACTTGAATATTTANAACTATTATTTTTAATTGATTCAATTGAATTAAATAATTGATCACTATATTTTTTATNAANAATACCAATTTTAACTAAAGCCAATAATAATAATGATGCAGAATACCCAAAAGCTGCTCTAGGNTGTATCCCCTTTGGNANTTGAACAAAATCAAAATTATTTTTCTTAGCATCTTCTAATATATGACCACCACTNGATATTACTATTGGCTTTATATTATTATTAACTGTACTATTATAACATGAAATAGTCTCTTCTGTATTTCCAGAATAAGAACATATAAAAATCAGAGTATTTTGAGATACCCAATTTGGNAAGTNATAATCTCTATTTACAAAAANAGGAATTTTAAAATCATCTTTTAAAACTGTTCTAACAAAATCACCNCCAATTGCTGANCCNCCCATNCCACAAATCAATATATTCTCNACATTATTCNTTNGATTTAAATTNGATTCTGANATAATATCAAANGAATGTTCTATATGAACATATAANTCNTTTATAACTTCAATCATNNTATCTTTATCATATTTATTTATTGATTCTATATTCAAACTTTTCTCCTCCTTANAAAATTAACTAATTCAATTANATTNTTATTTGATTGATTATTAGAAATTAAAATNTTATCTACTTCTTTAAATATGTCACTNATATAATCTNNAGTTTCTTCNATAATNTTATTATCNAATAAGAAATTTTTAATNTCATTTTTTAAAATACTCAAATCTTTGNTATATCTCTTGTATATNNTATCTAATGAACCTGGAAAACTATNTTCAGCTTTTATCATTAAATATGTTTTTTTATTTAATANAATATCNCTGGATAAAGATTTACCCATAGNATNTGAACTNGATGTNATTTCNAATAAATCATCCTGNATTTGAAATACTTTTCCAATTAACAANCCCATTTTNTTATAANTANCTGCTNNTTCATCATTACTTTCATTNGAAATTAANGCTCCTANTTCNGNNGANANCCCTAACATATGNCCAGTTTTTAGATTTATCATATNATAATATTGATNAAGTGAAATTTTATCTAATTCTTGATATTCAATATCTAAAGCNTGTCCTTCNCAAACAGCTATAAGAGCNCTATTAAATTTTTGCTTAATTAAATTNGAGCNAGAATTTAAACCCTTAAATGCCAAAGCTAAAATAGCATCNCCTGATAANATAGCAATAGAATTATCCCATTTTTCATGAATTGTTTTTATACCATGTCTAAGNTGATCNCCATCCATTATATCATCATGAACTAATGAAAAAANATGTAACAATTCTATAGAAANNGCAACGTCAATGACTTCTTCANCTTTTCCACTACAAGCATCATTTACTAACATACATAAAAGTGGTCTTATTCTTTTTCCNCCATATANAATATGATTAATAGGCTCTTTTAATAATTTAGGTCCATTAGGATAAACTATTTCTAAGCGAGAATCAATTAAANTTTTATAATCTTTTATTAATTTATTCAATAGAATTTATATTTAAATTATATTCTTTNGCTTTATTCAATACTTCATTTTTAATNTTTTCTAGATTATTTTGGNTATCNGCNTCGAATCTAAAAACTATTACTGGCTGAGTATTAGAAGATCTTATTAATGCCCAACCATAGGGATAANTAATTCTAACTCCATCAATTTCACAACAATCATATTTATTTTTAAAATAATCAATNAAATCTAATGATATNGCATTTTTTTCATCATCATCTTTACAATCAATTCTTATTTCTGGAGTTGAAAAATATTTTGGAATCAATGAAATCANTTCAGATAACGAAAAATTACTTGTAGATAATATTTCTAATAATCTTAAACCAACATAAATACCATCATCAAAACCAAAGTATCTATCAGAGAAAAAAATATGACCACTCATCTCNCCTCCAATTTTTGATTTTGAATCAATCATTTTATTTTTAATTAATGAATGTCCCGTCTTCCACATAATTGGATTAGCTTCTAANTTTTCTATAATATCTTCTAAAGATTTTGAACATTTAACATCATAAACTACTGAATCACCTTTTTTTACTATAAATTCTAGAAAAAAAGCTAATAATATATCTGCTCTAATTATTTCACCTTTATCACTAACAGCGACAATTCTATCAGCATCACCATCAAAAGCAATCCCAACNTCNTATGATCCTGATTTAACAATATNAATCATATCTTCTAAATTTGAATCAACNGTGGGNTCTGGATGATGATTTGGAAAATCTGGATTTANATCACAATAGAGTTCTTCTAGTTCAATATTTAAATTTTTATATATTTCAGGTGCAATAATACCACCAACAGCATTTCCACANTCCATTACAACTTTTAGCTTCTTATCTATTTTAATATTTTTATACATATATTGCTTATAATCGTCTAATATNTCATTNTGAAACAACTTTCCAAGANNAGGATTAGANATGAANTCATTTTTTTCTATAATTCTTTGCAANGCTTTAATATCTTGCCCATAAAAGGGTTTTCTATTAAANGAAATNTTCAAACCATTATATTCAGNAGGATTATGNCTACCAGTTATTTGAACAGAATTAGGAATATTTGNATTATATAAACTAAAATAGTTTATCGGAGTAGGAAGTATCCCAAGATCACAAACATCAATTCCTTGACTTAAAGCACCTTTTATAAATGATNTCTTAATTCTATCTGTTGTTTTTCTTACATCACCGCTTATTGATAAAGTNTTATGCTTATTTACAATCAAATACTTTCCAAAAGCTTTGCCAATTAAATANACTGTATCATTATCTAAATCTACATCAGCAATTCCTCTTATATCATATTCTCTAAANATATTATTATTCATATACTTTTCCATATGATTCATATTTAGAAGCACCTGTAACTGAAGGCATATTATTATATAAATTATTATATTTTGAATATCCCATAACTGCCATCAATAACCCTTCTTTTATATTATTATCAATATTATTGAATTCATTTGAATTAAAAATTTGATTATTATGGAACAAATCTTTTAAATCAGAAATTAAAGTTAAATTATTTATTCCACCACCGCTTAAAATTAAGTTGTAATCTTTATTATTACTTATAAAAATTTGAATATTTTTGTAAATAGACACTGCAGTGAAACGAACTAATGTTCTTAAAAAATTATAATTATCTATATTATTAAATTTATTTAACAAATCATTTAAATAATTCATATCATAGTATTCTGTTGAAATAGATTTTGGACAAGATTTATTAANATATTGATCTTTCATTAAATAATCTAACATAATAAAATCAATACTACCTCTNTTTGCTAATTTTCCATCTAAATCGTAATTTTTATNCCAAATTAAATTTACATACGAATCTATTAAGCACATTCCTGGGCCTGTATCAAAACCCAATACATCATCTCTCTTAGAATCTTTCTGAAGCAATGTTACATTAGAAATACCACCTATATTAAGAGTAATTATATTTTTTTTAGAATTTTTATATAAAAGCCAATCTAAATAAGGTGCTAAAGGAGCACCATTACCTCCAAGCATAATATCTTTTTCTCTAAAATTATATATAATCGGTTTTTTATAATATTCATATAAATTTTTAGGNGTTCCTATNTGCACTGATTCAATTTTACTTNAATGNCTNACTGTNTGACCATGCATAGATATTAAATCAAATTCATTANTTTTTATAAATGATTTTACAATTTCCAAAAAAGNATAGCCTAATTCANTACTACAATCATTTANTAATGGTTCATCATTTGAACCAATTGACTTTTTAATAAGATCACGTAATTTTTCCTTGAATTTGACTGTNTTAAAATCAATTATTTTATATTTAAAATCATAATTNTTATTTATAGAAATATCANCATAACAACAATCTAAACCATCCATAGATGTTCCTGACATCAAGCCTATAACTTTCATTTTAAAATATNTCTTAATTTACCTTTATTTTTTTCTAGCAATTCAAAAGATGAATCATAAGATAAATTAGTGTGATTCATTACTAAAGCAACTTTAACATCATTTTTTGCTAACTTTAATAAANAAGAAGATTTTATAATATCTAGTTTTGTAATATCTGATATTATATTTATAGCTCTATCTTTTAATTTNTCATTACTTACTTTCAAATCAACCATATAATTTTTATAAACTTTGTTTGACTTAATCATAGCGGTTGTTGAAATCATATTTAAAATCATTTTAGTTGCTGTTCCAGCTTTCATNCTTGTTGAACCAGAAATTATTTCAGGACCTAAATTATAAGAAATAATATCTTTTATNTAAGAATCATNTTCATTAAAGCTGTTAAAAGTAATTAAGCAAGTATATGCTCCCAATTCAAAAGCTTTTGATANAGCTCCTAAAACAAATTTAGCAGATCCACTTGCTGANATTCCAATAATTACATCAGATTGTTTGATTTTTTCNTCNATTATTANTTCTTCTCCATCATCGAANGAATCTTCTGCACCTTCAATAGATTTAGACAAAGCACCATAACCTCCAGCTATAATACCNTGAACAAGAGATGGGTCTGTTTTAAAGGTAGGAGGACATTCAGAAGCATCTAAAACTCCTAATCTTCCACTAGTTCCACATCCTATATAAAATAGTCTACCATTAGATTCAAAAGAATTAATNACATTTTTAATAACCTTTTCAATCANTTCTAAATTTTGTCCAATGATTTTTGGAATTTCNTTNTCTTCCATATTCATNAATTCNATNATTTTANAAATAGACATATTATCTAAGTTATTTGATTGTGGATTCTTAGTTTCTGTAATTTTTGTCATATTCCTTTTAGAAATTGTTAAAATACTTTAAATTTTCTAATGATGCTTGAGTTAAACTTAACAATTATNGGACTAATTNTATCCATTATATTTTCAAGTTTAGAAATTGCACTAATAACTGCAAATAAACTTCAGATAGATGTTTGGATAAAACAAAAATATAAATTAGGTTCAATAACCAAAAATATTTTAGAAAATAAATCTAAATATTTAATAGTTACATTAATTGGTACNACTTTATCAAATATTCTNTGTTCATCCTTTTTTACTGTTTATCTAATTAACAATAATATTGTTTCATCTTCTCTTACGTTTATTCCCATATCTATAATTATACTATTATTTGGTGAAATTATTCCAAAAACAATCATAAGAGAGTATGCAAACATTATGCTAATGATATTATCTCCTATAATGATTTTGTTTTATTATTTATTTTATCCAATTGTATTGATTTTNAATAAATTTAATATCTTCAATAAAGAAATCTATCTAAACATTAAAAGTGAAAAGAAGAATATAAAAAGACAAGAAGTTCAAAATGTATATGAACAAGCAGATGATGATACTTCAATAGAATCTGGTGAAAAANAAATTATATCTAATATTTTTGAATATAGCACTAAAAATGTATCAGAAATAATGACTCCAAGAATTGATATATCTGCAATATCAGACCAATTGAGCCTAGATGAAATTGCTCATGTATTTATCGACTCAGGTCATTCGAAACTTCCTGTTTATAAAGAAAATATTGATAACATAACAGGAATGATTTACTTATATGATCTTTATTCTAAACCGAAAGATCTATCTGAAATTATGAAAGATACTTTAATTGTTCCATTTTCAAAACCTGTAAACGATTTAATGGAAGAATTAAAACAAAAAAACTTATCAATAGCAATAGTTATTGATGAACATGGTGGAACAGCAGGATTAGTCACTATAGAAGATATTTTCGAAGAGCTCTTTGGAGATTTTGAAGATGAATTTGATTATGATGAAATTGAAATGAATAAAAATAATGATGGCTCAATATCTGTAAATGCAAAAGTTGAGTGCAGTGCATTTAATAACAAATTTGGTAATATTATTTCTGAAGGAGATTATGAAACATTAGGTGGATATATAATTAATAAAATCGGAAGAATTCCTCATGAAAATGAGCATTTATTTCTAGATATCGGACAAGTTATTATTAAAAAATCTTCTTCAAGAAGAATAAAACAAATACAAATATTTTTAAATGAATAAAATAATTTATCTAATTGTTTTTTTATTTTCATTTTTATTTTCTCAAGAAATATGGCAAAAAAATATCCCTCCGTCAAAATATCTTGAAAAACTTGCTATCGAAAGTGAAGAATCACATAAAAATGGTTTAAAATATATTAGTTATGCTTCAATTGGATTAGGATTAATTGGAATAACAAACAAGGACTATAATGTACAAGTTGAAGCATTAGGATATTTAGGACTATCATTCGGTTTAATTGGGTTGGTAATAGATAAAATACAAAAAACAATATCACCCAATAAACCAAAAACTCTTCCTGGAAAAGAATTTAAAAAAATAAAAAATAAAATTGGAGATGAAAAAGAAATATTATCTTATGAAATCTTAGTCAGTTTAGCAGAAAAATCTAGGAAACCTATTGAAAAAGAGAAAAAAAATAAAAAGAAAGAGAATATAGAAAAATATGGTTCTGTATCTACTGGAATACAACAACTACTATCTAATTTTACAACAAATAGATTTAAAGAGCAAAATCCTCAATATGGCATGACACCATATGAAATAGTTTTAGATAACTACCTAAACCAAAAACCAATTAACTAATATTAATGTATAGCATATTTGATATTTTCAAAGTAAGCCTAGGCCCTTCAAGCTCTCATACTATGGGTCCAATGATAGCTGGAAAACATTTCAGAGATTACTTAAAGAAAAAATCTATAGATTCAGATGTCAATCGCATTGATGTAAAGTTATTTGGATCTTTAGCTTTCACAGGTAAAGCTCATGGAACAGATAAAGGAATAATATTAGGCTTATCTGGATATAATCCTGAAAATATAACTTCAAAAGATATTAAAGAAATTATTTTAAAAGTAAAAACAACTAACTCTATTAAAATATCATTAAATAGCACAATTCCTTTTTATCAAAAAGAAAATATAATTTTTGATACAAAAAATATACCAAAAAAGCACAGTAATACATTTGAGATAATTGGATATTTAAATAATAAAAATATCATTAAAAAAACATACTATTCTATTGGAGGTGGTTTTATTAAAATAAAAGGAGAAAGAAATACATTTATAAAAACTAATAATTCCCCATATGAATTTGATAGCTGTGATAATCTTATATCAATTTGTAAAAAAAACAATATGAATATTCATGAAATAACAATGAAAAATGAATTAATCAATGTTTCAAAAATTAAATTAAAAGAAAAAATTTTAAATATTTGGGATACAATGGATGAATGTATAAAAAACGGTTTAAAAAATGATGGTATTCTTGAAGGAGGGTTAAATGTAAGAAGAAAAGCACCTTCAATATATAAAAAACTTACAAAAATCAGAAAGATTGATCCTTTAAAAGCTATGGATTTTGTAAATGTCTATGCTATGGCAGTTAATGAAGAAAATGCCTCTGGAGGGAAAGTAGTAACAGCTCCAACAAATGGAGCAGCTGGCATTATTCCATCAGTAATTAAATATTATCTTGAATTTACTAAAAAACCAACTAATGAAGGAATTATACGCTTTATTCTTACAGCAGGAACAATAGGTATTCTATATAAAAAAAATGCATCAATATCTGGCTCTGAGGTTGGATGCCAAGGTGAAGTAGGTGTAGCCTGTTCTATGGCAGCAGGAGGACTAGTAAGCGCTTTAGGTGGTAATAATAAAGAAATAGAAGCAGCAGCTGAAATTGGTATGGAACATAATCTAGGACTAACATGTGATCCAGTTAAAGGATTAGTACAAATTCCATGTATTGAAAGAAATGCAATAGGAGCTGTAAAATCAATTAACGCAGCAAGATTATCTATGCTAACAAAGGGTAATAATAAAATCAAGCTTGACCAAGTAATAAAGACAATGATGGATACTGGTAAAGATATGCAAGAGATATATAAAGAAACTTCAAAAGGTGGATTGGCTGTTAATGTTATTGAGTGTTAAATTATTTTTTTGGAATATATAATTCAGTTATTGAACCTGTTAAAATTTCTGAAGTATTTGCTATAGTTTCTGATAATGTTGGGTGAGGATGAATAGTCATTCCAATATCTTCAGGAATAGCATTCATTTCTAAAGCTAACATTGCTTCGCTTATTAAATCTCCAGCATTGTCACCAACAATTCCAATACCTAATATTTGAGTATTATCTGAATTTGTAAGAATCTTTGTTTTACCTATAGTTGCATTCATTGTCATAGCTCTACCATTTGCTGTCCAAGGAAATTCCCCTTTATTATACTTAATAGATTGTTCATTCAATTCTTTCTCTGTTAAGCCTGCCCATGCAATTTCAGGGCTTGTATAAATCACAGAAGGGATAGCTATAGGATCGTAAATACTATTTTTCCCAGCAATTACTTCAGCTGCAACTTTTCCTTCATGAGAAGCTTTGTGAGCAAGCATAGGATTTCCTGTAACATCTCCAATTGCATATATATTTGGTATCAATGTTCTTCTTTGCTGATTAACTGGAATAAATCCTTTTAAATCTAATTGAATACCTGCTTTACCTAAATTTAATTTTTCTGTATTTGGAGTCCTTCCAGCACATATTAGAACATTATCATAAACATCTTTAAATTCTTTATTCTTTTGTTTAAAAGAAACTACAACCGAATTATCACTTTGTGGTACTAGACTAGTAACCTCAGTAGATAAATAAATATTTTCACAGCTATTATTAAATTTATCAACCAATGGTTTCATCAAATCTTCATCTACCATAGATAATAACGAAGGAAGAAATTCTGCAATTGTAACTTTAGAGCCTAAACTATTAAATACAGTTGCAAGTTCAAGACCAATATANCCTCCTCCNATAACTANTAATTTATNAGGTACTTTTTTAAAATTCAAAGCATCCTTNGAATATAANATCGATGGATGTTTTTTATTTAAAGNTGGAATAACNGTAGATTTTGAACCTGTTGCTATTATACAATTATCAAATGTTAAGAAAATATTCTTTTGCTGATTATCAACAATAGAAAGTTCATTAGCTGATAAAAATTTTGCNGTACCATTAATAACATTAATCTTACGTGATTTTGCTAAAGAATCTATACCATTATTTAAATTACTAATAATTTGATTTTTCCATTTATGAATTTTATCTATATTAATTTTAGGATTGTTAAAACTTAATCCAATATCTNCAGAAGATTTTGCTTCATTTATAATTTTACTTATATGCAATAATGACTTNGAGGGTATACAACCTCTATTTAAGCATACACCACCAAGAGAACTACTCTTATCTATCAAAGTTACACTTATACCTAAATCTGCTGCTCTAAAAGCTGCTGTATATCCACCAGGNCCTGAACCAATAACTACTAACTCTGTATTTAGTTTATTATCCATTCAATAGTTTTGGTGATGATATTAATTTAGAAAAAAGATTAGTAAACGTTGCTGCTGCTGCACCATCTATTATCCTATGATCATAGGATAAAGATATAGGAAGTATCTTTCGTGCTTTAAATTTATTTTTTATAAATACAGGCTTAATATCCATTTTTGAAATNCCTAAAATTGCAACTTCTGGAGGATTGATAATTGGAGTAAAGAATTTCCCTCCAATACCTCCAAGACTTGTAATAGTAAAACAACCACCAGACATATCATCAATAGTTAANCGTTTATTTTTTGCTTTATTTATTAAAATTAATAATTCTGTATTAATTTGTTTAATACTTTTCTTATCTACATTTTTTATAACAGGAACAACTAATCCTCTATCAGTATCTACTGCTACTCCAATATTATAATAATTTTTTTGAATCATATAATCTTTTGTCTCACTTAAAGATGTATTAAATAGAGGTAAATCTCTTAATCCAATAGCAGCAGCCTTAACAAAAAACGAAATAAATGATACTTTTGAGTNCTTATCTTTATTTTTAATAATATTTCTAATTTTATCTAATTCAGTTATATCACATTCATCAAATTGTGTTACATGAGGAATAGATGACCACGATTGATGAAGTCTTTTACCTGTTGTTATTTTAATGTTATTTAATCTTATTTTTTCACATAAACCCCATTTAGAACAAGAATTATAAATTCCATCCANATTTTCTATTTTATTATCNAAATCAAGAGNAATATCAGATAAATTATTTTTATTATTTTTAACATCCTCTAAAGTAATTCTTCCGTTTTTCCCNGTACCTTTAATTTCATTTAAATTANAATTTAATTCTCTCGCTAATTTTCTAACTGATGGACTTGCATAAACAATATTTGTATTTTNTANATTATTACTCTTTTCAATTTTTTGATTAGATTCGATTANATCNTCTTGAATCTTNTTGTCATCAAAATCNTTTTTTTCTTNTTTANGGTTATTTATCTCTTCNTTAGGAATAGTATCTAGATTACNAGAATATAATGATAAAATCAAATTTCCTGGTGAAATTTTACTTCCAATATTAATATGTATTTTTTTTACTTTTCCTGANGTATCAATAGGGATTTCCATCGAAGTCTTTTCAGATTCTACAATAATAATATTATCATTTTNATTTAATTCTTGATTTTCTTTAACTAGNATATCAGTAACTGTTACATCCTTTATTCCTTCGCCTATATCTGGTAGATTGAAATTCATAATATTCTTAAAAATTTAACATATAATATTAACTATTTTATTAATTAATATTTAAATAGATTTTGGATTTGGTTTATTAATATCAATTTTATATTTTTTTATAGCTTTATTTAAAGAGTCTTTTCTTAAGATTCCATTTTTNTATAAAAGATTTATTGTTGAAAGAACAATATAATATTTATTTACTTCAAAAAAATCTCTTAATTTNTCCCTTGTTTCACTTCTTCCAAACCCATCTGTNCCTAATGAAATAAAAGGACAATCAATATAAGGAGCAATTTGTTCAGCTACAAGTTTAACATAATCACTTACAGCAACAANTGGTCCATTANTANCTTCTAAACATTTTTCTAAATAAGACTTTTTAGATGGACTATTAGGGTGCAAATTATTCCATCTATATANATCTTCTGCTTCTTTNTGCAATTCTGAGTANCTTGTAACTGACCAAATAGAACTATCAATATTCCAATCATCTTTTAATATTTCTGAAGCTTTATATACTTCATTTAGCATTGGACCACTTCCCAGTAATTGAACTTTAATATTTTTACTTTTTTTATTNTCTTCAAGACAATACATCCCCTTTATTACACCATCAANAATATCATAACTTGGTAAGGGTGGATGTATATAATTTTCATTCTCAANAGTGAGATAATAAAAGACATTGTTTTGCCATTCATACATATCTTTCAAACCATACTGAATTATAATTGCGATTTCATAAGAAAATGCAGGNTCATATGATTTTAAATTTGGTACNGTAGAAGAAAATAAATGGCTATGNCCATCTTGATGCTGNAGTCCCTCTCCAGCTAATGTTGTNTTACCTGCTGTGCCTCCAATTAAAAATCCTTTAGTTCTCATATCAGAAGCAGCCCATATTAAATCNCCNACTCTTTGGAAACCAAACATAGAATAATAAATAAAAAACGGAATCATATTTACGTTATAGTTTGAATATGCAGTACCTGCTGCAATAAAAGAAGACAAAGAACCAGCTTCACTAATTCCTTCTTCAAGTATTTGTCCATCTTGAGCTTCTTTATAATATAAAAACTGATCTGAATCAACCGGATCATACAGTTGCCCTTGATGCGAATAAATACCAATTTTTCTAAATAATGGATCGATACCAAATGTTCTTGCCTCATCGGGAATAATTGGAACGATGTTATTACCAATAATAGAGTCATCACATAATATAGTTAGAAGTCTTACAAAAGCCATGGTAGTTGACATTTCTCTATCATTTGAACCATCAAGCAACTCTTGAAAACTATCAAGTTCAGGAGTTTTTAAAGGCTTGCAATTATTAGATCTAAATGGTAAAAAACCTCCTAAATCATTTCTTTTCTCTAATAAATATTTAATTTCTTCACTTTCTTGATGGGGCTTATAAAACGGTGCATCACCACACTCTTTATCACTTAAGGGTATATCAAAATGAGTTCTAAATTTTAATAATTCCTCTTCATTTAATTTTTTCTGCTGATGAGTAATATTNCTTCCTTCTCCCGCTTCTCCTAATCCATACCCTTTTATCGTCTGTGCNAAAATAACAGTTGGTTTATCTTTTTGATTAACAGCATTATAATANGCCGTATAAATCTTAGCAGGATCATGACCACCAAATTTTAAATTTTCTAACTCTTNATCTGATAAATCTTCAACAATNTGNCTTAATTCTTTATTTTTATTCCAAAAATTTTCNCTAAAATATTTTCCTCCTTCAACTATATATTTTAATAGTTCACCATCTGTCATTTTATTTAAATNNTCTATNAATATATTNTTTTTATCTTTTTCAAATAAATTATCCCATTGNGATCCCCAAATTAGTTTTATAACATTCCAACCAGCTCCACGAAATGCTCCTTCTAATTCTTGAATTATTTTTCCATTACCTCTNACTGGACCATCTAGCCTTTGTAAATTGCAATTTATAACAAATATAAGATTATTCAACTTTTCTCTAGATGCTAAGGTTATTGCACCAAGTGATTCTGGTTCATCCATTTCACCATCNCCTAAAAACGNCCATATTTTAGTATTATTATTTTTTATTAATTTTCTNTCATTTAAATAATGCATNAATCTTGCTTGATAGATTGCTTGAATTGATGCAAGTCCCATNGANACNGTAGCAAATTGCCAATAATCNGGCATTAGCCATGGATGTGGATAAGATGTTAATCCANCATTNAAATCTCTTCTGAAATTANTTAAATGTTTTTCTGTNAATCTNCCTTCTAAATANGATCTAGAGTAAATACCTGGAGAAACATGTCCTTGAAAATATATAATATCTACTCCATTTTTATTNTTTGGACCTTTAAAAAAATGATTNAATCCTACCTCATANAAACTAGCAGATGATGCAAAAGAAGATATATGGCCACCAATTCCTTGATTTTCTCTATTAGCTCTTACAACCATTGCCATAGCATTCCATCTTATAATAGATTTAATTTTTCTTTCTATTTCNCTATCACCTTTATANGCAACTTGGTTNGATAANGANATAGTATTTTTATAATCTGTAATTAANGTATTTTGAATATCTAAACCAATATTNTTCGTTTCATCTATNACTTTATTAATAATATGCTTAGCAACATTNTTCCCTCTTGATTGTACGAGNCTTTTTAAAGAATCAATCCAATCTCTTATTTCATCTTTATCAATATCTATTTTATTATTGTTATTATTATCCATAAATTTGGNTGCTTATTTTAAAAAAAAATTAAAANTTCTAATGCTTAAATTTACACATACTAANTATATAAAATAATGAAAGTTGCATTTTTAACAGCTGGAGGAATTGCACCTTGCCTTTCTGCATCTATCGTAAGCTTAATAAAATTTTATAATAATACCANTGTAANTGTTCAATTCATTGGCTATTTAAATGGTTATAAAGGNTTACTAAAAGGTAACTCTATAAACATACCAAAANACCTACATGANTATGAANAGGATATTTACTCATTTGGAGGATCTTTTATTGGTAACAGTCGTGTAAAACTTTCAAATATTGAAGATTGTATAAAAAANAATTATATNAAATCTAANGAAATACCATTGNAAGTAGCTGCAAGACAATTAGTAAAAGANAAAATAGATGTTCTTCATACTATTGGTGGTGATGATACTAATACAACTGCTGCAGATTTAGTAGAGTATTTAAATAAGCATAATTACAAATTAACTGTTGTAGGGTTACCTAAAACTATAGATAATGATATNATACCTCTNAAACAGACTNTAGGAGCCTATACAGCAGCTGAACATACAAGNATATTTTTTAAAAATATTGTTAATGAAAANACAACAAGNTCAAGACAACTTATTATTCACGAGGTAATGGGAAGACACTGTGGTTGGCTTACGGCATATAGTGCATATCTATATACAAAAAATTTAAATAANAAATCATTTATTAAAGATATTGGATTAGATAAAAATAGATGGGCAATTCATGCAGTATACATTCCAGAAAAAGAATTCAATCTTGATTTAGAATCTGATAGATTAAATCAAATAATGGATAAATATGATTGTGTTAATATTTTTTTAAGTGAAGGTGCAGGAATTGACAATATTGTCAAAGAAAAAGAACAGAATGGTGAAAACATAAATAGAGATGCATTTGGTCATGTTAGATTAGATGAAATAAATCCTGGTATTTGGTATTCCAATTATTTCAAAAAAAAATTGAATTGCGATAAGGTTTTAGTTCAAAAAAGTGGATATTTTTCTAGATCAGCTCATCCAAATAAAGAAGATTTAGAATTAATAAATACGCATGCTGAACTAGGAGTTAAATGCGCAATAAAATCAGATTCTGGAGTTATTGGGATTGATGATAATAATGAAAAACTAAGTTGCATAAAATTTGACAGAATTAAAGGTGGAAAACCATTTAATACTAATGTAGATTGGTTTAAAAAACTATTAGACGAAATTCATTCAATCTAATCATTACAACTTTTCATTTTTAATCAGCAATAATCCGACCTTCTTGATCCCAACGTATTATATCAGAAACAACTTTATCATTTTTATAAATTATCTCAGATTTAATATTACCTGATTCATAATACCAAATTTCTTTTCCATCTTTTAAATTATAATTATAATGAATTATATGTTGAATATTACCATTTTTATAATAGTCAATCCACTGACCATGTAATTGATTATTAACATAATTAGATTGATTTATTAAATTTCCAGTATTATCGTAGGTTTTGGCAATCCCATCTAATTTATTATCTTTATAAACTACATCATATTTAATAGTTCCATTATCATGGTAAGTTATCTCATGATTTCTAGCACTACAAGATATTAAGATAAGATATAAATATAGAAGTAAGATTTTAAACATTTTATTAAAAATGTGGCGACGCAGGGACTCGAACCCCGGACACCCGGATTATGATTCCGGTGCTCTAACCAACTGAGCTACATCGCCATATATATTTAGGACTTCTTTTCAATCAAATCATAGATTAACCTTACAGCTACACCTGTTGCACCAACTTTTGGTTGATAACTAGGTTCTTTTGGTCCCCAAGCTGTACCTGCAATATCTAAATGGCACCATGGCGTATCACCAACAAACTCTTTTAAAAAAGCACCTGCTGTAATTGTACCAGCTCCAGCTTTACCAATATTTTGAATATCAGCATATTTACCTTTAATATCTTTAGAATATTCAGGCCACAAAGGAAGCTGCCATACCTTTTCATTTGTAGCAGTACCAGATTCTTTAATTTGATTAATTAAATCTTCATTATTACCCATTAATCCTGTTGCTCTATTACCTAAAGCAACTAAAACTGCTCCAGTAAGTGTAGCAAAGTCAACCATTGCGCTTGGTTTATATTTTTCGTTTATATATGATAACACATCAGCTAAAACTAAACGTCCCTCAGCATCAGTATTTAATATTTCAATAGTTTTTCCATTATATGCTTTAACAATATCACCTGGTCTTGAAGCATCCGATCCTGGCATATTTTCACTTGCACCAACAGCAAATACTATATTTAATTTAGGCTGTAGGGCTGCAACAGCTTTCATTAAACCAAAAACAGTTGCGCCTCCACACATATCAAATTTCATTTCATCCATTCTTGCTGGTGGTTTTAATGATATCCCTCCTGTATCAAAAGTTAAACCCTTACCAATTAAACCAAATGGCTTATCTCCTTTTTTACCTCCTGAATATTCAACAATGATAAATTTTGCTGGCTCTTTTGCGCCTCTAGCAACACTATAAAAAGAGCCTAAACCTAATTTTTGAAATTCTTTAACATCAATGATTTTAATTTTAAAATTTTTAGTTTTTGAAATTTCTTTAGCCTCATTTGCTAGATAAGTAGGAGTTAATATATTTGCAGGATGATTGCCTAAGTCTCTTGCATAATTAACTGATTCGCCAATAACAAGTCCTTTATTCAAACTATTTAAGTTTGCATTACCAATGAATATTACTTTTTTAAGATTAGATTTATCTTGTTTTGATTTATAATCTAAAAATTTATATTGACCTAACAGCAAACCTTCAGAGAATGCTTGTGCATTATCTGAATCATCCAATCCAAAAGAATTAGAATCAATACAAACTGAAGATACTTTATTAATTTCGATATTTCTAACAATATTAGCAGCCAGAGATCTCAATTTATCTGAATCAAACTTATTTTTCACACCTAAACCATAGACTGAAATTTTGCTTACTTTTCCATCAGAATACAATTCAATTTTTTTACCTAAATCTCCTTTAAAAGAATCAGTTTTTATCGCACTATCTATTGTTTTACCAAAAAGACTGTGAAATGATTTATTAACTTTTTCATTTTTAAAAACAGAAGAAACAAATAAGCTTGTATTTACTTTATCAATTGATATATTTTTTACTTCTAATAATAATTTTTGACTCATTCTAAATAAACTCCAGATTTATATTGTATAAATTTAATAATTTTAAGTGTTGAATCTATTTATTATTATTATTATTAAACAAGTAATAAAAGGAGTAATATAACAATATGTATAATAAAGGAATGTTACCAAAAGATACTTTTAAAAATAAAGTAGTGTTAATTACTGGTGGTGGAACTGGGCTTGGAAAATCAATAGGAGAATATCTAGTTAAGCTTGGAGCTAAGATCATTATAACAAGTAGAAAACAAGATGTAATTGATAAAACTGCTAAAGAATTTAATCAAATTTCTAAAGATAGTACTTTAGCAATTTCTGGAGATGTTAGAAACCATGATGATGTTAAAAATGTTATTGAAACTGGTTTTAAACATTTCAAATCAATTNATTGCTTAATTAATAATGCAGCAGGAAATTTTATTAGNCCTACAGANAGACTTACACCNGGTGCTTTTGATGCAATTATAGATATTGTNCTAAAAGGATCTACATATTACACACTCCTNTTAGGTCAAAAATGGATAAAAAANAAAATTCCAGGAACTATATTGAATATAACAACNACTTATGCCTTTACAGGGTCT
The DNA here is from genome assembly GCA_002705605.1 of Fidelibacterota bacterium. Taxonomy (GTDB): domain Bacteria; phylum Fidelibacterota; class Marinisomatia; order SCGC-AAA003-L08; family D37C17. The sequence goes on along the minus strand of PAJD01000011.1, from coordinate 8,562 downwards.
GGATATGTTATTCCTTCAGCATGTGCAAAAGGTGGTATTTCATCCATGACAAGATCAATAGCTGCAGAATGGGCGAAGTATAATATAAGATGTAATGCAATTGCTCCAGGACCATTCCCTACNAAAGGTGCTTGGGACAGACTCGTTCCTCCAGGGTTCTCAAAGTTCATAAATATGACAAAANGAATACCTTTAAAAAGAATGGGNGAACACCAAGAATTATCTAATTTAGCNGGATACTTATTATCTGACTATTCTGCTTATATGACAGGTGAAATAGTNACACTTGATGGAGGTGAATGGACTTATAATGCAGGACAATTTTCATTNCTTGATAAAATACCAAAAGCAATGTGGTCATTAATTGAAAAAACAATTAGAAAGAAGAATAAAAAATAATGATTGTATATAGAACATTTAGATTCCATGCAGCTAGACATCTTCCAAAATTATCAGANGATCACATATGCAAACAAATGCATGGTCATACATTTAATTTAACAGTTTATGTAAAAGGTGAAATTAATAACAGTGGATTTGTTATTGATTTTTATGATATTGATAAAATTGTTAAAAATTGTATTATAGATTTAATTGANCATAAAGTACTTAATGATTTAAATAATTTAACTAATCCTACAAGTGAACATCTTTGTAAATGGATATGGGAAAAACTTGAAAATGAATTNCCCGGACTAAATAAAGTNAAATTATCNGAAGATCATGGAACAGGAATCANATACAAAGGTGNATAAAGTTGCAGCATTATGTCTAAGNGGAGGAATGGATTCCACATCATTACTTTTAAAATTACTAAAAAAAAATTATAANATTTTTGCTATTTCATANGATTATGGACAAAAGCATAAAATTGAAATTCAAAAAGCAAAAAAAAATATTCAATATCTACAATCTAAAAATTNTAATATAAATCATAAAATTATTGACCTNTCAGATTGNGTTAAATTGCTTTCATCATCAATAACATCTANTGATATAGATATTCCTGAAGGTCACTATGAAGAAGAAAATATGAAGTCAACNTTCGTNCCAAATAGAAATGCAATTTTTTCATCTATTTTATATGGATATGCAATTACTTTATCNAAACAGNTTAATAAGAAGATTGTAATTTCACTTGGTGTTCANTCAGGAGACCATGCCATTTACCCCGANTGCAGAGAANAATTTTATAAAAAGCTTTTTGATTCATTTACTGANGGNAATTGGGANAGTGATAAAGTANAATTAATACTTCCCTANTTACAATTAGATAAATCTCAAATATTNTTAGATGCTGAAAAGTCATGTCAAAAATTAAATATAAACTTTACTACAATTTTTAAAAATACTATTACAAGCTACAATCCTAATAAAAATGGAATATCATCAGGTAAATCNGGATCAGATATNGAGAGAATACTTGCTTTTAATAAGCTTGGGTTNAAAGANCCTATAGAGTATACTGAATCATGGGATANAGTATTAAAAAATGCAATTAAAGTTGAAAANAAATTCAAAGAAANTAATTNATTTTTGATAATTTAATATTATAATNNCTCTTAATTATCTCATTATAAAAATCATGCCCTGANAATGCTTTTTCTATTGCATAAGCACCAGNTCTAATTGTTCCNTCCATTATTTTTTGCATAACAATTGAAGCATGCCAACCTGTCCATTTTTCCATTGCCATAAACTTTGTCTTATCATCATATTTTTCAATAACTTCATAACGAACAGTTTCTTTTTTATTATTTTTCAGCCCATAACCATCAACTCTCATTAAACAAATNTCTAATCTATCATCATANCCAAGCTTAGGCTCTAATAATGAATGATAAAANTCNCTNGGTGAAAAGTTTGAATTTTTGAAATTAATTTTTTCTTCGCTAAATAAACCCAANTCTCTAAATGATTTCATTTGCTCCCAATGGCCTTTATATCTCAATGTTTTATTTTCTAATCTTTTCAATTTACCTTCAAATGTCCAAGGCATTGTTGATAANCCTCCNGAAGTAACAGCAGCTTCTAAAACTCCTATATCATCAAATTCTAATTCCTCNATATCTTCAAAACACTNAACTTCTTCNATCTTTCCATNTCTAATAAAGGATGCATTTCCATCATATTCATTTGTTAAACCTTGAATATTAAAAAATAGTGANTAATTCCAAGGTGGTTTAGGATTCTGNGGTAANCCTCCATCCCATATTAGAATTTCTTCTGGCTTATCAAATTGTTCCATAGCAAGAAGTGCCATCGTAATATTCATACCAGGTCCCATTCCGCAATCAGGAACTATTGAAATATTTTTTTCTTTAGCTACATTATGATAAGATAATTGTTTAANTACATTTTGAGTATGNCCTCCNAAGTCAACCATTGAAATATTTGATTCAATTGCAACTTCTGTTAACATAGGATTAAAAGGATANGGAACAGCACTTAGCATAATATCATAATNCTTTAAAATACTAATTAATTCATTTTTATTATTTAAATCTATTTTTTGTAAAATAATTTCTGTCTTAGTAGATTTAACTGATTCTATTTTACTTAAACANCTTTTNAATGAAATTTCAATTGAATCCAATAAAATCATTTTTTTTGGNTTAGCATANAACAAAAGATCATACGCAGCTGCAGTTCCTTGCTTTCCTGTTCCTAAAATACAAANTTTATCCATTATATTAATTTCTTTATTATTTATTAATTATTAACAATTTATACTAAATTACACTACTTAAATTAAAGGTATTTCTTATGAAAAAAACATCAATAATTTTATTCTTTTTATTTTCCTTTTTATTATCACAGAATCAAAANACNTATATTTGGAGTGGAACATCAATAACCACATCAGATAATTTAGANGCATTAAATTTAAACCCAGCTGGACTAGGATTTAATAGAGGAAACCAAAACGCACTTGTTTTCAAAGGACTTGANGAAGATAACTATTATATTGGAATNACAGGNAGAAGNAATTCTGGATTTGGTTATGAATTATATTATGATAATTCTTCATATAATTATTCTATTGGACATGGAAGTGAGNTATCAAATAATCTATATACNGGTTTTAAACTAAATAAAAAAAAGGATTACTCACTTGGAATACTTTATAGACCTTTTGATTTTTTATCTTTGGCATCAACAACATATGATAACCATAGTAACCAAGATTATAAATATGAACGATATGGATTTGCAATTAAGCCATTTGAAATAAAGAAAATATTTAATAATTCNAATTCTTATTTAAGAAGCTCTAATTTTACTATAGGTTACGATAAAACTAATAATATGATTGATGGAANTTTTCAAGAACAATANTCTATAAATCTATCTATTACTCCTGGCATTGATTTATCATATTTTACTTATGATGATAATTATGGAATAAACTTATCTTTTAACATTGGTAATCAAGGAGCGCAACTAAACACCTACCCATCTAATTCATTTTATGGATTAAANAGTAGTTCAACATCTCTTGTNCTATTTGAATACTCTCAAACTNCTAAAACNAATATAAATTTTTCAAANAATAAAAAANNNAATTATGTNTTNATGNANTTAGATGGNTATTTNATTGAAGAAGAACCAACNCTNTCTCCTTTTGATTTTATTTTTGAAATAAATATACCATTTGTTGATAATCAAAATACNGTTGGGATTCAATTNANGANATGGATTGATAACATACATAAAATAACAAAAGATGATTCAGTAGATGGNTTGNTTATTAATTTAGGNAATGTNANAGCNGGGTTTGGAAAAAGAAAAGAAATGTTTAACGCATTATTAGGATTAAAACAAAGTGGTAAGAAAATCATTGTTTACTCTCAAAATGAAATATCNGGATCAGANTATTATTTAATTTCTATGGCAGATGAAATATATACGCACAATATGGGTAGTTTAGATCTCAAAGGATTTAATTTAGAAGTAAACTATGTCAAGCAACTTCTTGATACACTTTCAATAGTTACAGAAGTTGTAAAAACAAGTGATTTCAAAACAGCAGGAGAAAATCTTACAAGGGAAACAATGTCAAATGCATTCAAGGAAAATTATGGCAAGCTATTTGATGATTTTTATGAAACTTATATTAATGATATTTCTAATGCTAAAAATTGGACAGAAGAAAATACAAAAATGATGATTGATGATGGTCCATATATGACTATAAAAAATGCAATAGAAAAAAATCTAATAACTGGGACAATGTATCCAGATGAGTTTGATAAATACATTAATAATTTAAATCAAAATAAAACAAACATTACAAAATGGGAAGAATATGTTAATTATGAAAATTATTCTTACGATTGGAAAAAAGATAACAAACCAACTATTGCAGTAATTTATGCTGTTGGTGGCATAATTAGCGGAGAAAGCAATCCTGGTCCCTCTGGGTCAACATTAATGGGTGATATAACTATTAAAAACGCTATAAAAGAAGCAAGAGAAAATGATGACATAGATGCTATTGTTCTAAGAATTGATAGTGGCGGTGGTTCTGCTCTAGCATCTGATATGATTTGGAGAGAGATTTATAAAACTACAACTGAAGATAAAAAAAATAAAAAACCATTTATCGTATCAATGTCTGATACTGCAGCATCTGGTGGATATTANATAGCATGTGAAGCTGATAAAATTGTTGCAAATGAAACTTCAGTTACCGGTTCAATCGGTGTTGTCTACTTAAGAATTAATTTTTCTCAACTTTTAAATAGAATTGGAATCTANACAGATAATATTAAACGTGGTGAAAATGCAGATTTTGGAACAAATTCTCGTTTGTATAGTGNTAAAGAAGAGGATATTGTTATTGAAAGCATTNTTGATATTTATAATACTTTTAAACAAAAAGTTATTGATGGAAGAGCNAACCTTAATGATATCGATGAATTAGATGAAATTGCTCTTGGAAGAGTTTGGTCTGGAAAAGAAGCAAAAGAAAATGGATTGATTGATGAAATTGGAGGTCTCCATGNTGCTATCAATATAACTAAAGAAAGTATTGGTATCACAAGTGATAGTGAAGTAGANATTATTGANTATCCTGAGGTAAAAGAATTTAATCTTTTCGGTTTTTTGGGTGATGANGANGAAAAATCTAATATTACNAATATAGATTTAGAAAACTTNTTTCCTGAACAAATATCAGATGAACTTAANGCTTTAAATATTATACCTGTTATAATGAATGANGATATTCAATTATTAGTACCTTATAATATTGANATTAAATAAATAAGTATATTGTTTTTTATTTTAATAAATATATATATTCCATAGTGAAGAAATTATCTATAATATTAATATTACTTCAATTAAGTATCTTTTCTCAAGATAGAACTACTATCTACAATACTGGTTCTCCACCAATTATTGATGAAGGTCATGGAATCTCTATTAATCAATCAATGGCAACTCGATTTACTTTATCTAATGATTATGTTTTAGAGGCAATTGTTTTTTATATGTCACTACAATCACAAGAAGGAAATCTAATTGTATCTATAAGAGAAGATAATAATGGAGCTCCAGGAGAATTAGTTTCAGAACTATCTCAATGGAATCACTCTCTTGATCCATTTAATTTATCAGGATATAATTTGATTCTTACAACAGACTTATGTATATATTTAAATCCAAGTAGTCCTTATTGGCTAAGAATTGATGCTGCTGATGCAAACACTCAAGCTCTCTGGTCTTATTCTTCAGGAACACTTTATACATATTCACAAAACAACAATCAAGAAGGATGGATAAATAATATTGGCCAAACAGGTGCAAGTGGTGTTTTTGCAGAACAAATATATGAAAACCCTTATCAAAAAGGGGACGTAAATTTTGATTTTTTAGTTAATATTACAGATATTATTGCTATTATTTCTCATATCATTGAAAACAACTTATTAGATGATGAACAATTAGATTATGCTGATTTAAATTCAGATGGATATATTAATGTTACTGATATTGTTCAGTTAATTAATAATATTATTCAAGTTCAAGATGAAAACCCTAATTTTACACTCACTGATATTAATCCAGCTTCTGAACTTTATAATTTAGATATTGGACCATCATATTTTAATGGACAAGTATCTTGCTATTACTTTGGAAAACAAGGTTGAAGTACATGCAAGGCCCGGTTCGGAGTCATTAATGATTTATATCAAGAATTAGTTGATGAAGGAATTACAGATGTTAAAATGATGGGTGTAAATGGTTATCAATATATAAACGATTCTATTTCTTGCATGATATGTGATAACGAATGCACTTCTTCAACATGTGATGAGGGTCCTCGTATTCTCCCTTGGGTTCAAGATTATGATGATGGCATAAATTGCAATAATGAAAATAATAGTTTATGTTATTCTGGAGATGATAATGGTGATGTCTGGGATTTATGGGATACTTCTTTAAGGGATTTTATTATTTTAGATAGATATGGAGTTGAATTTGCAAGAATCAATTTAACCTATAACAATCCAGATCCAACAGAACTAGGTGAATGCTCAGGTAATTATCAAAAAATAAAAGAATTAATACTCGCAGCTAGAAACAGATAAACATTGTCTTTATCTAACTTAAATAATAGATTACATCATTAACTTTTAAATAAAAAAATAAATTAGAAGGAGTTTCACGTATGTTAGTAACAAAAAAAGCACCAGAATTTAAAACTTTAGCTGTAATGGGAGATAATTCTATAAAAGAAGTTAGTCTATCTGATTATAAAGGTAAAAAAGTAGTTTTATTCTTTTACCCTTTAGATTTTACATTTGTTTGCCCAACAGAGCTTATAGCTTTTGATAAAAGATTATCTGAATTTGAATCTAGAGGNGTTCAAGTAATAGGTTGCTCAGTTGATTCAAGATGGACTCATCTTGCTTGGAAAAATACACCAGTAGACAAAGGTGGTATCGGTCAAGTTAAATATCCTTTACTACAAGATTTAGATAAATCAATTGCAAGAAATTATGATGTATTAGTTGGTGCAAAAGCAGCTACTGTTATTACTGATGATGATGAAATGGAAACTACAGTTGGTGGAGCAATAGCTTTAAGAGGATCATTTTTAATAGATGAAGATGGAACAGTTAGGCATGCTGTATTAAATGATTTACCATTAGGTAGAAATATTGATGAAATGTTGCGAATGGTTGATGCATTATCTTATCATCAAAAACATGGTGAGGTTTGTCCAGCAGGTTGGAAAGATGGTGATAGTGGCATGAAAGAATCNCCNGATTCAGTTGCAAATTATTTATCAGATAATGCAAAGAATCTTTAAATAACAANANAAGGGGAAGAAAAATGGATTTTCTAAATATGTTAAATCCNGTAGCTAAATGGCTACACATTATAGCTGGNATTATGTGGATTGGTCTNTTATACTTTTTTAATTTTATNAATGGNCACGTTGNNGCTACAATGGATGGTGATACAAAAAAGAAAGTCGTTCCTGAATTAATGCCTAGAGCACTATATTGGTTTAGATGGGGTGCTGCATGGACATGGTTTACAGGAATANTACTANTATATGTTATNTTCTGGAATGGTAGCTTAGGTATGGGTGAATCTGAAGGAATGATGTCCTCTGANGTAAATATGTGGACACATATGATGATTCTAGTAACATTTCTAGCAGTATTTGTTTATGATTTTTTATATAAATCTGCTTTAGCTAAAAATACTCGATTAGTAACAATTATAAGTTTTTTACTTATCGCTGGTATTGAATATGCTATGATATGTTGTGCAAACTATAGTTACAGAGCAGTGAATATACATATAGGGGCNATGTTCGGTACAATAATGGCATTTAATGTATGGTTTAGAATATGGCCTGCTCAACAACAAATTATAACTGCAATTAAAAATGGTGATGCNCCTGATGGNAATCTNGTTGCNTTNGCAGGNTTAAGATCTAAGCATAATACTTATATGTCTGTACCTTTATTATGGACAATGATTAATCAGCATACNGTNGTATTTAATGGTANATTNTTTAATNNTACAGGATTAGTATTACTTGTAGTTATNGCACTTGGTTGGCATATAGTATTTCAACTTTATAAAAAATCTGGNAAAGTNTCAGGTTTTTAAAAAAGTATACAAANAATTAAATTTTCACGGAGAGGTGGACAACGGCTGTCGAGCGGTCTTGAAAACCGTCGCCCTTCTGGGGTTGCAGGTTCGAATCCTGTCCTCTCCGCAAAATTTATGGAGAGTTGGCAGAGTGGTAATGCAGCGGATTGCTAATCCGTCATGGTGTAANAATCATGCATGAGTTCAAATCTCATACTCTCCGCTCGGAGAAAGAAGAAACCCCTTTATAATTAGAGGGGTTTTTTATTTATAGTCCCCCACTCTTTACTTGTTCATTTAGAATCATCTATATTCAACTATATGCAAATTAATACCCAAAAATTAATACCCAAATTCATTCTGCTTTAAATTATTATGTAAGTGTATTAAATTGTGATATTAAAATTTTAAGAGGTAAATATGAAAAAAATACTAATTCTA
>PAJD01000010.1 GCA_002705605.1 Fidelibacterota bacterium | reverse complement strand
CCTTTGATGAATGCGACGCAAAGCATCCCATGCCCGTCATGCAAATCCATGGCGCCAAGGATAATACGGTACCCTATGAAGGGAATGACAATATGAAACCCATTGATGATGTCATGGAGTTTTGGGTCAATTACAATGCTTGCAATGTGACGCCATCGGAAATCATCATTGAAGACAACGATGGGGATGGATTGGGTGGGACACTTTCGGTCTATAATGGATGCATGAACGATGTGTCAGTGGAACTTTATTATCTCGATGGGCTGCGTCATCAATGGCCAAGCCTTAAAGGCACTCGAGTATTCGATATTGATTCTGCCAGCGTCATTTGGGAATTTTTCTCTAAATACGACGTCGATGGACTAATGGACTAGGGTGCATGAAAGGAAATAAATTAATGATACTCTTAGGGCTTTTCATGATGCTCACCATCGTCGGAATGCTGCTTTATGGATTCTTAAGTTATTGATTTATATAGCAAAAATAATAAACATTAGCTATATTATGTAAGTGCTTGATTTATATAACTAATAGTCGTATACTATCCGATAGATTAAATGCCTATCTGATCTAGACAGATTTCCAAATAATCCCATAAAAACCATATATATCATATATATAAGTCTATTTATATTTAGGAGAGCGAAGCCATGTCTAAAACAATCTACACCATGCTCATTACAGTTTGGATAATCACACCCATTATGATGCTTAATGTAGCCAATACAGAGCCAGTAAAGTCAGAATCTGAGAATGATGAACAGGACTTTGATAACCCATTATTGGCAGATCCGTCAGGCATCGAAAACTGGCAAGTCCACAGTGCTTGCAAAAGTGCAATGTATGCAGAGGATGCAACAGAGAAGCAAATGGGTCAGTTTGTCTGCCGAATGGCACAAGACATGATCTATGAACAAAACATTTACCATAATGCCTATATCACATTCTTTGAGCAGAAAAAGTACGAAGAGGCACTGTATGTCATCGATGGTTATTCAGTGACTGGTTGTGACATCACCGATATGGGTCGAGCAGATTTCACGGCTTACATTATTTATTACTTTGATGAGAATGAAGATGAACTTAAAGATAATTTCTACTGGACCATGGAACAAGTATTGAAGCCTTATTGCGATGAGATGAAGGATGCCTCAATAGAGTTTCACTTAGATGAGAATGACGATAGGAGGAGAACATGATTGAACGAATAATGACTCAACCTATCTTTATGTTCACCAGAGTTGCTTTGTCGGCTCTCATAACAGCTTCAGCAGGAATACTAATAATAAGTTTTCTCTACTTTGCTTGGACATTTGCAGAGGATGTTTATAATGCTTTAAATCCTGAAGAAAAAGTTGTCATAGAAGAAACATCAATAGATGAGTTTCCTCATATACACCCTATTAATGTGACGGTTACCAAAAGATCAATTAAATGATTAGATTATTCAGATGATGAATTAGAACTGTCAGTGATTGAAATTAGCTTTATGTAAAGAACTATTGAGACTATTATTTAGTGCACTTTAAAAAATTAGAATAGAGATAATGAAACATAAAATAAGCACAGATCAAATCGGCGATATTTTAGCAATAGTATTATGCATAGCCTCTAAGGATGGAATAATTTCAGAAACAGAATTGGCTACCATCAAAAAAGAATTTAGTAATTTTTTTACGATCAAATTAACCGATAGAAAAGTCAAATCAGCCCTAGAAGATTTTTTCTCATCAAATGATCAGATTGAGGATTATCTTGAGAAAATTAATGATGAAGAACTTAGAAAGCCGATCCTCAGACTAAGCCTAATCACTGCAGCCTCGGATGGCTTTGATATCAAAGAAAACATTGGATATCAAATGTCACTTAACATTTGGAATTTATCACATGAAGAGGATGTATTAGAGTGAGTAGAATTGTTGAAGCACCCCCAAATGTAGTGGGAGAACTAAAAACTCTTATGAAAATTGGATACACGCTAGAAACTTCTATTGCCGATATTATTGATAATTCAGTTGCGGCTAAAGCAAAAAAGATAGAAATAGAAATACCATATAGCACAGAAAATGGAGAACCTTTTATCTCTATAAAAGACGATGGAAAGGGCATGACTGAAAAAGAATTGATATCCAATATGGTTATCGGATGCAAGGATCCTGATGATGAAAGAGAGACTGGAGATCTTGGACGATTTGGATCAGGAATGAAGACTGCTAGCTTTTCTCAAGCGAGAAAATTGACGGTGATTACAAAATCAAAAGGTCAAAAGCTACATGGAGCCGTTTGGGATATCGATAGAATTATCAAAGATAATAAATGGAATCTAGAGGTTTTATCAACAAAAGAAGTATTGGAAATTGAGCTTCTCAATCTATCAAACAAGGATGAATCAGGGACTCAAATTATTTGGGAAAAATTGGAAAGGTATTCACACGAAAAAGATCAAAGAAATAATGGTGTTGCAAGAATCTTAACTGACGATATAAACAAGATAAAAGATAGTATTTCACTTTTATTTCACCGCTATATTAAGGTCGAAAAAGAGGATAAAAACGATAAAAAATACAAGATTAAACAAATCAAAGTTCTTATGAATGATGTTCCAATTGAAGCCACCGATCCTTATATGAGGGATTTTGATGGCCATGAGGAGGCTGAAACAACACAGCTATTCATGTCAGAAGGAACTATAGATGTAAAAATTCATAACATACCTCATCCATCGAAATTAACTGCTGAACAAAAAAGCAAAGTTGGCGGAGAGAAAGGTTATAACACTGGGCAAGGTTTCTATATTTATCGAGATAAAAGGTTAATGATACCAGGAGATTGGCTCGGCACACATGCCGCCGGTGTTCTTGGAAATAGAGCGAGAGTAAGAGTTGATATTCCTTCGAAAATGGATCATGTTTATGGGACCGATGTTAAGAAAGCTGATTTTCAATTTCCTCTAGCATTCAGACAGCATCTGTCTAGATTAGGCAAAGTAGCAAAAGAAGCTGGTAAACGTGACTATGTCAGGCGAGGCAGGAATGCAATTGACGCAAATACAGTTTGGAGAATCATTCAGAATCAAGATGAAGATACGGTTTCATATAGAGTAAAATCTGATAATGATGAAGTACGAGACATCATGCAAAGATTGGATAAGGAAGGTCAAACGAGATTAGCGAAGTTTTTCATTCAACTTGGAAATGAGTTGCCGTTGGATAACATACTTTTTTTCATGGCGAATGATAGCGACAAGATCAAAGAATATAATGATTGGGAAGAGTTGCTCAAAGAGAGCCTAGATCCGGTTAAAGAAATAGAAAATGAGCATTAAATATGGATAAAAGATTGATTAAAGAAAACTTGATCAAGTTGTGCAGCAAAGATCTAAGATTTTACAAAGAATCAGGCACATCGATCGAAAGAGAAGTTATTCTGAAAACAATTGATAATGCAATCAAAAGGGCTGAGGAGAACGTTAGTAATTTTGATGGATCGACACTTTCTGAAGGGGATATTGGTGATATAGAATTTGAATTAGAGTCCCGGTTTTCTGTCAGCATCGGTGCGCAAACAATTATTATTTCTGACCCAGGAATTGACAGAGGTTGGTTGAATTCAATTACAGATCCAGAAAGAACTAGATTTGTCAGGCACAAGGATTACGAAGAGTTTCTTCATAGTATTGGAAGAGAATACGATGTAGTCAGTGAGAACACCAAAATCATTGATCAGATTCTTGATCTAAGTGGTGACCCACATCGACAAGGGTCATGGGAAACACGCGGACTTGTCATGGGGAATGTTCAATCGGGTAAAACCCAAAATTATATTGGTTTGATCAATAAGGCAGCAGATTTGGGTTATCAAGCCATTATTATTTTGGGCGGCCACATGAATGAGCTTAGGAATCAGACGCAATTTAGAATTGACGAAGGTTTTGTAGGCCAAGATACAAGAAAGAGAAAGGCAACAAGAATAGGAGTTGGTGTTGATAGAGACTTCACAAAATATGGCTCACATCAATTCACAAAGGGAGACAATGATTTTTCAAGAAGCGTAGCCGATCGCGTTGCCTTTGATCTCAATGGCATTTCTTTCCCCGCTGTTTTTGTAGTCAAGAAAAATACAAGTATTTTGGAGAGTCTTTACTCATGGATTAAAGAGAAGCATATGCTGAGTCCTGAGGATGGAAGACTGCTCGATAAGCCTCTTTTATTTATCGATGATGAGGCTGATTATGCATCTGTGAATACATTGTCTGAGCAGCAAGCCAATGAAGAAAGGAAGGTTACGAAGACTAACCAATTGATCAGAGATATTCTTGGCCTCTTTAAGAGAAATACCTATATTGGTTATACAGCAACGCCTTTTGCCAATATATTCATTGATCCAGAAAATGACAATGACATGCTTTCTCATAATCTCTATCCAAAAGACTTTATGGTTAAAGTTCCAACACCTCTTGCCTATCATGGGCAAGACTTTTTCTTTGGAGATCACTCTGAAGTCCCAGGCCATGTAAGCCCTTTGATCAATATTAACGTCACTGATCATGAACTGAAGTTGCTTCCAATCACAGGACAAAAGAAGGAAATGGCTGAAGATTTAATGCATGAGTTGTCAATAGATCTAAAAGAAGCGATTAGGGTATTTTTTATTGCTACTGCTATTAGGTTTTTTAGAGGTGCAGACAAGAAACATCACACCATGATCATCAATATTTCACACCTTGCAGATGTTCAAAATAAACTGAGAGCTCTCACAGAACCCTACATAAATGAAATCATTGCTGGAATTAGGGCTACAGAGAGGCAGGATCCAGTCAGAGCTTGTAAGAATCTCGAGGTCAGAGATCTTCATGAAACTTTTGAAAAGATTTATCCTCATCTTGATGAGAAATGGGAGGACCTATTTCCACAACTTCAGTTTGTAGCAAACAAGATTGGCCTAAAAGCAATCAACAGTCACCCGGATAGTCAAGATAATCTTGATTATGAAACCTATAGTGAGACTGGATTAGTAGCCATTGTCATAGGAGGAATAAAACTCTCAAGAGGGATGACGTTAGAAGGGCTCTCGGTCACTTATTTTGCTAGAAGCTCTAAAATGTACGACACACTGATGCAAATGTGTAGATGGTTTGGTTACAGAAAAGGCTATGATGATTTATGCCGAGTGTATCTAACCTCTGATACCATCGATTGGTATTCACATATCGCAGAAGCAATAGATGAGCTTTATGAAGAACTGCACGTAATGAATCGTTCAAATAAAACTCCAAGTGATTTCGGTCTTAAAGTCAGAGATCATCCCAGTTCCCTAATTGTCACTGCAAAAACAAAAATGAGATCTGCCACAGCAAGCACCCATTCTGTGAGTTTATGGGGACAGAGGCAAAGACGCTTCAGATGGGATGCAAATGATGAAGAATCATTCAAAAGAGGTTTCAATGTAACCGAAAGATTTATCACTAAGCTTAAAGATGACGAATCGATAGAAAATAATCATGTTCCGAACAAGGATGAAATAAGAATTTTTAAGAATGTAAAGCATAGCGATGTAATCAAATACATTGAAGACATGAATATGATAGAAGATGAGATTGGCGATCAAGGTCTTATTTCACACATCAAGGAAATTCGCAAGTTGGTTGATAAGAACTTTCAGGTTGCATTCAGAACTCTCTCGAGACCATCTAGCGACTGGTTTTTGAATGAGATGAGTGAGGACGGAATAGAATTTAAACAAGAGTATGAATTTGCTGGAGAAAGAATCATAGTCCCGTCCAGAACGGTAGAAAAAATTAATAATACTTATAAGGCGCCAAGAACTGAAATGGGCCAAGGCGGCGATGAATCATGGTTCCTGTCTACTGATGAGATAGTAAGAATAAAACAAGAAATAATGAACAGAACAGGAAAGCAGCCTGATAATAAGCATTATTTGAGATCGATTGAAAGAGACTTCCCGGTTTTGATTATTTATCCTTTTAACCTTATTTTAATGGATCCATACAAAGCTGCTACACAAAGAATAAAAGGAGAATACTCTCTCAAAAGCATCAGTAATAAACCTATGTTTGGATATGCGATTTCATTCCCAATCGACGACCCTGAATTGCTAAATATCGATGCCAGAGAGTTGAGAGCAAAGGTAAATGAAACTAAGAGGGTTTATATGGTTGGTGATGTATATCGCCAGTTGCAAATGTTCGGNGATATAGATTANGAAGAAGATGAAGAGGATGCGTATGAGTGATTTTAGAAATGACCCTTGGGAGAATATAAATGAGCCCATATACCCAGATGTACAAAGACTATTTCGACAAGATGATCGTTTTTGGGTCTCAGTAAATGAGAAGAATGAAAAATTATTTGTGATCAATGTCCCCTTGAGAATCAATGAAGAGATTCCAACAAATTTAAACGTGATCGAAGCAGATATTGTCGAGTTTGANGNTGGGAATACTCGATTCCTNTGCNTATTAAAAGATGATAGCTTGTTAGAAATTTTCACACTAATGATTAAAGATATTGCATACAAATGCAAAGATTTCTCGGATGCAGAAGTTATCAATAAGGCCATTGATAGATTATTCACAGAGTGGACACAATTATTAAAGCCATCGCATGCTGGAATTGGTAGATCAATGCAAATTGGACTCTGGGGAGAGNTGTTTATTCTNAATGAAAAAATAAAGCAAGCTTATCCAGTCTCTGAGGCCATAAATTTTTGGATTGGCCCAGAAAATAAAAAACAAGATTTTACAGTTAATAATCTAGCTCTTGAAGTTAAAACGACGCTCGCNGGTTCAAGTCCTTCAATTACGATTACATCACTAGAGCAACTGGAAAAGATCACAGATAAACTCTATTTGGTTCAACTATTTATCAATATAGCAAGCAGTGAAGATGCGGACTCAATGAGCCTCCAGGATATCTATGATCAAATTTGGAATTCAATCGATGAAAATGATCCAAATACAAAAACTAATTTTATGCTGAAGGCCGGAAAAATTATGAATAAGGCAAAAAAATCTGAAAAAAATGAAAAATTTTTGCATCAGTCATATGATCTTTATGACGTTAATGATTCATTTCCGTCTATCTACTCATCAGACTTACCCGATCCAATTCGGAATGTGAAATATGAAATCGATGCATCAAAAATTAGACATTTACTNTCTTCAGAAACATTAGAAGATATTCTGAAATAAAAAAAGGTGGGAGATTAGGCAAAAGCATGATCGAATTAATAGAGTATCATCAAGAAATATTAGATCAGTCAAATATCAGTGCNGAAGCAAATGGTTCAATACCTGCATGGGAGTTCTACTCTTTCGCAACCTCTCTCCTTGCAGATGAAGGATTCATTGATGACATTTCTGAAGAAGGTAGTTTCCATCATTATAANCCTAACTATGGAACAAAGTTGGATGGATGGGGATGGAATGACTTAGAAAAGAGATTATATGGAATTGCAGTTCAATATAACGAAGATCCAAATGATNTTAAGACTATTAACAAATCAGAATTGGAGAAGATAGGTAAGCGAGTTGCAAAGTTATTCAATTCAATTGATAACGAAAACTTCAGAAAAAGCATTGGATATGATGATGCAGCAAGGTTGGATGAAATAAAAGATCAACTTGAAGATGCAAAAGACATCAGGATTGTAATACTTACTAATCATCAAGCCACTGCAAGAGTGAAAAACTCAGGATTTTCTGTTGAAAATATTCAGGGTAAAAAAACAAGAATCGATATCTACGATATTGAACAAATCATGGCATTGGATCTTGGTGGAACTGATTCTGCTCCAGTTGAGATAGATTTTGTTGAACTCTTTGGGTCTGGAATTAGAGCTTTGCAGGCAGATGTAAATCCCAACGTCAAATCCTATTTGTGCGTGCTTCCAGGTGAGTATCTTTCTAGGCTATTTGAGATTCATGGNCAAAAGATACTCCAGAGCAATGTCAGGAGTTTCTTAAATTTTACTGGTGGTACAAATAAAGGCATGAGAAATACATTGCTCCTAGAGCCTGAAAAATTTTTTTCATATAACAATGGACTCACTGTTACTGCATCACATCATGAGATTAAGAATGAGGGAGGACAGCTTTATATTACTGATTTACGCAACATGCAAATTGTGAATGGTGGGCAAACAACAGGTGCGATCTACTTTTCCCCACAAGATAAGGGCGGTCCAAGATCAGATGGAAAGAATTATCTATGGAAGGATATTGATCTCAGTAAAGTTTTTGTCCAAATGAAACTGACAATTATTGAGGATGAAGATCAATCACCAATNATGACACAGAATATATCAAGATATTCAAACACTCAAACAAAGGTGAATGAGGATGATTTNATCTCAAATGAGCCACTTCATTTAAGAATTGAGCAGCTATCAAGAGCAATCCGGGTGAGAACTGACGATTCAGTTATTCCAACAAAATGGTTTTATGAAAGATCTAGAGGTCAGTATAACGTCTTTTTGCGTAGACAAAGAACTGATGCAAAGAAGAGGGCATTTCAACAGGAAAATCCAAAAAAACAGCTTTTTAAAAAAACAGATATGATGAAGTATGAAAATACATGGNGNATGAANCCNNATAGTGTNGTNAAAGGNCCGACTTTTAATTCNAAATCNNTNAANCCATTATTGAAAAAACAATGGGANNATAATGANAANGATTTCAGGGANCCTTTTTTTTATGANNTGATTGCNAAAGCNATNCTNTTTAANGATCTGGANNANGNNNTTGGNANATGGCTNAGANAAAATNANTTAACAGGCCANAAAGCANANACNATNACNTACNCTNTNGCNTATTTGAGACGNTTNCTNANATNNANNAATCAANNNATTAANNTAAANAGAATNTATGACAATCANAGCGTATCNGATGAACTNTTATCTGAAATGCTTAAGTTGGCTATTCATGTCAGAGAGACTTTAATGGACGAGGATTTCAGAGAGGGTGTGGCTAATGTGACCAGTTTTGCGAAGCAAAAGAAATGTTGGTTGAAAATGAAAGATATGCCTTATGAGCTATCTATCCCTAGTATTAATTTGTTAAACAGAGATGAAATAGATGACGAAAAGTATGAGAAAAAACAGACATCAAGAGCATCAGAGCAAATTGATGTATTTAGCCAGGTATTTGATATCAATCAAAATGAATGGGTAGAACTTTCTCATTATTTACAAAATGAAGAAAACCTTCCCTTTGAGCATAAAAACGTTCAAATAATACAAAAGTGTATACAGATGCATCAAACAGGCAGAGCTATAACTCAGAGGCAGGCAGAAGCAGCCTTAAGGATTCAAGAAGATGCGATTAAAAAAGATTTTAATTATGTCAGGTGATTCTTGTGCCATATAAGGTAGGAGGACTTTTTTCGGGAGTAGGAGGCATTGAGTTAGGTTTTCAAAGAGCTGGTTTTAAAATCAGTTGGGCTAATGAGAATGATCCATACTGCAATCAAACTTATCAGACAAATTTTAAGCATAGATTGATTTCAGAAGACGTCAGAAATCTAGACCCAAATGATCTTGAGCCTATAGATATATTGGTAGCGGGATTCCCATGCCAACCATTTTCATTGGCAGGCAATAGGAAAGGGTTCGATGATGATAGAGGGAATGTATTCTTTGATATTATCAGAATCATTAAAGGTTTAAAGCAAAGACCTAAAGTGGTTTTTCTAGAGAATGTTAAGAATTTTAATACTCATGATAATGAAAACACCTTAAAAAGAGTTCGCACTCTCTTGAGGGATGATCTCAATTACTCATTTTTTAATGAAGTGCTTAATTCTCATGACTATACTGTCATTCCGCAAAACAGAGAGAGGACATTTATTATTTGTTTTGATGGCGAAAAGAATTGGGAGCAGTCCAAAAAAGATAGCCTCAGTAAAGTATTTTCTGATAATTTTCCTCCAAAAACTCAGACCGCATCAAATAGTTTTCGGAAATATCTAGAAGATGATGTGCATGAAAATTATTTCTATACAGATGAGAGTTATAACATTAATGAGTTAAAGGAAAGCGTAACATCTGAAGAAACTGTCTATCAGTGGAGAAGAGTCTATGTGAGAGAAAATAAAAAAGGATTATGCCCCACGCTTACAGCCAATATGGGAACAGGCGGACACAATGTTCCAATAATAAAAGATGGTGATAGAATCAGGAAATTAACACCTAGAGAATGCTTCAACCTTCAAGGCTATGGGAAGAATTTTAAACTTCCTGAAATATCAAATAGTGCGCTCTATAAACAAGCAGGTAACTCAGTTTGTGTGCCATTAATAGAAAAGTTAGCAAAGATAATCAAAGGTACTTTAAAGGCTTGACTGCTGAATTATTATATTTTTTATGAGTCCTTATCAATAGGCATTTCTTGCTTCTCTTT
>PAJD01000009.1 GCA_002705605.1 Fidelibacterota bacterium | reverse complement strand
AAGAAGAATTTCTTATAATGTTCCACTTAAAGTTAAGTTTGTTTTACATATAACAGATGAAAATGATAAATCTAAATATGTACAAAATATAGAACAGGATGTTTTTTTTGGAAATATTCCATATATGACCGAGTCTGGTACATTTATAATTAATGGGGCTGAAAGAGTAATTGTTAGTCAGTTGCAAAGATCTCCAGGGGTGTTTTTTGATCAATCATTTCATCCTAATGGAACTAAGATTTTTCTTGCAAGAATTATTCCGTTTAGAGGTTCTTGGGTAGATTTTACAACTGATATTTATGATTGTATTTATGCTATTATTGATAGAAGAAGAAAATTCCCTGCATCAATATTATTGAGGGCTATTGGTTTTTCTACTAATGCTGAGATTTTTTCATCATTTGGACTAACAAAAAAATATAAATTAAAAAATAGTAAAAGTATTATTGGGAAAGTTTTACTTGATGATTTTGTTGATATTGATACAGGTGAAATTCTTATTGATCGAGATACTATAATCGATAATAATAATATTAAATTATTATCTAGTAATAAGTTAGATGAAATTGAATTGTTAGATGATATAAAGGAAAATGAAGTTGCTATCGAAGTGCTTCAGAATACAATTAAAAAAGATCCAACAAACAATTCAGATGAAGCTGTTTTGTTGCTTTATCAGCATTTAAGAACAGGTGAAGCCCCAGATGTTTCAGTTGCAAGAAAATTTATTGAAAAAATGTTTTTCTCAACAAAAAAATATGATTTAGGTCAAGTTGGAAGATATAGAATTAATAAGAAATTTGGATTGGATAGTCCTATTGAAGATGCTGTCTTGACTAAAGATGATTTCATTCAAGTATTTAAATATTTGATTTCAATGAGAAATAATCAAAATGGCCCAGATGACATAGATCATTTGGGAAATAGAAGAGTTAGAACTTGTGGTGAGCAATTGGCTAATCAGTTTAATATAGCTCTTGCAAGAATGAAAAGAACTGTTTCTGAAAGAATGAATCAGAGAGAAGCTGAAAGTTTAACACCTCAAGATTTAATAAGTTCAAGAATTGTAACAACTGTTTTAAATGCTTTTTTTGGAACAAGTCAATTATCTCAATTTATGGATCAAACTAATCCTCTTGCTGAAGTAACTCATAAAAGACGTATATCATCTTTGGGGCCGGGTGGTCTTTCAAGAGATCGTGCTGGTTTTGAGGTTAGAGATGTTCACTATACGCATTATGGGCGTTTATGTCCTATTGAAACTCCAGAGGGGCCTAATATTGGTTTGATTAATTCGCTATCAATACATGCTGTTGTAAATAATTTGGGTTTTATAGAGTCTCCCTATAGGAAGGTTAATAAAAAAATATCAGATAATATTCAATATCTTTCTCCTGATGAAGAAGATAGATCTTTTATTGCACAGGCTTCGGAAGAATACAATAAAAAAGGAGAATTTAAAAATAAACTAATAAAGACTAGAAATGGGGTTGAGTTCACATTATCATCTAATGATGAAATTGATTATATGGATGTAATGCCAAATCAGATTGTTAGTGTTTCAGCTGCTTTAATTCCATTTTTAGAAAACGATGATGCAAATAGAGCTTTAATGGGTTCTAATATGATGAGACAATCTGTTCCTTTGTTGCAGCCTGAAAAACCGATTGTTGGAACAGGTATGGAGAGTACGGTAGCTAAGGACTCTAGGTCAGCTATTACAAGCAAGCATAATGGTGTGGTTTCATCGGTTGATGCTAATCATATTACAATTCAAACAAAAGGTGAAAAAGAAGATATTGAATTGAATCCTGTAGAAAAGTTTTATACTTACTCTCTTAAAAAGTTTTTAAGAACAAATCAAAATACATGTATTAATCAAAAACCAATTGTTAGTGTTGGAGATAAGATTAAAATTGGCGATGTTATTGCAGATGGTCATTCTACAAAAGATGGAGAATTGGCTTTAGGAAGGAATCTTACGGTTGCTTATATGCCATGGAGAGGTTATAATTTTGAAGACGCTATTGTTATTAGTGAAAAATTAGTAAAAGATGATTCTCTGACATCTATTCATATTAAAGAGTTTGAAGTTGAAATAAGAGATACTAAAAGGGGTGAAGAAGAGTTAACAAATGAGATTCCTAATGTAAGTGAAGATGCTACTAAAGACTTGGATCATAGAGGGATTGTAAGAGTTGGAGCTGAAGTTTATCCTGGTGATATTTTAGTTGGTAAAATAACTCCTAAGGGTGAAACTGACCCAACACCCGAAGAAAAATTATTAAGGGCAATATTTGGTGAAAAGGCAGGAGATGTCAAAGATGCTTCAAAACGATGTGGTGCAGGAGTTAGTGGAGTTGTAGTTGAAACACAGCTTTTTGAAAGAAAGAATGTTGCTATTAGAGCTGAAGAAAAGAAAAAGATTAGAGAATTGCAATCTAATGCAAGACGAGCTAGAGTTGAATTGATGGAAAAGAGAAATAGTCTTTTAATAGCCCAAATGCTTAATGAAAATTCTGGAGGTATAAGAGATATAGCCTCTAATAAAACTGTTGTAAAGGCAAAGACTTTATTGACTAAAAAAAGAATTGGTGTTATAGATTTTGAATCATTATCTTTAAAGTCTCCATGGGTAATAAACCCGATTAATTGGAATAATATATTGAAAATATGGAGAAATTATAATAGAAACTTGAAACAGCTTGAAGATAAACTTGAAAAAGAAATATTTAAATTGAGGATTGGAGATGAGCTTCAGCAGGGTGTTATGAAGTTAGCAAAAGTATATATAGCGCAAAAAAGGAAAGTTTCTATTGGTGATAAAATGGCAGGTAGACATGGGAATAAAGGAATTGTTTCAATTATTGTTCCTGAAGAAGATATGCCATTTACAAAAGATGGTAAAACTGTAGACTTAATCTTAAATCCTCTTGGAGTTCCATCTAGGATGAACCTAGGTCAGCTATATGAAGCTATGCTAGGATGGGCAGGAAAAGA
Organism: Fidelibacterota bacterium; assembly: GCA_002705605.1. Lineage (GTDB taxonomy): Bacteria > Fidelibacterota > Marinisomatia > SCGC-AAA003-L08 > D37C17. The sequence goes on along the minus strand of PAJD01000009.1, from coordinate 72,841 downwards.
ATTAAATAAGAATTACAAAACTCCTGTTTTTAATGGTGCTGTTGAGCAAGAAGTTTTAGAAGAATTAAAAAAAGCTAATTTACCATCTTCAGGTAAAATGGAATTGTGGGATGGAAGAACTGGTGAGAAAATTAAAAATCCAGTAGTTTATGGGAGTACTTATTTTTTAAAATTATCTCATCTTATAGCAGACAAAATGCATGCTCGTTCTACTGGTCCCTATTCTTTAATTACTCAGCAACCATTAGGTGGAAAAGCCCAATCTGGTGGTCAAAGATTTGGAGAGATGGAAGTGTGGGCCTTAGAAGCATATGGCGCAGCGCATACATTGCAGGAAATATTAACTGTTAAATCTGATGATATAATGGGAAGAACTAATTTATATAATTCTTTAGTTAAAGGTAAAAATACACCTGAAGCAAATGTGCCAGAATCCTTTAAAGTTTTATGTAAAGAGTTAGAGGCATTAGGGCTTAATGTCCATTTAAGTTAAATTTAATTCAAGGGAGAATAATTTTGAGAAAAAATTATAGATCAAGTTCACAATTCAAATCATTTAATTCGGTTACATTAGGCTTGTTGTCTCCGGAAAATATTTTAGAAAGATCATATGGTGAGGTTACAAAGCCAGAAACAATTAATTATAGATCCTATAAACCTGAAAAGAGCGGTTTGTTTTGTGAGAAAATTTTTGGTCCTATAAAAGATTTTGAATGTCATTGCGGTAAATACAAAGGTATAAGATACAGAGGCATTGTTTGTGATAGGTGCGGTGTTGAAGTAACTAAAAAAGCTGTAAGGAGAGAAAGAATTGGTCACATTACTTTGGCTGTGCCAGTTGTACATATATGGTATTTACGTTCAATTCCTAGTAAAATTAGTTATTTGTTGGGCTATACAACAAAACAGCTAGAATCTCTTGTTTATTATGAAAAATTTGTTATTTTGCAATCAGGTGCATCTGGTAGAGAAGTTGGTGAATTAATAACAGAAGATGAATTTTTAGATTTAGACTATGATTTTGGTATTGATTCAGAAAATATAACCGAAGAAGATGTTGATGAAGATAATTTCTTCTATGCCTCTATGGGTGGTGCTGCAATTAAATCATTGCTATCTAATTTAGATGTTTCGAATGAGATAAATAGATTATTAGCTCTTATAAATAATGAGAAAACATCTTTAACAAAAAAAGATGATTATTTGAAAAGATTAAGAATTTTAAGAAAATTTGATCCTAGGTTAGAAAAAAAATTAAATAATAAACCAGAATGGATGGTTTTAAGTATTCTTCCTTTATTACCACCAGAATTAAGGCCTTTAGTTCCATTGGAAGGTGGTAGATTTGCTGCTTCAGATTTGAATGATTTATATAGAAGGATTATTATTAGAAATAATAGATTAAAACAACTAATGGAAATTAAAGCTCCTGATGTAATTTTGAGAAATGAAAAAAGGATGTTGCAAGAAGCTGTAGATTCATTGTTAGACAATAGTAGAATGCAGTCTGCAGTGAGAAGTGGTACTAGAAGGCCCCTTAAATCATTGAGTGATTCATTAAAAGGAAAAACAGGTAGGTTTAGGCAAAATCTTTTAGGAAAAAGAGTGGATTATTCTGGGCGTTCCGTTATTGTTGTTGGGCCAGAATTAAGACTTCATCAGTGTGGAATACCAAAGGATATGGCTATGGAATTATTTAAGCCTCAGATAATAAATGAGCTTATTAAAAGAGGATATGCTAGGACTCCCAAAAATGCTAGAATTTTAGTTGATGACAAAGCTCAGGAAGTATATCAAGTATTAGAGTATGTTACAAGCAATCATCCTGTATTATTAAATAGGGCTCCTACTTTACATAGACTAGGTATTCAGGCTTTTCAGCCTTTGTTGATTGATGGGAAGGCTATAAGACTACATCCATTAGTTTGCGCTGCTTTTAATGCTGATTTTGATGGTGATCAAATGGCTGTGCATATTCCTTTATCTGTAGAATCTCAAGTTGAAGCATGGATGTTAATGTTGTCTAGTCATAATATTTTACATCCTGCTCATGGTAGACCTATAGCAATTCCTTCTCAAGATATGGTTCTTGGTTGTTACTATTTAACTAGATTGAGAGAAGGAGAAAAAGGAGAGGGTTCATTGATAGGTTCTTATAATGAGGCTAGGCTGAGCTATTTTAATGAATCGGTGACATTGCATGCTAAAGTAGATTTCAAGGATTCTAATGGAACTTGGATTAAGTCAACTTCAATTGGAAGAATTTTATTTAATGAAATATTACCTGAAAAAGTAAGATTTCTAAATGATATTGTATCAAAAAAACAATTAAATGATATTATAAGCAGATCATATAAAGAGTGTGGCAACATGGAAACTGTTTCTTTTTTGGATAAATTAAAAGATTTAGGTTTTGAATTTGCTTTTAAAAGTGGCCTATCTATAGCTTTAGATGATATTCATATACCAGATAGAAAAGATGATATTTTAAGTGGTGCAGATAAGGAGGTATCAGTTATTCAAGGAAAGTTTGATAAGAGAATCATTACTGATGGAGAGAGGTATAATAAGGTTATCGATATTTGGACTCATGCTACTAGTGATGTTGCTGCTGCTATGTTTAAAGAGCTTGAAGCAGACAATCAGGGTTTTAATCCTTTGTTTATGATGTCAGATTCTGGAGCAAGGGGTAGTCAAGATCAAATAAAACAGCTTGCAGGGATGAGAGGCTTGATGGCAAAACCAAAGAAAACTATGACAGGCTCAACAGGTGAGATTATTGAAAATCCTATAAGAGCTAATTTTAAAGAGGGATTATCTGTTTTTGAATATTTTATTTCTACTCACGGAGCAAGAAAAGGTCTTGCGGATACTGCGTTAAAAACTGCTGATGCAGGATATTTAACAAGAAGATTAGTTGATGTAGCTCAAGATATAACAATATCAGAGCTGGATTGCAAAACTAATCAAGGTGTGATTGTTGAAGATATTAAGGATGGAGAAGAGGTTATTGAGACTTTGGAGGAAAGAATTATAGGAAGATATTCAGCAGATAATATTGTTGATGGGATTACCAAGGAAGTCATTTTAAAGAAAAATAAATTAATAGATCAGGTTGTAGTAGATAAAGTATCTAAAAGTAGCATTATTGAAGTTAAAATTAGGTCTACCCTTTCATGTGAATCTTCAAGGGGTGTTTGTGCTAAATGTTATGGAATAAACTTAGCTACTCATAACGAAGTTAAGATTGGAGATGCTATTGGTATAATGGCAGCGCAATCAATTGGTGAGCCCGGAACACAATTAACTTTAAGGACATTTCATATTGGTGGAACTGCATCAAGAATTGTTGAGGGTTCTCAAAGATTTACTAAAATGGCTGGTATTGTTAAATTTTCAGAAACTGTTAAATTAGTTAAATCTTCAGATGATGAAGGTAATGAAAATATGGTTTCTCAGTCTAGAAATTCTGAAATGTTATTAGTTGATAAAGCAGGGACTAAATTAAATTCTTGGAAAATTCCTTATGGGGCTTATGTTAGTGTAAAAAATAATGCAAAAGTCAAAGCAGGTGATTTATTATTTTCTTGGGATCCTTATACAGATGTTATATTAGCTAGAAAATCTGGAAAAGTTGTTTTTGAAGATCTTATTGAATCAGAAACTTATGTTGAAGAAGTCGTTGAGGGTGGCAAAAAAATGATGGTTATTATTGAGTCAAAAAATAGAAACTTAAGTCCTCATATAGAAATTAAATCTACTTCTTCAAAAGATACTGCAGGCGTTAGTATATTGCCAGTAAAAGCTACAGTTGTTGTACATGAGGGTGAAACTGTTAAAGAGGGTCAGGTTATTGTTAAAATACCTAAGGAATCAGGAAAAACAAGAGATATAACAGGGGGGCTTCCTAGAATTGCTGAATTATTTGAGGCTAGAAATCCTTCAAATCCTGCTGTTGTTACAGAAATTGATGGTATTGTTAAGTATGGAAAGCTAAAAAGAGGAATTAGAGAAATATTAGTTGAAACTGATAATATTAAAAAAACATATAAGATACCATATGGAAAACATATATTGGTTCATGAGGGTGATTATATTTTTGCTGGAGATAGATTATGTGAAGGAGCTGTATCTCCTAGAGATATTTTAAATATAAGCGGCCCAACTAAAGTTCAAAATTATTTGCTAAACTCTATTCAAGAGGTTTATCGATTGCAGGGAGTAAAAATCAGTGATAAGCATATAGAAGTTATAGTAAGACAAATGATGCAAAAGGTAGAGGTTGTTGATCCTGGTAATACTGAATATTTAAGGGGAGATAGGGTTAATAGATCAGATTTTAATTTAGCAAATAAAAAATCTAAAAATAATGTTGTAGTTACTGATCCTGGTGATTCTGATTATTTGGAGTATGATATTGTCTTAGCTGAAAACATCAAAGAGCTTAATAGGGAAATTAAGGATGATGGGAAAAAACTTGTTAAGGCAAAGAAAGCAAAACCTGCTACTTCTAAACCGTTGTTGTTAGGGATAACTAGGGCATCATTAAATACTGACAGCTTTATTTCTGCAGCATCTTTTCAGGAAACAACAAGGGTTTTAACTGATGCGGCAGTTGAGGCAAAAACTGATGATCTGTTAGGTCTTAAAGAAAATGTAATTATTGGAAGATTGATTCCTGCCGGAACAGGTAGAAAAGAATATAGGGAAATAAGTGTTACCTCAAAAAATGAAGTTAGTGTAGATTCAAATAGCTCTGTTGAAGAAGAGATGTTAACTGAAGATATATTAAACAAATAAAGAATTAGTTTCAAAATAAATAATTTCATTTAAATAAAAAAAATATTTGTATACCTCCTAAAGTATATATTAACTTAATAAGCTGTATTTGTTAGCAAATTTTAATAAATTTATGAAAAGGTTAGTATGCCAACTATAAACCAGTTAGTTAGAAAGGGAAGAAAAAAGCAGACAAAGAAGAGTAAGGTGCCTGCTTTAATGGCGTGTCCTCAAAGGAGAGGTGTTTGCACAAGAGTTTATACAACTACGCCTAAAAAGCCTAATTCTGCTTTAAGAAAAGTTGCAAGAGTAAAGCTTTCAAATAATTTTGAGGTTACTGCATATATTCCTGGAGAAGGGCATAATTTGCAAGAACACTCTATTGTCCTTATTGAAGGAGGAAGAGTAAAAGATTTGCCAGGTGTTAGATATCATGTGGTAAGAGGTGTTCTTGATCCTGCTGGTGTTGAAGGAAGAAAAACAAGTAGGTCGAGATATGGAACTAAAAAACCTAAGGAGTAAGTAGTTTGAGAAGAAGAAGACCAGAAAAAAGAACAATATTACCCGATCCTACTTATAAGGATTATACTGTTGCTAAATTCATTAATTATTTAATGAAAAATGGTAAAAAAAGTATAGCGGAAAAAATATTTTACGATTCTTTATCTATTATTTCTAAAAAAGAAAAGAATGAAGACGCGATAGATGTATTTAAAAAAGCATTGTCTAATGTATCTCCATCTTTAGAGGTTAAATCTAAAAGAATTGGAGGAGCTACATATCAGGTTCCTATGGAAGTTTCTCAATCAAGGAAATTGTCTTTAGCTATGAGATGGATATTGGGCTTTTCAAGAGGAAGAAAAGGTAAAACAATGTCAAATAGGTTGGCTGCTGAATTAATTGCTGCAGCAAGCAATGAAGGTTCGTCAATTAAAAAGAAAGAAGATACCCATAAGATGGCAGAGGCTAATAAAGCTTTTGCACATTTTAGATAAAAAATTATGGATAAGCAGATATCATTAGATAAAGTAAGAAATATAGGAATAATGGCTCATATTGATGCTGGAAAAACTACAATGACTGAGAGAGTATTGTATTATACTGGTAGATTGCATAGGCTTGGAGAGGGTCATGATGGTGCTGCTACAATGGATTGGATGGATCAAGAAAAGGAGAGAGGTATAACAATTACTTCTGCAGCAACTACTTGTTTTTGGAATGATCATAGAATTAATATTATAGATACGCCTGGGCACGTTGATTTTACTATGGAGGTAGAAAGATCTCTAAGAGTTCTAGATGGAGCAATTGCCTTGTTTTGTGCTGTTGGTGGTGTAGAGCCTCAATCAGAGACAGTTTGGAGACAGGCCGATAGGTATAATGTTCCAAGAATTGCTTATGTTAACAAGATGGATAGGACAGGTGCAGATTTTTACAATGTTGTTGAAATGATAAAAGATAGATTTGGAGCAAATCCAGTTCCATTGGTTTTACCTATTGGTGCCGGTCAAGATTTTACGGGTCTTGTAGATTTAATTTCAAATAAAGCTATTATTTATACTGCTGATGATGGTTCAACGTTTGAATATTCTAATATACCAGCTAATTTAGCTGACAAAGCTGAAGAGTATAGATCTTTCTTAATTGAAGAAGTTGCAACTCAAGATGAAAATTTAATGAATAAATTTCTTGAAAATGAAGAAATTACAGAATCTGAGTTGAAAAATGCACTTAGATTAGCTACCTTGGATGGTTCTATTGTTCCAACATTGTGTGGCTCAGCTTTTAAAAATAAAGGTGTTCAAAGATGTCTAGACTCAGTAATTGATTTTTTGCCTTCTCCAACGGATATTGGTGCTATGGAGGGATTTGAACCTGGGAATGAAGAAAATGAATTAAAAAGAGAACCAAGTGAGTCTTCAGATTTTAGTGCAATTGCATTTAAAATAATGACTGATCCATTTGTTGGTAAGTTAACATTTTTTAGAGTTTATTCTGGAAAAGTAACAACAGGTGATTTTATTTACAACTCTAGCTCTGGGAAAAAGGAAAGAGTTGGAAGGCTTATGTTAATGCATTCTAATAAAAGAGAGGAAAGAAAAACAGTATCTTGCGGTGAAATTGCTGCTATGGTTGGATTAAAATATACTAAAACTGGTCATACTCTATGCTCAGATAAGAGTCCAATCTTATTTGAATCCATGGTTTTTCCTGACCCTGTTATTTCAGTTTCTGTTGAAGCACAAACAAAAAAAGATCAAGAAAATTTATCTGTAGCATTAAGTAAGCTTGCTGAAGAAGATCCTACGTTTAGAGTTCATACTGATGAAGAGACTATGCAGACAATTATATCAGGTATGGGTGAACTGCATTTAGAGATTATTGTTGATAGATTAAAGAGAGAATTTAATGTTTTAGCGAATGTTGGTGCTCCTCAGGTTGCGTATAGAGAATGTATAACTGCAGATGTTGAGCAAAACACAAAATTAGTTAAGCAGTCTGGTGGAAGAGGGCAATATGCTCATGTAGTTATGAATGTTGAGCCAAACGAAACTGGCAAAGGGTATGAATTTATAAATAAAATCGTTGGGGGGGCTATTCCAAAAGAATACATTCCAGCTGTAGATAAAGGTGTTCAAGACGCTGTTATGAATGGTCCGTTGGCAGGCTACCCTATTGAAGATATTAAGGTTACATTATTCCATGGTTCTTTTCATGATGTTGATTCGAATGAAATGGCATTTAGAATAGTTGGAAGTATGGCAATGAAAGAAGCTATGTCAAAAGGAAATCCAAAGTTGCTTGAGCCTATCATGGACTTAGAGGTGGTTATGCCAGATGAATATTTGGGTGCTGTTATGGGTGATGTCACATCGAGAAGAGGTATAGTAAAGGGCTATGAACCAAGAGATAAGACTCAAGTATTAAAGGCTACAGTTCCTTTGTCTCAAATGTTTGGTTATGCAACAGATTTGCGTTCTTTAACTCAAGGAAGAGCTGTTTTTACATTGGCTTTTGCTGATTATCAGCAAGCGCCGAAAAGTATTCAGGAAAAAATTGTTGAAAAATTTAAAGGGAATGTTACTGTATAATTATGAATAAAATTAGAATAAAACTAAGAGCTTATGATCATATGTTGCTTGATAAATCAACGGTGAAAATAGTAAAAAAGGCTAAAGATACAGGAGCGTTAGTATTGGGTCCAATTCCTTTGCCTAATAAAAAATCTATTTATACTGTTAATAAATCCGTTTTTGTTGATAAAAAATCTAGAGAACAGTTTCAGATAACTATACATAGAAGGATTATAGAACTTTTAAATTCTACTTCCAAGACAGTTGATGGTTTAATGAAATTAGATATGCCAGCTGGTGTAGATGTAGAAATAAAAACGATGGAAAATTAAAATAAATTATAATGATAAATTTAGATACATATTTAGATAGTGTAGACTCATTTCTTGAAGATGATAAAAATGATAATGATAATTTATCTCNAGAAGAATCNGTACCTNTAGAGGAAGNTAAGTCTGAAGAATCAGCTCCTGNAGAGGAANNTAANTCTGAAGAATCAGNACCTGTAGAAGATTTGAAATTTTCTTTTTCAAATTTAATTGGTAGAAAAGTAGGAATGACACAATTATTTACTGATGATGGAGATNTTTTTCCTACTACAGTTGTGCAGGCAGGCCCGTGTACTGTTACTCAGATTAAAAGTAAAAAAAATGATGGGTATGATTCTATTCAATTGGGTTATCTTGATGNAAAAGAGAAGCATTTAACTAAATCTAAAATTGGTCATTTTTCAAANTCTAAAATTTCGCCNAAGAAAGTTTTAAAAGAATTTAGGCTTAATAGTAAATTAAATAATCTTCCTAATATTGGAGATCAAGTAGATTTAAAACAGTTTAGTGTTGGAGATTTAATTACTGTGACAGGCTATTCTATTGGTAAGGGTTTTGCAGGTCATATGAAAAGACATAATTTTGGTGGAGGGAGAGCTTCTCATGGTAAGAACAGCGTAATGAGAAAATCAGGTTCTGTGGGTGCAGGGACTGATCCTGGTAGGATTTTCCCTGGAATGAAAATGGCAGGTAGAATGGGAAATGATAAAGTTACAGTCAAAAATTTGGAAGTATTAAATATAGATTATAATAATAATTTAATTTTTATTAAAGGCGCACTTCCTGGTTCTAATAATAATTATTTGTATTTAACAAAGAAATAATAATGAAAGTAAATATTTATAATAAAGAAGGTAAAAAAACATCAACTAAAGTTGATTTAGATAATAGGGTTTTTAAAGTAGAACCTAATGAGCATTGCATTTATTTGGCTATTAAGTCAGAGCTTGCAGCTAAAAGACAGGGTACTTCAAGTTCTAAAACAAGATCAGAGGTAAGTGGTGGAGGAAGAAAGCCTTATAAACAAAAAGGAACTGGAAATGCGAGGGTCGGTTCAACAAGAAATCCTGCAAGAGTTCATGGTGGTTCTGCATTTGGACCAAAGCCTAGAGATTATAACCTTAAGATAAATAGAAAGGTTAGAACTTTGGCAAGAAAAAGTGCATTATCTATGAAGGTATTGAATGAATCATATAAAGTACTAAATGATTTGTCTATGGATGAAATTAAAACAAAAGACTTTTTGTTTGTATTAAAAAAATTAGATGCATATGATAAAAAAACTTTAGTGATAACAGAGAATATTGATAATAATTTGTTCTTGAGTTCAAGGAATGTTAAAAATGTTAATTTAGTAAATGTAAAAAGTTTTTCAACTTATGATATAATGAATAGTAATTACTTATTGATTGATAAAAATTCTGTTGATTATTTAAATAAAAATTTAATGAAATAAATTATGTTATTAGAAATGTCAAATATTATTGTATCACCTATGCTAACTGAAAAAAGTAATCTTTTAGGTGAAAAACATAATAAGTATGTTTTTAAGGTTAATCCTAAGGCAAATAAATTGCAGATTAAGCAAGCAATTGAAAAAAGATTTGATGTTAGAATAACAAAGGTTTGTACATCTGTCTATAAGGGTAAATTAAAAAACACAAGTGTTAAAAGTGGTGGTCATGTTATAAGAACATCAGGGCATAGGGATTTATGGAAAAAGGCAGTTGTAACGCTTCATAAGGATGATAAGTTGAATTTAGTTGATGGAGAATTTTAATGGCTATAAGAAAATTAAAACCAGATACTCCTAGTAGAAGATATATGTCAATTTCAACATTTGATGAAATTACTAAAAAAACTCCTGAGAGAAGCTTAACAAGACCACTTAAAAAGACTGGTGGAAGAAATAATTTAGGTCGTATAACATCTAGAAGAAGAGGTGGTGGTCATAAAAGAAGATATAGATTGATTGATTTTAAAAGAAATAAATTTAATATGATAGGTGAGGTCATTGCTATTGAGTATGATCCTAATAGATCTTCAAGAATAGCTTTAATTCAATATCAAGATAATGAAAAGAGATATATAATAGCTCCTGATGGTCTTAAGGTTAAGGATTCTGTTGTTTCTTCAAGAGATAGTAAAGTTGAATTTAAAACAGGGAATGCTTTATTATTGAAAGACATTCCAGATGGTATGCTTGTCCATAATATTGAGTTAAAGCCAGGCAAAGGTGCTCAAATGGCAAGAAGTGCAGGTACATATGCAAGAATTATGGCAAAAGAAAATAAGATGGTTTCACTGAAGCTGCCTTCAAGTGAAATTAGAATGGTTTCTGAAGATTGTTTGGCTACGCTAGGTACTGTAGGTAATAAATCACATGAAAATATCAAAATTGGAAAAGCAGGTAGATCTAGATGGNTNGGGAAAAGNCCTAANGTTAGNGGTGTNGTTATGAATCCAGTTGATCANCCNCANGGTGGTGGTGAAGGAAAAACATCTGGAGGNAGACATCCTGTNTCTCCTTGGGGAACTCCTGCAAAAGGNTATAANACTAGGAANAAAAATAANTTATCAAATAAATATATAGTTTCAAGGAGAAAAAAATAATGTCAAGATCTCTTAAAAAAGGACCATATATTGATTTTAANNTAGAAAAGAAGATAGAGAAAATGAATTCTNNTAGTAAAAAAGAAGTAATTAANACTTGGGCAAGGAGNTCAATGATTTCTCCNTTGTTTGTNGGTCATACTTTAGCAATTCATAATGGAAANAAATTTGTNCCAGTATTTATAACTGAAAATATGGTAGGTCATAAGTTNGGTGAATTTGCTCCTACNAGAATCTTTAGAGGTCATTCAGGTGATAGGAAAATGAAATAATNATGGAAACTACAGTAAAAGTTAAACATTTGAAACAATCTCCTACAAAGGTNCGCTTTGTTCTTAATGAATTAAGGGGNCTTAAAGTAGATAGNGCAATTAATATTTTGAATAATAGTAATAAGAAAGCATCAANCTTTATATTAAAAGCTATNAATTCAGGTTTGTCTAATCTTGAGAATAATGGTGATTTTAATCAAGATAAAGTTGTTATATCAANTGCTTATGTGGATGGTGGTCCNGTTATGAAAAGATTTAGACCTAGAGCAATGGGTAGAGCTTCTCAAATTTTAAAAAGAACTAGCCATTTAACAATAACTTTATCAGAGANAGGATAATTTTGGGNCAAAAAGCTAATCCAATAGGTTTACGTTTAGGAATTAATAGAGGTTGGGATTCAACTTGGTTTGATGAAAANCATTATGCTGACCGATTAAAAGAAGATATTATTTTAAGAAGATATATNCTTAANAAATATAAAACAGCTAGTGTTTCAAGAGTTCAAATTTCAAGAACATCAACTAAAGTTAGNATAACNATAAATACAGCAAGACCTGGATTAATCATTGGTAAGAGTGGTTCTGANGTTGATAGTCTGAAAAAAGAATTAAATAAGCTAGTNGGTCATGAAGTTTCTGTTAATGTTTTTGAAATAAAGCGTCCAGCTCTAGTNGCTAGTTTNGTTGGAGAAAATATAGCNCAGCAAATTGAGAAGAAAGTNAATTATAGAAGATCAGTTAAAAAATCAATCCAAAGTACTATTAGTATGGGAGCAAGAGGNATAAGAGTAAGGGTTGCAGGAAGANTGAATGGTGCAGAGATAGCTAGNCANGAAACATTNAAAGAAGGTCAAATTCCTTTNCATACNTTAAGAGCTAAAATTGATTATGCNCATGTTGAGGCAAATACAACATATGGAATTATTGGAATAAAAGTTTGGATTTATAATGATTAATAAGGGAANGATATAAAATGTTATCTCCAAAAAGAATTAAATATAGAAAACCTCATAAGGGCAANCTNAAAGGAATGGCTAATTCTGGAAATTATGTTTGTTATGGTACTTACGGAATGAAAGCNTTGGAGTCTGGNTGGATAACAAATAGNCAAATTGAGGCTGGNAGAATTTCTTTATCNAGAAGAGTNAGAAANATTGGAAGANTNTGGATNAGNATATTCCCTAATAAGTCAATTACNAAGAAGCCAGCAGAGACTAGAATGGGTAAAGGNAAGGGTTCTCCTGATTCATGGGTTTCAATTATTAAGCCNGGAAGAATTTTNTATGAAGTTGATGGATTAACNGAGGAACAAGCTAANGAAGCTTTTAGAGCTTGTTCACATAANTTCNCAATTAAAACTAAAATGGTTTCNNGAAGAGAGTTATANAGATGGCTAANAAAAAAGATATTAAAGATTTNACTCTAGAAGAATTAAATAAAAANCTGATTGAATTGAATGATTCGATGTTGAATTATAGGTTNCAAAAAACCTTGCAGCAATTAGANGATCCAAAACAAATTANTNANAATAAGAAAGATATTGCTAGAGTNAAAACATTTATAAGACAATTTGAATTAGGGTTAAGAAAATAAATTTATGGATAATAATAGAAAAGAATTAAGTGGTTTAGTGNATTCNNATTCGATGGATAANACAATTGTTGTAAATATTGTTAGNAGTTTTCCTCATCCTGTNTATAAAAAATACGTAAANTTTTCAAANAAATATTANGTTCANGATGANAAAAANANTTGTNAAAANGGNGATACTGTANTGATTGAAGAATCAAAACCTTTAAGTANATTAAAAAGATGGCGTGTAAAGAAAATTTTAAAGAAAGNAATTAAANTATAATATGATTCAACAAGANACTAGATTAAATGTTGCAGATAATACAGGAGCTAAACAGGCTTTGTGTATAAAAGTTTTNGGTGGTTCTAGAAANCGATATGCGAGNTTAGGTGATGTGATAGTTGTAACTGTAAAAAAAGCTATTCCAAATTCAAATGTTAAAAAAGGTTCAGTGCGTAAAGCTGTTGTAGTTAGAGCTAGAAAAGAATCTAAANGAAAAGATGGNTCTTATATAAGATTTGATGATAATGCTATAGTTATNATAGATAATCANAATGANCCTGCAGGAACAAGNGTTTTTGGNCCTGTTGCAAGAGAGTTAAGAGAAAANANATATATGAAAATTCTTTCTTTAGCTCCTGAGGTTATATANTTATGAATAAGATAAAAAAAGAAGATANNGTTATGGTTTTNGCAGGTTCATATAAAGGNGAATCTGGNAGAGTTNTTAAAATATTAACTGCAAAAAANAGAGCNATTGTTGANGGTATTAANAAAGCTAAAAAGCATGTTAGACCAACTCAGGATAATCCGCANGGCGGTATTATNGANAAGGANNTATCAATAAATTTATCAAATTTAGCTTTAATGAATAAAGGTAANGTAGTTAANGTTGGTTTNGGAATTGATAAAGANGGTAAAAGATTTAGAATTAATAAAAAAAATGGGAATAAAATAGATTAATGAAAAATTATAGCCCAAGATTATTTGATNTGTATAAGAATGATATNCAATCATNATTNAAAGATAANTTAGATATTAAAAATGTTATGCAATTACCNANNATAGAAAAAATTGTTCTTAATATGGGTATAGGNGATGCTAANGATAATAAAAANAGTTTATCGCNAGCANTNGAAGANATGNCTATTATNACTGGTCAAAANCCAGTTGTTACAAANGCAAGAAAAGCAATTTCTAATTTTAAATTAAGAGCAGGTGATCCTGTNGGNGTAAAAGTNACTTTGAGAGGAANTAAAATGTANGAATTTTTAGATAGATTTATTTCTATTTCNTCTCCAAGNATTAGAGANTTNAGAGGTCTNCCTTCTAANGGTTTTGATGGAAGAGGTAATTATAATTTNGGTATTTCAGAACAAATNATTTTTTCNGAAATTGATTATGATAAGGTNAATACNATAAGAGGNTTAAATATTACTATNATGACAAGTACTNACAANGATTATCATGCNTATGAATTATTAGCAAGTTTTGGATTTCCAATTAATGATTATAAAGAAAAGAAAAAAGGTAAATAATGGCTAAGAAATCTAAAGTAGTAAAAAANATTCATAGACAGAAGTTNGTTGAAAGATTTANAGAAAAAAGACAGGAGTTNTTATNAATTATAAAAAGTCCTAAGACTTCTATTGAAGANAAAAGATTAGCTTATATGAAATTAGAAAAGCTGCCTAGAGATGCTAATCCTATAAGAATAAGNAANAGATGTAATTTAACTGGAAGACCNAGNGGATATTATAGAAAATTTGGTTTATCAAGAATATCTCTTAGAGAGCTTGCTACTAAAGGNAAAGTTCCTGGATTAAAGAAAGCAAGTTGGTAAAGGAAAAATAAATATGAGTATGAATGATCCTATAGCAGATTTATTAACAAGAATTAGAAATTCTAGTTCTGTNTCTAAAAANTGGGTNGATGTAAANTGTTCNAATNTAAATATTAGAATATTATATATTCTTAAAGAGGAATTNTTTATTAGAGACTATGTNAAAATNGAAGATAATAAACAGGGTATGCTNCGTGTTTATTTGAAATATAGCTATGATGATAANCCTGTTATTAGAGGGATAAAAAGAATTAGTACNCCNGGATGTAGAGANTATGTTTCTGTTGATAAANTNCCTAGAGTTTTAAATGGTATGGGTATTTCAATAGTTTCAACNTCAAAAGGTGTAATGTCAAATAAAAAAGCAAAAAATTTAAATATTGGAGGAGAAATAATTTGCCAAGTATGGTAAGTTTTTTATAAATATGTCAAATATAGGTAAACAACCAATTGNAATACCANANAATGTGCAAATTAATGTATCNAATAATNCTATTGAAGTTAANGGTCAATTAGGTGANCTTAATATGAGTTTTAATTCTAGAATAGGTATATCAANTAAGGATAATACTNTTGTAGTTGAAAGAAGTACTGANCNNNGANCAGATAANGAATTNCANGGNCTGTATCGTGCACTTATTCAAAATATGGTTTTAGGTGTTTCNNAAGGGTTTGAAAAAANATTGCTTTTAGTNGGNGTTGGNTATACAGCAGANAAAAANGGNGATTTTTTATTGGTTAATGTAGGTTATTCTCACCCTATTTATTTTCAAATTCCAGATGGNATTANTGTAANTACNCCAGANCAAACAACTATAGTTGTNAAGGGATATCATAAACAAAATGTTGGTGATTTTTCAGCAAAAATAAGNTCTATGAGNAANCCTGANCCTTANAANGGTAAAGGNATAAAATATTCTGATGAAATTATAAGAAGAAAAGCAGGTAAAGTTGTNGGTGGTGCAAGTTAGTATTAAATATTAGGATAAAATAAAATGTCTGTAAATGATAAAAGAAAAAAATATTTNAANAAGAAATTAAGAACAAAAAAATCTTTGGGTAATTTAGGTAANTATCCNAGATTAGTTGTTTTTAAATCAAANAGGCATATNTATGGCCAANTNCTTGATGATAANAAGAATTTAACTTTATTNTCTTCTTCNTCAATGGATANTGATTTAAGAAAAANNCTTAAATCNAAAAGTAAAATGGATAAAAGNACTGAAGTAGGNTATNTNTTAGCAGAAAAAATTAAAGGTNAAAAAATTAAAAAAGTAGTTTTTGATAGAAATGGATATCAATTTCATGGAAGAGTTAAAGCTCTTGTAGATGCTCTTAAAGAAAAAGGTATTAGTATTTAATTTAATAGGTAGGTAATTAATAAATGAATAATATTATAAGTCCAACAGATTTACAGCTACAAGATGAATTTGTAGTTCAAATAAACAGAGTTTCAAAATCTACTACNGGNGGTAGAAGAATGAAGTTTAATGCTATNGTAGTAGTNGGTGATGGTAATAGCCATGTAGGAATAGGTTTTGGTAAAGCAAATGAGGTTGCAGCTGCAGTAAANAAGGCAAAAGAAATTGCAAAGAAAAGTATTTTTAAAGCTCCTATTATAAANGGNACAATACCTCATAGAGTTGATATTAAGTATGGTTCTGTGAAATTAATGTTAAANCCAGCTTCACCTGGTACNGGTATTATAGCTGGCGGACCTGTTAGAGCTGTTTTGGAGCAAATTGGAATTACAAATATTTTAACTAAAAATACTGGTTCAACAAATGCTCTTAATGTTGTTAGNGCAGTAGANAAAGCTCTTAAAGANTTAAGAGATCCTCTTCAGGTTTCAAAAGANAGAGGTATAACAATGAAGGAATTATTTAATTAAAATGTCAAAAAAAATAGAAATAATACAATTNAAGAGTGCTATTGGTTATAATAAAAANACTAAAGCAACAATNAAAGCTTTGGGAATAAAAAAATTAAATTCNCCAGTTGTTGTAAATAATGACCCTGCTCATATTGGAATGATANATAAGGTTANNCATTTANTTCGAANAAAGGAATTATAAAAATGGCATATACTTTAAAATATAAAGAAGGTTCAATATCAAANAGAAANAGAATTGGTAGAGGCAATGCTTCTGGTCAAGGAAGAACTGCAGGAAAAGGGCATAATGGATATAAAGCTCGTTCTGGAACAAAAGCAAAATTTCATTTTGAAGGTGGACAAACTCCATTGATGAGAAGATTACCTAAGAGAGGAATGAAAATTTTCTCAAAAGTTTATAGATATAAAAATAATTATCAAATTATAAATTTAGAAAAAATATCAACTTTAAAAGTTTCTAAAATTGATCACGATTTTTTATATAAAAATAATTTAATTAAGTTTAAAGATATTCCTTTAAAAGTACTTTCTAAAGGTGAGTTAGATAAGCCATTAGAAATTTCAGCTAATTTTTTTAGTAAAGTAGCATTAGAAAAAATTGAAAAAGCTGGCGGAAAGGCTATATTTATATAATGAATAAATTTCTTAATATATTTAGGATTAGTGATTTAAGAAAGAAATTGGCTTTTACAGGCTTTATGCTATTAATTTATAGATTAGGAGGTAAAGTCCCTGTNCCTGGAGTTGATAAAGGTGTATTGAAAAGTTTTATGGATCAGGCAACTCAACAAAATTCACTTTTAGGACTTTATGATACTTTTGTAGGTGGTTTCTTTTCACAAGCCTCTATTTTTACTTTAGGAATTATGCCATACATATCCGCATCTATTATTATTCAGTTGTTAGGTTCTGTTGTGCCTTATTTCCAGAAATTACAAAAAGAAGGTGAGTTAGGTAGAAGAAAAATTATTCAATTAACTAGGTATGGAACAGTTTTAATAGCGAGTATGCAATCTATTGGTGTATCAGTATATTTATCAAGTATTAAGTTAAATAATGGTGCTTCNGTTGTCCCTGATGGTAGTTTTTATTTTTATTTTGTTACTATTATAACATTAGTAACAGGTACTATTTTTATTATGTGGCTTGGAGAACAAATCTCTGATTATGGATTAGGAAATGGTATTTCATTGATTATTATGTGTGGAATTCTAGCTCAAGCTCCATTTGTTTTTCAAGCAGAGTGGTTTAACATTACAGCAAATCCTTATAGATATATTTTTCTTGCAATTTTGATGTTTGCAATAACTTTTATAGTTGTTTTAGTAAACACTGGAGTTAGAAAAATACCTGTTCAATATGCTAAGAGAGTTGTTGGAAGAAAAGTATATGGTGGTCAAGCTTCTCATATTCCATTAAGAATACTTACAGCAGGAGTAATGCCAATTATTTTTGCTCAGGCTTTAATGTTTCTACCAAATACAATAGCTTCTTTTTTGCCTGATAGTGGATTTGGAGATGCTTTGAGAACATATTTTTCTCCTACACATTTTGTGTATTCGATTTTCTTTGCTTTTTTAATTATTATTTTTACATATTTTTACACTGCTATTGCATTTAATCCAATCGATGTTGCTGATAATATGAAAAAACAAGGTGGTTTTATTCCTGGAGTAAGACCAGGTAAAGCTACATCTGATTATATAGATAAAATTTTAACAAGAGTAACTTTACCTTCATCTGTTTTTTTAGCTCTTATTGCTGTTTTCCCTATAATATTATTTAGGGCTTTTAATGAAGATATAAGTTATTCTTTGGCTAGTTTTTATGGTGGTACAAGTTTATTAATAATTGTAGGTGTTGCATTAGATACTTTGCAACAAGTAGAATCTCATATGCTAATGAGAAACTATGATGGCTTTTTGAATAAAGGTAAGATAAGAGGACGATCTAGAAGATACTAAAATGATTCATCTTAAGAATAAATTTGAGATTGAAAAAATGTATCGAGCAGGACAAATTGTAAAGGAAACTTTATTTTTGGTTGAAGAGTATGTTAAGCCAGGTATTACAACTCTTGAATTAGATAAAATTGCAGAAAATTTTATTATTAAAAATAAAGCAATCCCTGGATTTAAGGGTTTATATGGGTTTCCTGGTACATTATGTGTCTCAATAGATGATGAGGTTGTTCATGGAATACCAAGTAATAGAGTTTTAAGAGAAGGCGAAATCATTGGGATTGATGTTGGTTCAATTTATGATGATTTTTATGGAGACCATGCTAAAACATTTGCTGTTGGTAAAATTTCTGATGAAAAAAGAAAATTATTAGAAATAACTAAAGAATCTTTAAACCTAGGCATTAAAGAAGTTAAGGTAAATGCTAGAATTGGAAATATTGGTTTTAAAATTCAAAATTATGTTGAAAAGAATGGTTTTAGCGTTGTAAGAGAATTAGTAGGTCATGGTATTGGAAGAAAATTACATGAAGAACCACAAGTTCCTAATTTTGGTGAATTTAACAAGGGANCTTTGATTGAGAATGGTTTGTGTATAGCTATAGAACCTATGATTAATATGGGCAGTTATGAAGTACATACAAAAGAAGATAATTGGACAATATGTACTAAGGATGGATTACCATCAGCTCATTTTGAGCATTCTATAGCATTTATTGATAATAAAGTAAAGGTTTTAACAAGTTAATTAAAATTATGGCAAAAGAAAAACCAATAGAAGTTGATGGAAAGATACAAGAGACATTACCAAATGCTACTTTTAGAGTTATTTTGGATAATGAACATGTTATTTTAGCACATGTGTCAGGTAAAATGAGAATGCATTATATAAAATTAATGCCTGGAGATAAAGTGAAAATTGAGATGTCTCCATATGATTTAAGTAAAGGAAGAATAGTTTTTAGATACTAGGGAATATTATGAAAGTTAGATCATCAGTAAAAAAAATATGTATTAAGTGTAAAATTATTAGACGTAGTGGCGTTGTACGTGTAATATGTGAAAATCCTAAACATAAACAAAGGCAAGGATAGTATGGCAAGAATATCAGGAGTAGATTTACCAGCAAATAAATCAATTTTAATTGGTTTAACTTATATTTATGGTATTGGATTATCGAAATCAAAATTAATTTTAAAAGCNATTNANATNGATCCAACAATNAAAACTAATCAATTNAATGAAGAACAAATTTTAAANATTAGAAATGAATTATCTGAAAATTATATTGTTGAAGGNGAATTNAGNAGTGCTGTAGGTAGAAATATAAAAAGATTAGTAGATATTGGAGCATATAGAGGNCTAAGNCATAAAAGAGGTTTGCCAGTTAATGGTCAGAANACAAAAAATAATTCTAGNACAAGAAAAGGTAAGAAAAAAACTATAGCAAATAAGAAAAAGGCGGTATAAAGGTTTAATTTATGGCGAAACAATTAAAAAAGAAAAAAGNAAAAGTTGATCCAGAAGGTATAGGNTTTATAAAATCAACATTTAATAANACAGTTATAACTTTAACTGATAAATATGGNAATACAATTTCATGGGCTAGTTCAGGAATGGTTGGNTTNAAAGGNTCTAGAAANAANACTCCATTTGCTGCNGCNCAAGCAGCAGAAAAAGCTGCNGCTGATGGTATGGCTAGAGGTNTAACTACNATAGANGTTATGATTAAAGGNCCTGGTGGAGGTAGAGAAGCNGCAGTTAGAGCATTAATGGCTTCNGGATTNAAAGTTACAGGAATCATGGATTTAACTCCAATTCCACATAATGGATGTAGACCATCTAAAAAGAGAAGAGTTTAAAGGAGAATTAAATGGCAAGATATAGAGGCCCAAGAGCAAGAATATGTAGAAGATTAGAATTTCCTGTATTTGAATCAGAAAAATTTTCTTCAATTAGAAAAAANTATCCTCCTGGTCAACATGGTCAATCTAGAAGAAGAAAATTATCTAACTATGGTGTTCAATTAAGAGAAAAACAAAGAATAAAATATTTATATGGTGTTTTAGAGAAGCAATTTAGAAATTATTTTAAAAAGGCTCTTAATAGAGATGGAGCAACTGGTGATAATCTTCTTATATCTTTAGAATCAAGATTAGATAATACTGTTTATAGATTAGGACTTGCAAATACAAGAAGCGCAGCAAGACAATTAGTTTCTCATAAACATTTTTTAGTTAATAATAAAGTAGTCAATATCCCCTCTTATAGTCTAAGTGAAGGAGATATAATTGAAGTCAGAAGTAAAAGTAAAAAAAATGATATATTTCTTAATTCTATGAGACGAATTAAAAATGATAATCCAATGCCTTGGTTAACTCTTGATAAAAGTAAATTAAGAGGTGTTTTTGATAAAGCTCCTACAAGAGAAGAAATATCAGAGCCATTAAATGAACAGTTAGTAGTTGAATTATATTCAAAATAAAGGAAAAAAAACTATGTCAGTAAAATATTTTAATGATTTAAATATAAAATTTGAAAAAGATAAAAAAAACTATGCTAAGATTAGTGTTGAGCCTTTTGATAGGGGTTATGCTGTAACTATTGGTAATGCCCTTAGAAGAACATTGTTAACTACTTTGCCAGGTGCTGCTATAACATCAATAAAAATTGATGGAGTATCACATGAATTTTCAACTTTAAAAGGTGTTTCAGAGGATTTGCCTGATATTATTTTAAATTTTAAAAAAATTAGATTTAAAATGAATGATGATGTAACAAGTGAGTTGATTACATTTAAAGTATCATTTGATGATAAGGGTGTTTTAAAGGCAGAGGAATTAAATAAATATTTAAATGATTTTTCTGTTATAAATGGTTCGTTACCAATAATGACTTTTAATAAGAAATCTTCTTTTGAAATGGAAATTCGTGTTTCAAGAGGTAAAGGTTATGTTGGCTCTGAGGGAAATAAAAGATCTGATGATACTTTAGGAACTATAGCTATTGATTCAATTTTTAATCCAGTTTTAAATGTTGCTTGGGAAGTTATACCTATCCCTGCATCAACTGAAGGAGAAGAAAGGTTAGTTTTAGAAGTTGATACAGATGGTTCAACATCAGCTAAAGATTGTATTAATCATGCTGGGAGCATTCTAATTCAACATTTTTCATTTTTTATGTTTGATGATGCAACAAAAATTAAAGCAATTGATAATGAAGAAGCAAATCAAGCAATCGAGATTAAAGCTACTTTATTAAAGAGTATTGATGAAATGGAGTTGTCAGTTAGAAGTCATAATTGTTTGCAAGCTGCTGGAATTAATCAAATTTCAGATTTAGTTAGTAAAGATGAAAGTGAAATGTTGAAATTTAAAAATTTTGGTAGAAAATCTTTAACTGAATTAAATGAAAAATTAGGTGAGCTTAATTTGCGATTTGGTATGGATATTAGTCAATATATGAAAGATTAAATAGGTAAGTTTTATGAGACATTTAAAAAAAGGTAGAAAATTAAATAGAACTGCTAGTCATAGAAAAGCTCTTATGAGTAATATGGCATGTTCTTTAATAAAACATAAGCATATAACTACTACACTTCCCAAAGCAAAGGAAGTACAAAAATATGTTGAAAGATTAGTTACATATGCAAAAAAGAATAATGTTCATGGAAGAAGATTGATTCTTAAAAAAGTTAAAGGTAGTTATAAAAAAGAAATTGCTAATACTTTAATTCATGAGATTGCACCAAATTATGATAATAGATCTGGTGGATATACAAGAATCATTAAGCTTGGAAATAGAAAAAATGATGATGCAAAAGTTTCAATTTTAGAATTTGTTGATTTTAAATCTAATGACCAAGCTGATTCATCAGATGATATAAGTAAAGATGCTGAAATAATAGAAGATAAAAAATAAATTTGATTAGTTTCTCCAATAGAAAAATAAAATTATTTTTTATTATTCTCTTTTTCATTTCATTTAATATATTCCCTAAATCATTAATACCTAAAATAACTGATAATTCATTGTGGGTTAAATCTACAAGCATTTTAGATAGTAGCTCAGTAGATTCTGTTTATAATTTTGCAGTTAAAAATGAAGTAAACAAACTTTTTTATCAAGTACGGTATAGAGGAGATGCTCTATATAATTCTACGATAGTTCCAAAGCATGAAAAGCTAGATTCGATTTTTGATCCTTTAAATTATATATTAAAAAAAGTTGAAGGTTCTGATATTGAAATACATGCATGGTTTAATACTTATGTGATTTGGTCTTCTGATACTAAACCTATTGATGAAAATCATCTATATTATAATTGTGAGGATTGCTTTGAAGTTGATTTAAATGGAAAGTCAGACATTTCAATTCCTTTGCATCAAATACATTCAAAATCTTGGGAAGGTATATATTTATCTCCTTTAAATCCAGAAGTAAATATGCATTTATTAGATGTTGTAAATGAATTGATTTCAAACTATAGGATTGATGGGTTGCATTTTGATTATTTAAGATATCAAGATAGTTTTTATGGATATAATAAATTAGGATTGATTGAATTTGAAAAAAAATATTCTATTAATCCTATAGATTTAAAAAGAGGAATTATATCAGAAAGATTTGGATATTCCTCAGAATATGTTGATTCTATGGAAGTAAATTGGGAGCAATTTAAAATTGATAAAATAACAGAGTTTGTTAGGTCTATTAAGTATTTAATTATAAATGATTCATTAAATATTAAACTTAGTGCAGCTGTTAAACCAGATATCCTAGAAGCAAAATATAGATGGTATCAAGATTGGGAATCTTGGATAAATGAAGATATTATTGATTTCTGTGTAGTAATGAATTATTATGAAGATTTTAATAAATTCAATTCAATTAATACAATTTTAAATTCTAGAATTTCTGATAAAAATAAAATTTCTATTGGAATATCTGTATTCAATCAAAGTCAATCAATGATATCAAATAAAATTTTACTAACAAGGTTAGATGGTTTTAATAAGTTTTCTTTATTTCCCTATAGTCTTGATAAAGATACAACAAATTGGTATGATCCAGTTTATAGAACATTAAATTTTTATATAGATTAAACAAATGAAAAAAATAAAATCTCCGATAGGGAATAAATTAATTTGTAAAGGTTGGCATCAAGAAGCTGCTATGAGAATGTTAAATAATAATTTAGACCCAAGTGTAGCTGAAGACCCAGATAATTTGATTGTATATGGTGGTCTTGGAAAAGCTGCGAGAAATTGGAATGAATTTAAAAAAATTAATAAGGCTTTAGTTGATCTTGAAAATGATGAGACCTTATTAATTCAGTCTGGTAAACCCGTAGCAATATTTAAGACACATCCTTATTCACCTAGAGTACTTATTTCAAATTCAATGTTAGTTCCTAATTGGTCAAACTGGGAGCATTTTAGAGAGTTAGATAAAAAAGGATTAATGATGTATGGTCAAATGACAGCTGGAAGTTGGATATATATTGGTACGCAAGGTATTTTACAAGGTACATATGAAACTTTAGCTGAGGTAGCTAGACAAAATTTTAATGGAAGTTTAAAGGGAACATTAACTTTAACAGCAGGGCTTGGTGGTATGGGTGGGGCCCAACCTTTAGCTGTTACGATGAATGAAGGTGTAAATATATCCATTGAAATTGATGAAGATAGAATAAATAAAAGGATTAAGACAGGTTATCTAGATGTTAAACTTAAATCTTTTGATCAAGCAATAAAAATGGCTCTTGATTACAAAGATAAAAATAAGGCAATTTCAATTGGTTTATTAGGAAATGCTGCTAAGTTGTTCCCCAAATTTGTAGAAAATAAAATTATACCAGATATTGTAACAGATCAAACCTCGGCTCATGATGAGTTGAATGGTTATATTCCTCATCAATTATCATATGCAAAATCATTAGAATTAAGAAAGAATAACCCAGATTTATACATTAAGTTTTCATATGAATCAATGAGTGCTCATTGTCAGGCAATGATAGATTTGCAAAGTATGGGCTCAGTAGTTTTTGATTATGGAAATAATATTAGAGGGCAAGCTAAAGAAAATGGTGGCTTGAAAAATGCATTTGATTTTCCTGGTTTTGTTCCAGCTTATATAAGACCACTTTTTTGTGAAGGAAAAGGTCCTTTTAGATGGGTAGCTTTATCTGGTGATCCTGAAGATATATATAAAACAGATAAAAAAGTATTAGAATTATTTCCGAAAGATAAGGCTTTAAAAAGGTGGATAACATTAGCTCAAAAAAAAGTGAAATTTCAAGGACTACCAGCTAGAATATGTTGGTTAGGATATAGAGAAAGAAATATTTTTGGAGAAGCTATAAATGATATGGTTGCAAAAGGTGAGCTAAAAGCACCTATTGTTATAGGTCGAGATCACTTAGATTGTGGCTCAGTAGCTTCTCCTAATAGAGAAACTGAAGCAATGATAGATGGCTCAGATGCTGTTGCTGATTGGCCAATACTTAATGCAATGTTAAGTGTTTCAGGAGGTTCTAGTTGGACCTCATTACATCATGGTGGTGGCGTTGGGATGGGGCTATCAATTCATGCTGGAGTAGTAATCGTTGCTGATGGAACATCTGAAATGAAAGAAAGAATTAATAGAGTATTAACAAATGACCCAGGACTAGGTGTTGCAAGACATTTTGATGCTGGTTATGATAAAGCTATAAAAATAGCAAAAGATAGAAAACTTAATATTCCTTCCTAATTGTGAAGACAAAAATTATTAATATTAGTAAAATTATAACTTGGAATCAAGAATCAAATTCTTTAGATATATTATTAAATAAGGAAATATTAGTTGAAAATAATATTATAATAGGAATAGAAAATAATTTTAATAGTTATAATTGTAATATTGTTGATGCTGAGCAATGTATTTTAACACCAGGTTTTATTGATTCTCATACTCATCCTATTTTTATAGGTAATAGATCTAATGAGTTTAAGATGCGATTAAATGGAAGTAGTTATGAAGATATTAATAATGCTGGAGGTGGTATCTTATCATCAATTAAGAGTTTGAGGAATGCATCATTTGATCAATTATATAAATATTCTTTAAATAATATTAAACCATTTATTAATTCTGGAACATTGACATTAGAAGCTAAATCAGGATATGGATTATCAGTTAAAGATGAAATTAAATCTCTAAAGGTTATAAAAAAAATTAATGATGAATTAACTATTGATATTTTGCCAACATTTTTGGGAGCACATGCTGTCCCAGATGGATATAAAACGGAAGAGTATGTAGATTTAATATGTAAGGAGATGATTCCTCAAATTGCTGAAGAGAAATTAGCAGTTTTCTGCGATGTTTTTTGTGAAGAGGGATATTTTGATTTAGATCAGACTAGAAAAATTTTAGAAATTTCTAAAAAATATGGCTTGTTACCAAGGGGTCATGCAGATGAATTTAAATCTTTCGGCGCTTCAGAACTTGCGAATGAAATAGGAGCATTATCAGCTGATCATTTAATGGTGATAGATGATAAGGGAGTTCAAGCTTTATCAAATTCTGATACAGTTGCGACGTTATTGCCTGGAACAACATTCTTTTTAAATAAAAATAAATATGCTAATGGAAGGCGTTTAATTGATAATGGTTGTTCTGTTGCATTAGCCTCAGATTTTAATCCAGGAACATGTACTATAAGATCTTTAACTAATATTATGTATTTAGCAATGCAACATTGTGGTTTAACTTTAGAAGAATCCTTTTTGGGTGTTACATATAATGCAGCTAAATCATTAAAAAAAGAACATATACTAGGTCTTATTAAACCTAAATATAATGCTGATATTTTATTCTGGGATATTCAAGAATTAGATGAATTGCCTTATTGGTTTGATTCTTCTTATACAAAAATTAATAAAATCATGAAAAATGGAAAAATATTATAAATTAATTAATAATAATATTAACAATGTCTACTATATCTAAGATATTGATAGTTCCATCATCATTTAAATCAGAACACTCATAACATTCATTTAAAAATATACAATTTATAATAACTACTATATCTAATACATCTATTTCTGTATCATTATTTATATCACCTTCTTGTAAGCAATTTGTAGTATATGGTAGTGCTCCAATATCAGATATACTACCATCAGAATCATAATAATTAGGGTTTCCAGAATTAATGCATGGAGATATTGAATCGATATTAAAATTCCAATGATTTGAATCTATAAATTTTGGATCATTATATATAATTCCAATTCCAGGATTTAACTCAAACTGAGTCCATATATTCCCTCAACCAGGACAGTTTTCAAGGTGATTATCTTCATTTTCCCAAAATAAAGAATATGAAATATTTAAGATAGGATTTTCAGTATAAATTGAGATTCCCATAGAATTGTTTGATGCAAATATAGAATTATTTATAATTAGATTAGAATTATCAAATAGTTTAACACCAAAATTTGTGTTAATTAAATTACAATTATTAATGCTGCCAGTAGATTCTCCACTATAGCTTAATCCATAATATAAGCTATTAGTTATAATACATTCTTCAATATCTAAATTAGCGGCATTATTTTCATCTGCATATATCCAAATCCCATTACCTTCTTGGAGATCAATGATTGCACCGTTACAATTTATATATGTATTTCCATCATAAAGTCCTAATCCACCTGTATAAATATTATTCTGAGATAGAACTAGATATTTATCATATTCTTCATAAGAATTTGCATCATCATATATTTCTTGAAGCGTATATGAAAATAAATTAAGATTTATAAATAAGATTATAATAAGCATAATATTAACTTATAACATTCTCCTATAATATTCATATGGTTTATTTAGACCATACCAATTTGGGAATATTTTTATAATTTCTGTATTTTTTGAAAATTTTTTTGATATTCCTTCAGAAACATGGCCTGAAACATATTTAAAGCCTTTTTTCTTTGCCCAATTTAAATATATCATTTTTAAAGTCTTAGAAAATCCACCTTTTTTTCTATATTTTTTCTTCATAAAAAAAGCATATGTATAAATTGTATTTTTCTTATTTATATTTGTATCAAAATGCGACCAGCTTTCTTGAGAAAAATACTCTAAAGGTACTCCTATTATATAACCAATAATTTTATTTTTATATCTAGCAATAAAAGGAAGAGTATCTTTATTGAAATATTTTAAAATATTATCTTCACTTATAATTAATCTTTTACCATAGATTTTAGATAAGTCTTTAGATATATTTAGAATATTGTCTATATCATCTGAACCAATTTTTTTTATTAGTTCAATTTTATAATCATAAGATGAGGAGGCAACTATTTCCGAGTTTGATTTATTAACTATATTTAATGATAATTGTTTCATAATATCATTGTAAATTTATATTATAGATAACAAAAAAAACAAATAAGAATAGATGAATTTTAATCAAATATTAAAAATAAAGTGTAATGAAAAAAATAATAGACTTTGTTTAGGGTTAGATATTGATAAGAATTCTCTCGAAAATAAATCATTAGATTATATGAGTTCTTATATTAAGGATATTATTATTTCAACAGTTGATCTTTGTCCAGTGTATAAAATTAATTTTTCATTTTATGAGCGACATGGATCAAAAGGATACGAGATTCTAGAAAAAATTCCAGAATATGTTAATGGAGAATCTATTCTAATTGCAGATGCTAAAAGAGGAGATATAGGTAATTCATCAAAATTTTATGCAGAATCAATTTTTGATTATTTAGGATATGATAGTGTTACAGTTTCACCATTTATGGGTATAGATTCAATTAAGCCATTTGTTAATTATAAAAATAAAGGTGTATTTGTTTTAGCTTTAACTTCAAATCCTGGATCTAATGATTTTCAAAAAAAATATATAAATGATAAAGAATTATATAAATATGTAATTGAAATGTGTAATGAATTAAATAGGTATAATAATGTTGGTCTTGTTATTGGAGCAACTAATGATGAAGAACTTGATGAAGTTTCTTTTGTTTCAAGCTCTCTTCCTTGGCTAATGCCAGGGATTGGTTTTCAAGGAGGAAATTTAGAAAAATCGATATTAGTTGGTGAAAAAAATTATCTTCCATTGGTTAATGTATCTAGAGGAATATTAAATTTTAAAAATAGAAAAATTTCTGATATCAGAGAAGCTACATTAAATTATACAAATCAAATTAGAGAGATATTATGAAGAGTAATGAAGTAATGGATTTATTAGAATGGACCGGAGCTATAATGAAAGGACATTTTAAATTGACCTCAGGTAGACATAGTGATACATATATTGAAAAATTCAGATTATTAGAAAATCCAATTGCTCTAGATAAAATTTGTTTAACTATGGCAAATAAATATAATGAGGATAATATTGATCTAGTAGTAGGCGCAGCAATTGGAGGTATCTTATTATCTGGAGGTGTTGGAAAACATTTGAATTGTAAGCATATTTTTAGTGAAAGAGTTGATGGGTCGATGGATTTTAGAAGGGGTTTTATTGTCGAAGAAAATTCTAATGTACTAATAGTTGAAGATATAGTAACNACAGGTGGATCAATAATCGAATTAATTAANNTATTATCANANTATAATGTAAATATTAANGGNATAGTTTGTTTNGTAGATAGAAGTAACAAAAANNTAGATTTTGGTTTTCCTTTTATTTCTTTATTAAAANTATCTGTAGAAAGNTGGGAAGANAATAATATTCCNNATTGGCTTNAAAAAATTGATATAACAAAACCAGGNAGTACTGGNAAATAATATGGTNATANTATATATCATATTTNTATCATTTTTATTANCAGANTCCTTAATNANTGATAATCCANTANTNTCTAAAAANGGTTTNAANTTTANTGNAAATNTNAANGGAAATNTAATNCCTAAAGAACCTANAGATTTNTCTCCAGTTGAAATAGATTTAATTAAATCTAAGGCAAAAGATTTTNTNCCTAATCCTGTNACTGNAAATGATATTATTATAATGGAAACAAATTTTGGAATTNTGGAATTTGTTTTTTATAATGAAGAAGCACCNAATCATTCNTACAATTTTAAAAAATTAGCNAACAGTGGNTTTTATGATGAAACAATATTNCATAGAATAATNCCNGGNTTTATGGCTCAAGGNGGAGATNTNTTAACNAGAGATTCAAATAAANNAAANGATGGAAGAGGTAANCCNGGTTGGACAGTTGATCAAGAATTTAATAATATTTCTCATGAAAAAGGTNTATTATCAATGGCNCGTTCTCAAGATGTTAANTCTGCTGGNAGTCAATTTTTTATATGTTTTGATAATGCTCCTCATTTNAATAATAAATATACAGTATTTGGGAAATTANTAAGTGGATATGAAGTATTAGATAAAATAGAAAAATTAAAATCAGAANCANNCTATATAATTGATAGGTCAGTTANTAAANTACCTGANNNTGNANAAAATAATTTTTTAGANTTTAACTATANAAATANAAAAAGATATATAAAAATCCCATTGAANGAGNATAAAAATAAGTTTAGNNNTGANNTAAATAATAGTTTGAAAAATATTCATAGAACAAANAGACCTGTAAAAATAATTNAAGTAANAGTGGAGAGTGAAAANTTTGAAAAANATTCTAATTAGATTNAATNATTTATTTATATTTTTTTTATTTAGCNTTTCCNTTGCNNATGATAATTTGGCCTTAGAAAATTGTGTTAAATTTGATGTTGAGGTTGATAGAAAAGTTTATTTTGGAGGTGAAAATTTATATTTAAAATTTAANATNGAAATAGATGAAGGATTNCATATTTACTCTGTTCATCCTGAAAANAGNTTAAGCCCATCTTATGTTGATATAATAGATTCTGTTTATTTTTCTCATATAGGTATTATAAATGAGCCTAAACCATTAAAGAAATTTGATAAAAATTTCAATCAAGATATCTNCTANCATAAGNATGATATNCAATTAGTAAAAAATTTAAAATTAATTGAAAATCTTGAAAATAAAAAATATTTAATTAATGGAGTATTTGAATATTATGCATGTGANGNAAGNATGTGTATTCCTAGNTGGGATGATTTTAGCTTTGAATTTCAANTATTTGAAGGANANAAAAGAGAANATTTTGATTNGGAACCNTTTCCNCTTNAATATGATTCTGANATTCCTTTAAGTGANCTTGAAACTGAAATAAATAAAGGATTNTTTTCATTTATTNTTTTTGCTTTAGGAATGGGNTTTTTAGCANTNTTAACTCCNTGTGTATTNCCTATGATTCCGATAACNGTTTCATATTTTACAAAAGAAGGTGAAAAAGAAGATAATAATCCTATATTNTCAGCATCATTATATGCGCTTGGAATAATATTTATTTTNACAACTTTAGGGTTNCTTTTATCTTTTACNCTTGGAGCNTCTGGAGCAGGAGATTTGGCTGCAAATCCATGGATAAACATNTTTATTGCTTCTTTATTTATTTATTTAGCTTTTAGTTTATTTGGNTATTANGAAATACAAACACCTTCATTTATAAGNCAATTTAGTATAAATCAAGANAGTAGNGGAGGTGTNCTTGGTATATTATTTATGTCTTTAACNTTTACTTTAACNTCATTTACNTGTACAGTTGCTTTTGTTGGNGCATTNTTAGCAACAGCAAGNCAAGGAGCTGTTTTTTGGCCTATNATAGGTATGCTNAGTTTTTCATTAGCNTTTGCATCGCCATTTTTTTTATTAGCATTATTNCCGCAATATTTATCAAAATTACCTAAAAGTGGTGGTTGGTTGAATTCTGTAAAAGTAATTATGGGTTTTTTAGAAATAGCTGCTGCATTTAAGTTTATTAGCAATGTTGANNTNGTTTGGAATTGGGGTNTTTTTGATAGAAATATGGTTTTANTTATTTGGGCAGTAATATTTNTTTTAATGGGATTATATCTNNTAGGTTTAATAAAAATGCCATTTGATAGNCCAATAAAAAAATGGAGTTTTTCTAGAATTNGTTTTTGTATAATNTTTTTATTAATTGGTATTTATTTATCTACTGGNTTNTTTAGNAATAATAAAGTTCATGGTTTAATTGAATCATATCTNCCNCCAGATAAAGAAGATGATTGGATAGAAAATNTAGATGANGGNTATATTNTNTCANAAGAATTAAATAAACCNATNTTTATTGANTTTACAGGCTATACATGTACTAATTGTAGATGGATGGANATAAATATATTTGAAGAAGAAGATGTAAAACTTATTTTTGAAGATTTTATTTTAGTTAAATTGTATACTGATGGAAAAGAGGATNTACATAAAAAAAATCGAAAATTAGANATTGATAGGTTTGGTACTGCNGCTTTACCATATTATGTTATATTAAGTCCNGATGATAAGATACTTGGNACATTNCCTGGGATGGATACNAATAAAGATAATTTCATANAATTTTTAAATAANTCTAAGGANAAATTTGAAAATTAAATATATTTTTTTAATTATATCNTCACTTATTTTTTCAAGTGATTTAAATAAAGAACAGTTAGATAAAATAAAAAATTTAACAGATGATATAGATTTAGCAAAAGATTTTTCATTAAANTCTGTAAGAGAAGATAGCATTTATACNCTTAGAGAAATGGAAGAAAATGTTGTTTTAATTAACTTTTGGGCAACATGGTGTGGACCATGTAGGATGGAAATACCTGACTTTAATGATTTGTATGAAAAATACAATTCTAAAGGNCTTAATATACTTGGTATCTCTATCTCAGATAAAAAAGAGCAATTAGAAAATTTTTTAAAGGTTTATGAAATTAATTATCCTGTACTNTATGGAGATCAAAAATCAATTGATAAAATTGTATTTGATTATGGNGGAGTTTATTCAATACCAACAACATTCCTTCTNGGTAAAAATAATAAAATAAAAAGAATTTATCCTGGNGCTATATTAANAGAGTATGATCCAAATATGTANTCTGATTTAATATATAATATTGAAGTTTTACTTAGTGAANAACCTNAATGAAAAATAAGAACTCTAATTTTTTNAGTATATATGGTATCAATAATTGTATAAGCTTATTAAATTCTTCATTAAATGTAAGTATAAAATCAATTATNCTAAATAAATCAATTGAATCATCACATTTTAAAGATATCAATGAAATNTTAAATAAAAAAACATACCCAATATCTTATTTAGATGGAAATTCATTTAATAATAAATATATTAATAAACATACTCAAGGTATTGTAATAGATTTTTATTATGACTTTTATTTAGATTTATTTTTTAAAACTGAATTTTCTGATAATGAGTGTTTACTCATGCTTGATCAAATAAATGATCCCCAAAATTTAGGACAAATTATCAGGACATCTGAATGTGCAGGAGTAAATGGTATTATATTACCTAAAAATAATTCAGTCAAAATTACAAATACTGTTTTACAAGTTAGTCAAGGTGCATTTGTAAATACTAATATTTATATGCAAACTAATTTAAAATCAACAATTGATTATTTGAAGTCTAAAGGATTTTGGATTGTAGGTGTTGAAAATGGATTAGATGCAAAACAGTGGTATGAATTAGATTATTCAGGAAAAATTGTATTTGTTTTAGGAAGTGAAGGTAAAGGTATCAGACAATTAATCAGAGAAAATTGTGATTTTTTAGCTACAATAAAAATGAATGGTAAGATAGACTCCCTAAATGTTTCCGCTGCTACAAGTGTTATTTTATTTGAGCGACAAAGGCAATTGTCAAACTAATTTAGTTAAATAGATAATTATAGCTGATAGTGATAAAAATGTGCCAAATGGTAATTTTCTATTTTTTTCATATCCACTTATAAAATATAATATTATCCAATAAATTATTCCAATACATGCTGATAAGAAAATGGTTATTAATATCTTAAGAGGGCCTAACCATAGGCCTAAAAGTGCGATTAATTGTATATCTCCTAATCCAAGAGGCTCTTTTTTTGTTATAGCCCAAGTTATTGTATAAATAAATAATAAATAACCTAGGCCTACTAATAAACCATAAATGTAGAATAAAGGATTGGTAGATATTATGATATTGGGTAATAATGCTATTAAAGTAAGAAAAGATAATTCAAGTGGTATTATATAGTATTTATAATCAATAATAGATATTGTATATAATAAACTAGCAACTATAATAAATGAAATAGATTCCATATATTGGAAATAATGTAGTCCAATTAAGAAAAAAAATCCTATTATAAACTCGGTTAATGGATAAATTAAAGAAATTGGGATGCTACAGTTATTACATCTACCTTTTTGTAATAAAAATGAAAGTATAGGTATATTTCTATAAAATGGAATCATTTCTTTGCATTTTGGACAATGAGATCTAGGCTTAATGATAGATATTTTATTAGGGATTCTATAAATAACTACATTTAAAAAACTACCAAATATTGTTCCTATTATAAAAAAAAATGAATATTGCATATAGTTTAAACTATCCAGCTAAAGCAGAACCAAAATTAAAAATAGGCAGATAGGTAACAACTAAAACTATTCCAATTACCGCGCCAACAGTTACTATCAATATTGGTTCAATAAGTGATGTTAGTCTATCGACAATTGCGGATACTTGCTTACTATAAAAGTCAGATGCTTTTAAAGCCAAATTATCAATTTCTCCAGTTTCTTCACCAGTAATTAAAAGCTGAATAAATATAGGAGGAAATATATCAGTTTGTTTTAGTGCTTGAGATATACTTATACCATTTTCTATTTCTTTTTTAGCATCAATAAGAGCTAATTCATATACTCTGTTATCTACAATTTTTATAAGTAAATCCATAGAATCCATTACTGAAACTCCAGCACTAATTAAAATTCCAAAGGTTTTNCCAAATTTACTTAGAATATTTTGTTGAATTAAATTTCCAAAAATTGGAAGTTTTAATAATATTTTATCTCTTACTAATCTACCATAATCAGTCAGAGTGATAAACCATATAGAAACTAATGATAATAGGATTGTAAGAATAAGGCTTGTAATGTTATTTTTTAACCAAACTGAAAAGTTTACAAACAAGATTGTATAATATGGTAGTTCACTTCCTAATTGTTCATATACGGTAGAAAATTGTGGAATTAAGAAATAAAAAATTCCAAATAGAATACAAGTTAGAAAGATTAAAATAAATACAGGGTAATACATTGCTGACTTAACACGACGCTGAGTATCTTCAACTGTCTCTAAATAACTTGATAATTCTTGTAGAGTTTCTGATAGTTTACCACTGACTTCACCTGCTCTAACCAAAGAAATATATAAATTTGAGAAAATTCCAGGATGTCTCTCTAGCGCATCAGATAATAATAGACCTTTTTTTACATCATTCTCTATTTTTTCTAAAGCTTTTTTAAATTTTTTATTCCTTTCTTCCTGTGTTAAAAAATGAAGTGCACGTTCAATTGTTAATCCTGATGAAAACATAGTTGATAATTGTCTCGTAAAAAAAACAAGGATTGTTATAGGAACTTTATTTTTAAACTTTTCTATTTCAAGTGCTAATCTATTTATAAAGGGTTTTATAAAATCAAATGAAGTATCAGATTCTGTTAACTTAACCACTGTATTTTTATCACTTTGTAGTTTTTCAACAGCTTGATTATAGTTATCAGCCTTAATTGAACCTGTTTTTCTTGCACCAGATTCGTTCCTAATTATATAATCAAAATTAGGCATTAATTTTCCTCAACTGTAGCTCTCAAAATTTCTTCAATAGTAGTTGATCCATTTTTTATTTTTTCTAATCCCGCTTCTCTTAGAGGTGTCATTCCATTTTTAATAGCAAGTTTTCTCATTTCCAATTGACTTGAATTATCATATATCAATTGCCTAATATCTGTTGTTACCTCTAGTATTTCATGAATTGCTGTTCTACCTTTATATCCAGTATTATGGTTTGAGGCTANNGGTTTTCCCTTATAAAATTTTAAATTTTTCTCATTTGAAAGTCCAACTCTATCAACTTCATTTTTACTTGGAATATATTCTTCTTTTTCATTTTCATCTATTGTTCTAATTAATCTTTGTGCCATAATTAAATTTAGAGATGAACCTAATAAAAATGGGGGAATACCTAAATCTAATAATCTTGCAATTGTAGAAGGAGCATCATTTGCATGAACTGTTGAAAATACCAAATGTCCAGTTAAAGCAAATTTAACAGCTATATCTGCTGTTTCCTCATCACGAATCTCACCAATTAGCAAGACGTCGGGGTCCTGCCTAAGAATTGATCTTAATGAAGAAGAGAAATTTAACCCAATATCATCATGCATTTGAACTTGATTAATTCCTGGAATTTGATATTCAACAGGATCTTCAACTGTTGTAATATTTATTCCTTCGCTTTGAATTTCCATTAAAGAAGCATAAAGCGTTGTTGATTTACCACTACCTGTTGGACCAGATATAATAACCATACCATATGGTTGGTTTATCCATTTTCTAAATACTTTTAGTTTATCATCAGGAAATCCTAGATTTGTTAAAGTTAAAGTTTTACCTCCGCTTCCAAGTAATCTTAATACAACTTTTTCTCCATGTACAGTTGGAAGGATAGAAACCCTAACATCAATTTCTTTTGAATCTGTTTTAATTTTCATTCTACCATCTTGAGGTAGTCTGTGTTCAGCAATATTAAGTTTTGATAGTATTTTAATTCTTGTAACCATACCATTTAGAGAATTGATTGGAGGAGACATGATAGTTATAAGGACACCATCAATTCTAATTCGAACATTAACTGTATCTCTACCTGGTTCAATATGTACATCAGTTGAACCTTCTTTTATTGCTTCAGTTAACATTAAATTAACTAATTTAACAAATGGAGCATCTTCAGCTGATACATTTTCTGAACCTAAATCAAGTTCATCTCCATCTTCTTCATCACCTCTGACTATACTTATTTTAGATATAGCACTTTCGACTTCACCACTTTTCTTTACTTTATCGTATAAGCTTTCAAGCGCATCTTTAATTGAACTTCTGCCAGCTACTAAGATTTCTGGACTTAAGTTAGTTAATTTTCTTATTGAATCTAGAGTTGATAAATCTTCAGGATCTTCCATCGCTATTGCTAAATAATTATCTTTTTTACTTAAAGCAAGTACATTGTTTTCTTTAGCAAAATCTTCAGGAAGTAAGGATACTATAGATTGATCAACCTTAAGCATTTCATCCTTTGTAATTGAACGATGTCCACATTGCATAGAATATGCATTTACTAATTCTTCTTCAGTTATCGTACCTTGAGTTATAAGAATATTACCAAGTTTATCTTTTGTTGATTTTTGTTCAGTTAAAGCATTCTCAAGTTGTTCAGATGTAATTATTTTTTGATGAACAAGTATATCACCTATTTTTTGAAATTGTGGGTTAAAATTTTCCATCTAAATATATCTCCATTTATAAATTTTAAGGATTTTTTTCTAAAATAATATCAATGCTTTCACTAGCACTTTGAATTGGGTTTTGAAGAGTAGTTATAATTGTTGATATTCTATCTTGATATGTAAATTGTCCATTATTTTCTTGTCGTGGAATAACATTCTCATTATAATGAATTATCCAAAAACATTGGCCATTTCCATTTGTTTTACAAACAGTTTGGTTATCATCAAATGATCCTGGTATTCCATCATCATTATCAGGTGTCCATAAACCACCATTTCCAACACATAAGCTGCATTGATTGTCAAAATCATCTATATCACAATCACCAGTAATCCCATCTCCATCAGAATCTATTGGATCACATGCTATCCAATCATGAGCATTTGCTGATGTGTCTGAATCATCTATATTTGTTGCACTTGTATTTGAACATGAAGCTTGAGTTCCAATTGGAACAAAACAATCGTCATAATCTTCTTCTGCTTCAGCAACATCACAATAATTATAGGAACCCTCATCTGGTGTTGAAAAATCAGCATCAAGTAGAATAGTTCCGCCACTCACTGGATATTGATAATAATCTGTAATAGATGCTATAATTTGGACACCTTCATTTGGGAATGCTAGTGTGCTTCCAGATTCATCTCCTAAAGTACCATCATTAACCCAGTCTGGTTCATAACATTCTGAGCCAACTCCTTGAACTCCAAAGTCCCAAGCATCTATAGCTGAGCTAACATTTACTGTACCAGGCCAGAATGGAAGAGTAAGAGGCCTGTTTTGATGATTTACTCTACTGTCAATTAATAAAATATTACCATTTGCATCATAAGTTAATGCTTTAATTATAACTCTTTCAAACATATCACCTGTACCAAAATATACGTAAGACCATGCAACTCCAGGTACGTATGCATTATCAGGTGAAAGCATTCCAGTTTTTGCTTCACCAATAACAGAACCAGGTTCATTTGGTATAACTTCCCAAATACAGTCAGTAGTAATACCATCGGGGCTACATTCATCTAGAAGTTGACTTTTATAGCATTGACAAGAATTATTAATAATATTTGAATTCATTTCATTTGGATTTTGTCCTAAACTAAATTGATCTGGTCTTTGAAGAACATATCTTAAACTATCTCTAATATCAATACTTCCATCAATTTCAACTCCCCATTTAACAGTATCTGTTATAGCTCCCTCATTTGGGTAATCTGTAGTATTATCAAAAGAACGTGCAAATCCTTCAACCCATATGTATACATTTGTAGAATCTTGAACAGGGTTTGCCCACTCATCTTCAAGCTGAACTGATAAAGGTACTTGGTATAAACCTCCACCAATTGGAGCAATATCAACATAACTGAAATTAATTTCTCCTGAATGTGGAGCTCCAGTAACAACAGTAACAGGTATTGCATCAAAAAATGCAAGTTCACATTCATCATATAGACCGTTATTTCTATTAGTATATATTGAAGCACATAATTCAGCACCAATATCAGGTTGTACATCTAAAGGTGTCCCATTGATACTTGCACATGGNTCTTCAGGAATACCTAAATTGAATAATTCAACATGNACTGGAATAGAACCAGGCTGAGTCCCTGAGTTTAAAGTTACAGAACCAGTTCCATTACTNGATTCAATACAACCATAGCTTTGNCCTTCAACATTAACAAAGGTACCATTTGGAGTATTATCTCCTAANTCAAAATAAATTAAATATGGCTCAGAAACTAAATTNCCATTNCCATCTTTAACTTCTACTGTTAATTCAGTTGATTCAAGACCACCNCCNCCAGAAACTGTGATTTCATTNGGGTATGGNTGTAAAATNTGGATATATTCTGCATCAGAAGCAGTNATAGATACATAAGATGTATCTGATAANTTATATTCNGGAACAGATGTTATTATTGTAGCTAATCCTACATCATTACCCATATTAAATATTGAAGANGCNGTTCCTAATACATCAGTAAANGAGTAGGTTGGATCAAAACTTCCAATAGATTGAGTTAATTCTCCATTATCATCCTGNGNTAAACTTTCAAATTGTACTAATGTATTTTCAATGACATANCCATCATTATCAGTAACTGTAACACTTACTGTTGATGTTTCAATAGAATTATTTGGGAGTTGNGTGTATTCTATATTTGAAACCATGCCAAGNCTACTACTGTTTTGTGTNAAAGTAATATTTGTTGGATTGATNGTTATATTATCATTATTAGATAAATTTGCATTTATTTGTATATTNATATCTTCTTCTAAATTTATTGCAGTATTTTCAAAAGTACANAATGAAGTTTCTGCNGCTATATAAGGAGCAACNTCAATAGAATCCGTTACAGCATAATATTCAGTTAAAATACCATATTGAGCATCTGAAATATCATTTAATGAAAAGTTAACAGGCACTCCATTAAGAACACCTCCATATTGATTGAATGCAATTGCATAAACTTTTGCACAGTTATCTTGATTTGCTGTATCATCAACACCACCACCTGTTGTTGCACCTCCAGTTCCTCCATCATCAGTCACTGTTGTAGAACTATCACCAAAGTTTAAACTTGAAGGGATTGTGTTTAATAGTACTGATTGAGCTAATTCATCAGCATATTTAGTTTGTATNGAAAATTCTTCAAAACCACCTTGCATCATTCCATTTGCATCAATATATTGAGTTTGATTCTGNGGGTCTAAGATAAAAGCNCTAATGTTATCTGNTGCACCTGGAACNGAATTNTTATATATAACTGTTGCAATTCCCATGTTTTCATCAATAGTTGCATTTCCATCTCCATTCCAATCATATAAAGTATTTCCTGATGCATTNGANCNATCATTTGTACTANTATCANCACNACTATCATCACNTCCANCATCNGNACNACNATCATCACTTGTTCCTTCATCNNTAGAAGAGCTACTNCAACATGTATAAGTTAATGCNGTACTTAATGATCCATTACTATTTCTACTTTGTTCAAAAAGTTCAAATTGTACAGGTACTCCTTCAATTCCTTGTCCAGATTCACTTTTTACAATAAATGGAAGTACNTCTCTAACTCCTTCNTATTCTCCAATATTTTCTCCAGCAGAAGCATATGAATCTAAATTACTTATAGATTGTGGATAAAAATTAAATTGNTCTACATCATATTCAATNTTTGCATTGCCATTAATTACATATGTTCTNTCTANNNTCTGATTATGATNATCNCTTACAAANACATTTATATCNATTTCTATNTTNTCNNAAGTTTCTAATAAATCTGCTTGAGATATATGNAAAACAGTTTTTGCAAATCCTTGTTCATCACTATANAGNAATTGATTTTCTAAATAACCCACATCATCTGATACTAAACTAAATTGAATTGGAACACCATTTACAGGNGTATCATTTTCATCTAATACTTGAGCAATNATTGAATCAGAGAAAGATAAATTGATATTATTTATAAGCGATATGTTTTGTAAAAAAACAGCATCTAAATTTGCAACATCCCATGTTTTTTTAAGAGATTTTGCAACAAATAAAATATCTTTATTCTCTGANACTATTTCTTCATCATTTTCATTTATAACTTGGGCATTTATTGTTATTGTTCCTAAACCATCTACTAAATTATCAGGATAAATATTAACAAGCTGATTCTGAGCTAATCCAGATGAATTACTAATAATTTCAGAATTAATTAAAGTTCCAAAATTTGGAGTAGTATTGGAAAATTTAACAGGAATATATTGCAGTGCAACACCATCAGCATCTTTAACAATAGCATCTAAGTTTAATTCTGTAACAGATTCAGTAGAATCAACACTACTTGGTAAATCATTATATGTTAGAGTATCAATAGAAGATGTTAATGTAAAAAATGAAATATTTTCATATGAGGCTTCAGCCGCTTTAACCTCGAAAGGATTATTGTTNGAATTAATACAATCATCNCCAGGTGATTCTAAAGACCATACAGTTCCATCAGAGTGTGTATANTCACAATATAAAAATATGCANCCTTCTTGGTTATCATCAATCCAATAAAATTCGATTTCTCCAGAATCATCTGTAGCATAAGATTGATTTAAATATATATCTGTCGCAGTTTGTCCACTATTTGGAATTGTTTGTAAGTGTGGTTCAGCAGATCCTGATTCAAATTCATTTCCGTCACCATCTAAAATAGTCCAATTAAAAGTTAAATCTGCTCCAGATACAGGTGATAAATTATCAGCATTGCAATCTGTTTCTGAACTTGAAAGAGTAATTGTTATTGCTCTTTGAGTAGCGGTATCATCTACATAATCATATTCACCACCCTCAACAACACTTGACATCGACAAACAATATGAAGATGGGTCAGCATCAGGATTTGCTTGTGTAGGACTTTCACTATCACATGCTAAATTGAAAATAACAAACATTGATAATAGTATAAATAATTTATTTTTGAATAATTTCATAAATATAAACTCCTTTTAATTTTCTTCTTCAAATGCTTTTTCTTCAGCATCTTTATGGTAATCTTTTTTATCAATACCTGAGTAATTATCTTTTACAATCGAAGGTGTAACTTGAATAATTAAATCT
This sequence comes from Fidelibacterota bacterium, assembly GCA_002705605.1. Classification (GTDB taxonomy): domain Bacteria; phylum Fidelibacterota; class Marinisomatia; order SCGC-AAA003-L08; family D37C17. Next base: position 31,394 of record PAJD01000009.1, on the reverse strand, counting down.
GTTTTTTTATCTTGCATTTCTGTATGAGTAAACCATTTTTTACCTATGAATGGTATTCTCCATAGTAGAGGCACCTTTGTATCCGTATTTATTGATTCAGTAGTAATTAATCCTGCTATAACAATTGTTTCTCCATCTTTAACCCTAACAGTCGTAGTTGATTCTCTTTTTTTAGTCCATGGATAGCCTTGAGCTGTCCATGATTGAATTGAGCTTACTTCAGGTGTAATTTGTGTTGTTATATATCCATCTGTATTTACATAAGGTAAAATTTTCAATTTAATTCCTACAGTTTCTTTTAAAACCTGAAAATTTGAATTTCCAAATCCACCATTTGATGCAAGGTATGGAATAACGTCAACCATTTGTATTTCAGCTTCATGGCCATTTACAGTAACTATTTGAGAGTTTGTAAGTATATTTGCTTTATTATCTTTTAGCAGCATATCAAGAGTAACATCAAAGGCTGTTAATTGCCTACCAAAAGAATTAACNCCTCCAGATCTTGTAAAAGCCATTTGATCTGGAATTGCACCTGTAGCTGTTCCTGTAATTTGTTCAAAAACAAATGAACTTGCACCATCAGCACCTTCTACAACCTCTGGTACATATCCGGGTAGATATGAACCTGTTACAAGACTTTCAGTAATATTTTGAGGTTCCCCTGTTTCTGCTAATATAAGTGTAGTCGAAGCAAGTCTTTCCCAGTCTATTCCTAATTCTTCTGTTTCATTTAATGCAACTTCAATTAGTCTTGCTTCTAGCATAATTTGTATTGAAGGAACATCTATTTCTTTAACAATTTTTTCTACTTCAGCTATTTTTTTAGGACTAGCTGTAACAAGTAATTTATTCCCAGTTGCATCGATAGAAATTTTTTCCGTAATGTCTTCAAGCAATAAGGCTACTTCTTCTGCATTTGCATATTGAAGGGGGATAACTGCAGGAGAAACACCTACATCTTCATTGATTTTTGATTGATTTGCAACTAAAATTGAATTTCCAACTATTTCATAGCTTAATCCAGCTGCTCTAATGACTAAATTAATAGCTTGATCAATAGGAACTTCATCTAAGTGAATGGTTAATTTATTTTTTGATTGAACATTTGGACCTGTAACTATATTATAGCCACTTTCTTCAGCTAAAATAGCTAATATAGATGGTAAATGTGTATCTTCAGCATGAATTGATACTAAAGGTTTTTTAACTTCATCTATATCCTCAGATATATTTTCTTGTGAAAATATCATTGAGTAAAAAAGTGTAGTTAATATAATTAATTTTATTGATTTTTTTATTTTAATCATTAATTTCTCCAAATTTTAATCTAAAGTATTTTGTATACTAAGGTTATATTTAATTATTTTATCATTTTTATTAAAAATTACTTCTGTTGGAGTTATATCTTCTATAACACCTCCTGCAACAGAATCTCCTTTAACAACATTGAATGATTGATCTTTATAATTCATAATTGCAATATTATTATTATTTCCTCTGTTAATTATTCCTGAGACCCAAAGACTTTTACGTTTTTTCCCTCTTGAAGAACCCTCAACAGAAACAACTCTATTTAAATCTGCTGGATCACTAGAAATATTAAAAACTAAATTATCTCTGAACTTATAATTATTTTCTAAATCTGATACTTTTTTCTCGAGTTCTTTGTCTGTACCTACTTCTTCGCTTTTAAATTTATCATAATATTCATTAGCATTTTTACCTATTTGGAAGAAATTATATATGCTAAGAATTAATACAATGGTAGCAATAGCTAAAGATAAGTTCCATATAAATTTTTCTCTTAAATTCATGCTTAAATTCTTTTAGCTTTATTAATAGTTATAGTTTCTATTTCCATTTCAATTTCAATATCTGTACCTTCGTCACTATTTTTTAAATTATCAATATTATTTTTCATAANAATTTCTTTTATAAGAATTATTCTATCTGCACTTTCTAATTGATTAATAAATTGACCAAATTTTTCATAATCNCAAGAGAAACTGATTGTATATGGTATTTTTGTTAATAANCCTTTTTTTATTCTCTTATCAGGAATTATTTGATTTAACTTTATTGAATANTTCTCCATNACATCAGTTAAATATTTTAAAAATTCCATAGATGCTTCTTTNTTCTTATCATCTTTAATAGANTTTGCTAAATTCTCTTCAAATACTTTATATACATTNTCTAATTTNTGAGATAGNATTTGNGCTGTTATAAATTGTTCATTAACTGTTTTTTGTTTNTNTTCAAGAGNTGATATTGTATTTTCTTTATTTTCNACCATAAAATTTGATAATAATGAGCCAATTAAATAATAAANAAATGATANTANAATTAATATAATACTNCTTTTTAAAATCATCTTAATTTTGCCTCAACTTTAAATTTAAGGAGTTCNTCATTTTTTGTTTTTTCTTTATCAAGAAAATCAAATTTTATATCTTTAAAATCTTTATTAAATTCATTGTTAGANTCTATNTTTTTCATAAAATTTTCNACNACAGTAAATTCTTTTTCNCCAGAACCAATATTAGATATTGCAGATATATATAATTTTTTACCTTTGAATTCTATTTTTGTTATTGCCATATCTTCAGGAGTTATTTTTGATAGAGCAATAAGTTTTTCTGTCCANAATATNCTNTCNGATTCAACTTTATATAAATTATTNATATCTTTNTTAGATAANTTNATTTGTCCAGAACTTTGAAGTTTAGCTGTATCTGAAATAATATTATCTATAGTTTTATTTCTTTCATCTATTACATATTGCATTCTTGAGTTAATAAAGAATAGCCAGATTATAGTTGATATGAAAGCAACACAGATAAATGAAAAAGCGTACCATCTTTTTTGCTCTTGTTCAATGAAGTCTTTTTGAGCTTTGCTAACTGTTTGATTTAAGTTTATTTTAATTAATTCCATTATTATAATAAACCTCTTAAAGCTAAAGCAATTGCTATTGAATATTCTCCAGGATTATCTAATGTTTTATCATATTCTATTTTATTTAGCGGGTTTATTATTTCAACCTTAACATTTAAGCTATCAGCTATAAAATTATCAAGACCAATCATTTTTGAACAACCCCCAGATAAATAAAATTGATTGAAAAATGCTTGTGAATTATTTTTCATATAAAATCTTAATGTTTTTCTTATTTCATCAACTAAATCATTTAATATAGTTCTTTTTTCAACTGAAATGGTATCTTCAGAATCTTCGTTTTCAGAATCAAAAACATTTATACCTTCTTTGTGTTTTTTTTCTTCAGCTTCACTATATCTAATGCTATTATCTCTAACTAATGATTTGCTTATTTGGTTACCAGCAATATCAATTTCTCTGGAAAAATAAGAAGTATTATTACCAAAAACAATTAAGCTAGTTGAAGAATGTCCAATATCTAGAATTACATTTGCACCAGTATCTGGTAAATCATATGAAAATTGTAATAAATTGCAAAGAGCAATTGGATCTGTATCAAATATACCTGGTTTAAATCCAGAGCTTTTTAAAATTTCAGCATGATCTTTAATNTGATTTTTTGTNGTAGTNNTTAATAATAGNTTTATTTTATCAAGNTCATGAGNATCTTTNCCNATATGATGATAATCTATAATTGCTTCTGTNCCATCTANAGGNACATGTTTTTTTGCTTCAAGTTCAAGNGCTTGTAATAATTCATTATCTGGCATGTCAAGTATAGATACTTGNCTAGTATCAACATANGTTCCAGGTANNGANCTAATAAGATTTTTTATTTTTTTTGGTTTAATATTAAGCTTTGATGATAAATCTTGAATNGAAGCAGAGATTTGAGATTTNGATAATTTATCTATATTGTATGTATCTAAATCTTCAACAATANTTATTGAATCAAGATTAACAATTTTAATTTTATCGTTAACTTTTTCAAGCTCGACTATTTTNATACTAAATTTTCCTATGTCTAATGCAAAACTCATAATTTTATTTTAATAATATGCTGTAACACTCCANGGTAATTCNTCTGCGCTCTCATCACACGTTGTATTTTCTGGATATAATGGTGGAAAAGAGCACTTTAAGTTACAATCAAAATTATAATCTTTACTATCATATCCAATATTACCTTGAGGNAAATTNTATGGNCCTGGATTATTTCTTACAATATAACCTCTGAATTTCTGAACAACACCNCCCCATAAATTAATTTTTCCTCTTGTATCATCATTGCCTGAATTCCCATAGATTTGAATCCCTTGTCCATCTCCATANGGAGGTTTTGAATAATANCCATTATTAGANTTATAAGTATTTTGCCAATAATGTGCAGCAAAAGATTCATTAAATGCAATGATATGTGCATGTATGTTAATATCGCAGAAGTTATCATTGCAATTATTATANCCACCATCATGAGCACCATTTTTTTCTGTATTAGCTACAAAAACATTTGCACCAGAGACTAAGCCCATATTATTTTCTGTTCCATCATTGCATTCTTCATCTGGTTGAGCATTAAATAAACTATAGGTTCCATTAGCTGCATCATCATTGATTAAATCATCGGTTATCCAAATATTATTCCAAAGTGTATCAATTTTTGTTGCTCCCATAGTAGAAAGCCATGCATGTCGATGGTAAGGAGTATATTCATCTGTAACAACAGTATATCTGCCCTTATATCTTCCATGAACCCTAACTGGACCACCTTTTACATAAATTGCTGTTGGCTGTGAGTAATTATAAGTCTGAACACCACCACCGGCCATATATTCTGGAAGTAATTGATCAGGACTGTTGAAAGGTTGTTCTTGATCAATTTCAAATTGTGATATCCATTGTCCATTAGTATTATATAAATAAGGAAAATCATGGTGATGGAAACCATGGGTACTTGATACTATACCCCAATAATCTGGAGCTATAAACGAATCATCACCTGTTAAAACATTTATTGTTTTACTATGAAAGTTTTCAAGTTGTTCGATATAATTTGGACAAGTTCTTATATCATATTGACCACCAATTGTAGGACAATCTGTAGAAAAGTTTTCTATTAGTAGATTGAACATATAAGGGTATCCTACATTGTAATCTTCTTTAAAATAAGGAGGTTTTAAAAACCAAAATTGTTTAACTCTAAAACCGTGAACTGCATTTTCAACAAAAAATTCTATATCTGTCATTATTAGTGTATCTCTAGAACCTGTTGCGGAATTATAGTTTAATTTTTCTGTAGCATCAAAAGTAAAATGTTCATTGCTATTCTCAATTACTCTTTTCATTGTTTCATATCCTGGAGGTGGGAGACAAGTAGTCTTAACTGTATCTAAAGCTGGTTCACCTTGAAATATTTGTGAAGCGCTTCCTGATTGGATATCAGGATAATGGACATCTCCATTTTCATCTTCAACAACGCTTACTGTGATATCAAAACTAGGAACACCAAATTGACTTGTTACAAATGTTCCATTAGTCTTGAATCCAACATCACATATAGGATCACCTTCCCAACTTGCATTTAATTGATCTCCAGAGCCCCAATTATTTTCTCTTCTAGTATTAAATGAAGGAGTTCCATTATCAAAAGACCAAGGAGCTCCACCAGCTAATTCAGAATCAGTTAGCCATAAATAATCTGATAATGATGAATTGTGACCTAAATTCAATACCTTATTTCTTTGAATCTCTATTTCCTTTAAACCAAGTACATGCTTAACCTTAGCATAGCCTGTTGAATTTGCACCTCTAATAGGTTGGAATAATTCGGGATCTATACCTTCAAATAGGCCGATTGAATAGTATCCCATATCATCAATATAAATATAACTTGAAGAATCAGCCGTTTCATTTGGAATATAATCTTTTTTATATAAAGTTGTATACGCGCCAAGTGCTATCCCAGATTCAGCATTATAAAGTGCTTTAGTTTGAGCTATTTTATATTCAACCTGGAAATCTTTTTCATAAACAGTTAAAATAAAAGAAAAAAGTATTCCAGAACTTATAAATAAAAATAAAATTGTAATAGGCAGAGTNATTCCAGATTGATATTTATTTAGTTTTTTAAGCATTATTTGTATTTTTATTATAAATAAATTTTGCTGGAGAAAAAATTCTTCTATTAAATTCTAAAGTTTCAATCACTTGATTATTTGGATAGTTATATAAATCAATTTCTAATGTTATTTCATAAGAAGCATATCGTGCCATNTTTGCTTCATAAGACCAAACATCACCAGCTGTTAAAGTAGGTTGAGATATTTCAAAATTAGTTATTTTATATTTATATCTATTCTCATCGTCTTTGGGNTTATATATATCTATAGGAGTATATCTGTTTGAGGTCCCATTATTTTTTTTTATACCATTTTCTAAGCTTACTAAATATTTANTCTTATTTTGCGTGTTATTATAGTATANTTCTAATGTAGTATTACTTAATGATTGATTGATTTTTACTAATTGGTATGATTTCATTATTTCATTTTCCATATCATCAAGNATCCTGTTTCCATAATTTATCATATCAGATTTATAATCTTCATTTACTAAGTTTTTTTGTATTTGATAAAATGCAAAAAACATTGAAAATGAAATTGAGGATACAATNAATATACTTACTAGAGATTCAACTAGTGTAAAACCATTTGGTGTTATATGTATATATTTTTTCATTCTATATGAAATTGAATTTGATATGTATTAAATGATAATGTATCTAAAAGGCCACGTTCTTTATTGAAGAAAAGATTTTTTTTATCCCAAGTTATATATGTCTGAATATTGTAATAGATTGAATATTGCCCAGAATTTGTAGCTTTAGTTATTTTTTTATATAGATTTCCTTCAATTGTGGTATTTCCATTTNCATCAGTTTTTAATGCAACNTTTTTGCCTGAGTTTGAATCTGATGGNAAATTACTTACTCCTGCTGCAATCATGCTTTTCCATTCNTTTGTAAAGTTTTTNAATTCAATAAAAGCTTTTTCTTTAATTCTAATTGATTCTAAATAAAGTTTAGCTTGAGTAATTCCTAAAAATAAAGTTGANCAAATTATTGTTGTCATCAGTATACCAATTAATGTTTCAATTAGAGTGAATCCATATATNTTTTTTTGAATTCTCATACATTAAAAAATCCCTTTTTCAAAAACCTCGGGATTATCAGCAATTTTAATAGCAGAATCTTTATCTATATTACCTTTNTGAATTAACCTNTGTANGTCTTGATCTAGTGTGTGCATNCCNTCTTGAGCACCNGCTTGAATAATTGTAGGTATTTGATAAATTTTATCTTCNCTTATTAAGTTTCTAATTGCAGAGTTCGCTACCATTATTTCACATGCAGGNACCCTNCCNTCCTGATTNCTGGTTTGNAAAAGTTTTTGAGCAATTACAGCTAAAAGACTTTCTGATAACATTGAGCGAATATGAGCTTTTTTNCCTGATGGNAAAACATCAATTATTCTATCTATTGTTTTNACTGCGCTNGANGTATGNAGGGTAGATANAACTAAATGTCCAGTTTCAGCAGCAGTTAAAGCTAATTGAATAGTTTCAACATCTCTCATTTCTCCAACCANTATAACATCTGGNTCTTCACGTAGTGCAGATTTAAGTGCATTTGCAAANGAGTGNGTNGATTGGCCAAGCTCTCTTTGATTAATCATGGATGTNTTTGATGAGTGNAAATACTCAACGGGGTCTTCAATNGTTATTATATGNCAAGCTTTATTTTCATTNATATGATCAATCATAGCTGCNAAGGTTGTTGATTTTCCACTNCCAGTNGGTCCTGTTAATANAACNANNCCTTTTTCTTTCATNGCTAATTGATTAACAATAGGAGCAATTCCNAGNTCTTCACTNCTTTTTATAGATGCAGGTATAGTTCTAAATACAGCAGANAGACCATTNATTTGTTTGAAAAAATTAACTCTAAANCTNCCCAAATCTTTNAAAGCATAAGAAAAATCAATTTCCAATCTGTCTTCAAAGATTTTTTGTTGATTTTCATTAAGAATATCTTTTTTGATTGCCTCCATGGTATTACCATCCATTTCTGGTAACTTTAATTTATTCATAATACCATGGATTCTTACCATAGGAATAGAACCCACACTCAAATGAAGATCTGATGCTCCAGATTTCATGGAGTATTCTANTAATTCATTTATTTGACTCATTTTATTNTNTAGCTGCCTTCTTGNTCTTCNGCACCATAACCATAGAATTTACCATCTTTTAATTCGAAAATGATACTTTGACCAGCTCCACCTTTCATTTTATCAGTGCTTTCAGCAGTAACTTGACCTGTAATACCTTCAGTATCATCATANCTTAANTCTATAGTAAAATTCCATTTNTCAAGNGTAGATCTTGGTACATTAGCATATCCTTCTGAATTCATNGTTTCAACATCTTCAGGAAATTCTGCATTTTCAGAATAATAAAGTTTTGAATTTTCTAATATATTNTTCATTTGAACTTTGGCATCTGAAGCATAGCCTCTTTCTACATANTNNAAATATGTAGGNATAGCTATTGCAGCTAAAATTCCAATAATTACAACAACAATCAATATTTCAACAAGAGTAAAACCCTCTTGTAATCTTTNTTTAAGATTTTTAATCATATTATCTCCCCGTTTATTAAAGTTTAACCTTGTGTATTGGACATAAAGTCAAATTTATGTTATAGTCATTATTTTATATACATAATTTATGTAACAACATGTTAATTTGATATAAATAATTTAANNTGTGAATAATCGTCGTAGATATTNATAATTNTATTTTAATTATTATATCATTTAGAATTATATTTACATATTGATACAAAGTTATATTAATGATAATGTCAATTATACTATAAATTAGTATNGAAATAGGNATTTATTAAATGATAAATATTTGTAAAAATTATATANTTGTATTGTTTTNTTTATCTTTGATTATATCTAATTCAAATTTTACAATAAAAAATAATAGNTNAGGTGAATTTGAATTAGGATTAGNNGATNATATAGATAAAATNCATNATTTNAAAAGTCAANTAAACTCAAATGAGATAAGTTTTGAGGAGACTATTTTNCCTTCATATTCAACTTTTTATCAAATTAAAGATGGNTTAGATATTGATGTATNTTATAATTNAGAAAATATATCTNTTGATTTTTTNAATGATAAGAGNAAAAATAAAATTATNAATAATGTCAATTNACAAGATCAATATTTTCCTGAAAATAATTTAATTGTTTCTGATTATATGGTTTTTAGAGGNTTNGTTGTAAAACAGATTACATTTTATCCTTTTAGAGTCAATTTNTCAACAGGTGAATTAGANTCTNTAGAAAATGCNAGTATATTTATNAAAGAATATCAAACNCAAACANATAGANAATATAAAGAGCAAAAAAAATCAAAATTNTTTGAGGATTTTTATCAAGATTTAATTATTAATTATGAAAGNAGTANTAGANNTGATGAATATCAATCTCCTTCAATCTTNTATATATGTGGTGGTTCATCATATANTAATTCATATGTNCAAGATTTATTTGATTGGAGACATAAATCAGGATACATAGTAAATCATGTTTCAACAGATGAAATTGGNTCCAGTTCATCAAGTGTNAAAAATTATATTCAAAATGCTTATGATAATTGGGANAATCCNCCTGAAATAGTNGGATTNATAGGNGATACTGGTGGTAGTTATAGTATTGGCTATTATACAGAAAATTGGTCAGGATATGGAGGCGCNGGTGATTTGCCTTATACTCAGTTAGATGGAACTGATTTGTTGCCTGAGGTNTTAATNGGACGTATTTCTGTTAATTCTAATAGTGATTTAAATAATGTTATCAANAAAACAATTGCTTATGAAAAAGCAACATATTTATCTCAAATTGGAACAGATTGGTATGAACGTGCTGCATTNTGTGGNGANCCAAGNTCATCNGGTCAATCTACGATTATTACNAATCAGTATATAGAAAATATAATGAATCAATATGGNTTTGATGATNTAAATACTAATTATGGAAATGGTAATTATGCAAATTGGATGGAAAATGAATTAGAAGATGGATGTTTATATATGAATTATAGAGGATATTATGGCTCAAGTGGTTTTGGTTCTANTAATATTAATTCTGCAAATAATTATTACAANACNCCATTTGCTACNTTNNTAACTTGTGGTACAGGAGATTATAATTCAACTTGTNTAAGTGAAGATTTTTTTAGAGCNGGNTCNGTNAGNAATCCAAANGGTGCNGTTGCTTCNATTGGAACNGCTACAACAGGNACTCATACTATGTTTAATAATATTGTTGGTATGGGAATGTATGATGGTATTTTTTCAAAAGATATGAAGCTTGCAGGAGCAATTGTNGCTAATGCAAAGNTAGCATTATTAAACACTTATCCNGATAANCCNAGTGATAGAGTTAGTATTTTTTCATTNTGGAATAATTTAATNGGAGACCCAGCATTATTGCTATGGTCAGATACGCCTAGNACGATGAATTTGAATCATTATGAAAATATTTCATATGGAACAAATTTTATTGAAGTTANCGTTACAANTNATGATGGATTACCTGTTGACGATGTNCTTATTACTTTATTAAANGGTGATGATGAAGTGTTTGTTTCAAAATATACTGATGATACTGGCTTTGTTAGTTTTGATTTAGATTATGATAATTCTGGTGAGGTTTTTGTAACAGCTGTTAAGCAAAACTATATTCCTATTGAAAATAGTTTTAATATTGATAATAATGATAATCTATCTATAAGTGTAATTCATGAAAATATTATTGTTGATGATTCTTTTAGCCAAACGACATATGGAAATGGTGATGGAATTTTAAATCCAGGAGAAACAGTTTCTTTAACAATACCATTAATTAATCATAGTCAAGAGATTGCATATGATATTCAGTCACAGCTAAACTCTCAGTTAAATTCAGTCAATATTGTAAATGTATCAAATATTAATAATCAAATCAATTCAGGTCAATCTGAAGATGTTTCATTTTTGTTAGAATTAGATAGTAATATTATTGATGGTGAAGATTTATTATTAAGATTAAATATTTCTGATAATTCAGGTAATAACTGGGAATCAAATATTAATCTAGATGTTCATGGTGGATTTATAGTTTTCGATCACTTGGATTTAGTCGAAAATGTAGAGTTAAGCCCCGGTGTAGAATCAGATATTAAAATTTATTTAAAAAACATTGGTAATATGGATTTAAATAATGTTCAATTAAATTTATTGCATTCTGGGTATTCTATTGATATAATTCAAGATATTGCAGACTTTGGGAGCATATTATCTGGTGAAGTATCAGAATCTTTTNTTNATGCTAGAGTTTTAATTGATTCTAATACAATAAATGGTTCAACAATAAATATGCATGCTAGTATNTCTAGTGAAGANGGNTATAATCAGNATATATATTTNCCNCTNAATGTNGGTCAAGCAAANATTAATGATCCTTTAGGTCCNGATTTANATGGTTATTATATNTATGATTCTAATGATCTTGGTTATAATTTGTGCCCAATATANGATTGGATNGAAATTGATCAAGATTATGGAGGNTTAGGTNCTGTTTTGCCCATGANTGATGGNGGTAATGGTAATGGCATATCTACTAGCTCGCATNCTATAGATTTNCCTTTTACATTTAANTTTTATGGNATAGAATATAATNAAATAACAATAAATACAAATGGTTGGGTTACTTTTGGAGAATCAAATATAACTTCATTCAGNAATTATCCTATCCCAGGAGCNGGAGGGCCATCTCCTATGATTGCAGCTTTTTGGGATGACTTAAAAACTAGTTCTAATGCAGAAATTTATAAATATGAAAGTGACCATTATNTAGTTATTCAGTGGTCAGAAATGAGAACTCAAAATAACAATTCAGTTGAAACTTTTCAAATGGTGCTATATGATGATACTTATTTAACTCCAACAGGNGATAATGAAATTAAAATTCAATATAAAGAATTTAATAATACTTCCACNGGTAGTTATGGAGGATGGGGAACACCTCTTCACGGAGCGTATTGTACCGTTGGTATAGAAAATCATTTATCTAATGATGGNTTNCAATATACTTTTAATAATCAATATCCTCAAACTTCAATGATATTNAGTGATGAAACAGCANTATTTATTACAACAAGAAATCCAATACAAACTTTATCNGGTGATCCAAATCAAGATGAAGAAATCAATGTCTTAGATGTNATTGTNACGGTTAATCATATTATAAATGCTGAACAATTAGACTCTATGGGTATTTATATNGCAGATGTTGATGGAAATGGTAATGTGAATATATTAGATGTAATTTTGATTATAAATATAATTCTTAATTCATAANCTCATTTCTTTNTAATAGATGGAATTAACCTTAATATCAATAAATGCTTTAATATGTATAATAATAATTCTTTTGATACTNGGTATCATTGAATCAAGATTGCATATTAATGCAATAAATAAAATACCAATTAGAATTCATGTTAATGGAACTAGAGGAAAATCAAGTGTTGTTAGACTNATTGCTGCTGGTCTTAGAGAGGGTGGATTGCAAACTTTTGCTAAAACAACTGGAACTATACCACGGATTATTAATGAAAAAGGTAAAGATTTAGAATTGCATAGATTAAGATCAGCTACTATTGGTGAACAAATTAAATTAATCAGATTTTTTGGTAAAAAATCTCCAGATGCGCTAGTTATGGAGTGTATGGCTGTAAATCCACAGTATCAATGGATTTCTGAACATAAAATTGTAAANTCTACATTAGGAGTCATTACTAATGTAAGGAGAGATCATGTTGATGAAATGGGAANTACTATTGAAGATATCGCTTATTCNCTTTCTAATACTATACCTTTTAATTCTAANGTATTAACTTCAGAANAATTATCTTTAAAATATTTGNAAAATATAGCAAATCAGAGAAATTCAAANATAATTAATTCCACTGATTATAATGTTGATTCAGATTATATGGATAAAATGCCTTANTTAGAACATAAAGAAAATGTTAATTTGGCTTTAGCTGTTTGTGAGCAAGTTGGAATAAAACGAAAAAAAGCATTAGATGGTATGCTTAAAACTAAGCCTGACCCAGGTGCATTATTGATTTGGAATTTAGAAAATAATAATAAATTTATAAGCGCATTTGCTGCAAATGATCCTGACTCAACTTTTAAAGTATGGGAGCTTATTAAATCAAAAGAAAAAAATAAAACATGTTTTTTCCTAAACTCTAGAGATGATAGGAGATATAGAACTAATCAATTAATTGATTTAGTATTAAATAGGATTAATCCTGATCTGTTTATAATAAGAGCAGATAATGTAGAAGCGCAAATAGCTAAGCATGGTAATAAAACAAAGATTAAAAATTTTACAATGAAATCAAATCAAAATGATGTTATAAATTATATATTAGAATTAAATCAATATACTATAGTTGGAATAGGTAATATAGTTGGATGGGGTGAGGATTTTATAAGTAGATTAAAAAAATTTAAAATATGAATTTTACATTACATATAGATAGTTTTGTTTTACCATATGCTCAATATGTTTATTTAGCTATAGGAATAGGTATGCTTGTAGGATTGATTTTTAGTGAAACGATGGGTGTAATGGGAGGGGGGCTAATTGTTCCTGGTTATTTTGCATTGCATTTACAAGATTTTTATTCGGTATTAATAACTTTCTCTATTGGTATCTTTAGCTTTCTAATAGTAAGGCTCTTGTCACGATATATTATTATATTTGGACGAAGAAGAGTTATCCTGTCTCTATTAATTGCTTTTCTAATTGGTTTATTTTTTAGAGACTATTTTTACTTAGAGTATATTGGTTTTATTATTCCTGGTCTTATAGCATCTTGGATGGATAAACAAGGTATAATAAGAACTGTATCTGTAGTTTTGATCGAATCAAGTATCGTCCATTTTTTCTTAATGTTAATATATATATATAGTATTTAAATGTTTAGACCTCAAATACAAAAGACTAGAGTTTTATTAATATTAGCAATAGTTAGTATTGNTCTAGTTTATATCGTATCTAATTCAAAAACTTATATTAATAATTTCAATATAGATAAAAAATATTTAGCAGTTGATNCTATGATAGAATCAATAAAANTTATTAAAGAAAATAAATCTATTTCAAAAGAAGATGTTTATAAAACTGGTTTAATTGGAGATAAGAATTCAGATATAACTACNGTTCANTATANTGATAGTTTAATTNTNAAATCTAAAGTAGNAACCTCAAATCCCAATTTNAGTGCTTTCNTTATTGATTTATTTGAAGAANCTAATTTGAAATCAGGAGATTCTATTGCTATATCTATGACAGGGTCATTTCCTGGAGCAAATATAGCTGTTTTATCTGCTTGCAAAGTATTAAATCTAAAACCAGTTATAATTTCATCNATAGGATCATCATCATGGGGAGCAAATACAATAAATAATTCATGGTTAGAAATTGAAAAAAAATTAAATGATAATAATATAATTAATTATAAAAGTATAGCTTGTTCAATAGGTGGAGAAAATGATATAGGAGATAATCTTTCTGATGAAGGGNTTGAATTAATTGAAGAAGTGATTGCAANTTATGATATTGATTTTATAAATGAATCAAGTCTTGAAAAAAATATTNTAAAAAAAATTGAGNTATATNAAAATATANANAANTATTCTGCTTTTNTTAATATAGGTGGAAGNGCTTCTTCACTTGGNCCAGGAGAAGGNAANAGNTTTATAAANGGNGGNATAATTAATCCAATATTAAAAGATGATTATTCTGANATTTANTTTAATGATGAAAANTTGGAGCTATTTNCTCANGATTTTAGNAANTCTATATCTTATNGATTCTTAGATAATGATATNCCTGTAATCAANATTAAAAATATAAATTCACTTTTATNTGATTATGGATTGGATTATTTATTAAATCCTGATCAAAATGTAGTTAAAGAAGGNAAATTATATTATGATATTGAAAAATTTAATGATAAAACTGTTTGGTTTGCTTTTATTGTTTCAATTTTAATGTCGTTATTTGTAGGATTATATAGCCATTTTGAAATAAGAAAAAAAATGAAGGAGGATGAGGTTGATTCNATTATTTAAATTAATTTTATTAGTTATAACATTTGCATACTCTTTACCAGTTAAGCCAAATAATAGTAAAGATCTTGAAATTGTTAAAATTTCTGATCAAAATAAAACAAGAACATATTATCATTTAGATAAAAGAGGTTATTTGGAATATTCAAATTTTGGTAAGTTTTTAGATAAAGATAAAGATTATACAATTAAAATAATTTCTCGAACAAAAATATCTAAAAATAGTAATTCAAGTAAATCTTTTGGGTTTGTTTTAAAGATTATTAATAATCAAGATACAACTGTAAAAGAATTGAAATATAAAAAGAAAGTTTCACTATCAAAGGTTCCTAATAAGAGAGGTTTTTCATATACAAATGCAGGTTTTTGGTTGGAAGAAATTGACAATCCTTCAAAGGTTAAATTGCTAATAGAACCACTCAAAGGAAGTCCTGAAGTTGATATTAGATTAGTTTATGATGAAATTAAAGAGCAAGAATTTGAAATTGATATTTCTCCAGTTAATGTTGTAAAATCAAATAATGTATATTTTTTACGAGATACAACTTTTGTAAAATCAAAAAAATGGTATCTNATTAATGAAAATANTGATTTNCAATTTAAAATTATAGGNCCANCNTTATTAAAAATAAGATCNAGAACAGATAATCTTAATTCTGAAGATGNTTTTTATAGNTTTNAGATNGAAGANAATGGNANAACTATGATAANTCAAAGTTATNAGATTNCTAAATCTAAAAAAGATGCTTATTANATTGATNNATTAGATAGAGAAAAGAAATTTAACTAGATTTAATACTATGTTTTTTAATGTNCCTCCTGGATTGAANTATTATTTAGTTNAAAATTNTAATNANTCNAANGGNAATGTATTAGTNAAAATTGAATCAGATTTANTTGAATTAAAATAATGNAAAAANTANATTTATTTTTNTTGATAGTACTTGTTAACTNGATTTTTTCATTTTCATTAGATTATAANAGTAATTANTATTTTGGNTATGATAATAATGTTTTNAAATATTCNGATNNTGAAAATATTTTGTTTTCTNGNTATATATCAACACAAAAAACATTATCNTCAAAATTAAAAATTTTAGAAAGATCTACACGATTTAATTTTANTCTTAAGAAAAATTATTATTTAGATAATAATAAAAAATCNAATTATAGTTTTTCATTAAAGCTTAAACAGCCNTTGGGAGATTATAAATTTTTAGATTTTTCATANAATTTTATAAATGATATTTATTTAAGAGAATATGTNGATGTNGANCAAGGAATTGTAAATTATATTTATGATGGNACAGATTGTGATTTTGATTTTAGTAAGTATAGTATTGGNTATGAANCTCCATTAGTTAAAAAGAAATCGAAGTTAANCTATTATTATTTATATCAAACTCAATTTTATAATAAATATTTTACAGAATTTGACTTAAAGCTNAATGGNANTAAAATTAAATATTCAAATAATAATAAATATAGTAAGCATAATNTNTCATTAACTTTATTTGATGCTGANAATNTAACTANAAATGATGNAACAATATCNACTGATTATATGGATAGAGGNTATCAGGANNTTAGNTTCTTTNTAAGCTATGANCATAAATTAAATAAAAAGAAAATTGGATTTTCTATAAATGAAAATTTAAGACAATATAGNTCTGATTTAATTGCTGATCAATTNCATTATAATAGNNCACATNTTGATAGACAGCTNTCTATNTGGTATAGTTTTTTTCATNNANGTANCAATAAGAGTAAGTTGATNNTAAAATATAGANAAAGAAATACAAGTTCAGATTATTCATGGGTTGCAGANTTNAAAACTTTTGATAAGTTAATNTTTGAATATGTTATTTTTTTAAAGAANAGGGANTTNTAAATAAATGAANNTTTTTCAATATATAATTTTNATTTNTTCAANTTTNNTTTATTCTGGATGTGATAAACANTCAAATCCATTTATAGGGNCTAATAATATTGCATACCAAGAAAATTTAATGGGTGAATCTNGAGATATAATAGTTTTAGAAGATGTNGAGTTTGATGTTTATAATTGTAGTTTATTAAATGAAGAAGATTGCAATAATGATCTNTGGTGTTCATATGACCAAGGNTGCATTTCAAAACCAAATGATTTATTGATTGTTGCAAATCAATATGAAGAAGGTTTNATAGTATATCAAATNATTGAAGAAGNAAATTCTGTTTATTTNAATAAAATATATCAAAANAATAGTTTTGAGGTTTTAGATNAGTCTAGTCTTGAAAATGATTTGGAATTAAGAACGCTTTTATATTCTGATGATTCAAATATGTTATATATATTAGATAAATTTGAATATATTTATAATGGATGGTTGCCTGGTTTGTTAGAGAGTACAACTCAATCATATAGCGATGAGTGTTATGATTATGATTCAAATTTAATTTGGGACCCTATTCAATTTACNGTATTTAGTGATATTTCAAACCTGCACTCAACTCAGATTGTTATGGATGAATCAAATNTAGGNAANCTTGATGAAGCNTTATATTTAATTAAATATAATTCTAATATTATTTCACAGCAAAATCTTCCAGCACCANTAAAAACATCTTCATCTAAATTAGGTGCTTATTCTTTTGCTCTTGATCCAACAGCTTTTGGTNCAGANTCTGCGTGTGANGGNTTNTTTTTNACAACATATGTTCCAGATATTAGNCCTCATTTTGATTACAATATTACTGATATTTTTTTTAAAAATAATAAAGTGTTTATAGCAAATCCNTATANTGAGTATGTATTTAAAGATGCATCAGGAAATTATCTGAATCTTAATTATAAAAATAATGAGTATGAAGATGTANCTAATGGATGTGATTTGCCAGATAATTCAATTTATTTTTCNGATAATGGTGAGTTNTTATATAATACTCNAAATNAAATTGGATATTTTGAATTTAATCTTTNTGGAGGAGATTTATCTTCATNTATAAGTGGTAATGTTGNTTGNTNTNATTTTCAAGATAATGGTAATTATATTCAATATCCTTCTGATTGTTTTGAGGGNGAAATTAGTAGNAATAACAATTATTCNNTNGGTNTTTCAGGTAATAAAGTTATTGGATACTCNATTATTACATCTANTATNGATAGTAATTGNGGTACATTNATTGANTTAAATACTAGTGAAAATTTTAGNTTANTTAATGAAATGACAAGTACATTCTCTNTNTATGATTATAATTCTAATAGCAATTATATAGATTTTAATTATGATATTGAAACNCCNTCAAAAGTTAAATCTATCTATAGTTTNAANGANTATATTTTGGCTGGTCTTTATGATGNTGGATGTTACATTACGTTACTTGGAGATAATACAAATANTTTNGTTAAATTAGAAGGTNCGAATAGNTTTACTGTTAATGATATTTATTATGATGANATTAATCAAATTTTGTTNTTATCAGNTGGAAGTGGTGGNGTATTNATATATAATTGGAATGGATTGAGTGCTAANCCTAACTTTTTAGGTCATGTTGTTTCTTCNCATGCTTATACTGCTAGAATGNTTGATGGAANGTATATTNTTATTGCAACTAAATATGGAGTAGAAATTTATAATTATGAAAANATATAAAAGAAAAATAAGTTTAATTTTAGTATCATTTTTGTTTAGTCAATTTGATTGGGATGATAATGGNTCAGCCTTAAGNCAGGGTTATCATATAGAATGGCAAAGNACAGCTGATGTTGGAAGTTCTGGAGAGATAATATTTGCATGGTCAGANACNAGAGATGGTGGTAGAGATATTTATGGTAAAAAAATTGANCAAAATGGAAATGANTTATGGGATTCTGATGGNCAGGTTATAGTNAAAGCAGAAGGACGACAAGAAGATCCTCAGTTAGTATCAGATAATAATGGTGGAGCTTATATTATTTGGAAAGATTATAGATATGAACCAGATGATGGAGACTTNTTTGCCCAGCATATTCTTTCTGATGGTTCATTAGCATGGGATGCTGGTGGTGTTCCTTTAACAACAGTAGCAGGNAAACAGACTTCNCCAAATTTATGTGTTGATGGACAAGGAGGAGCATTTGCNATATGGAAAGATGAATCTTTAGGCTCTGGAATACCTAGTTTATATGGAACTCATNTAGGTTCNGAGGTATTAAACCCTGGTNTTGGAGTNTTANTAAATTCTTCAGATTTATCNTATGGAGGAGTAAGTTTGGAAGTNGCTTCTGCAGGCTCTGCAATGTTAGTNTGGTCTTATACNATGGGNTCAAATGATGAAGATTTATATGCGCAAAGAATTGATACTTCCTGTAATACTTTATGGTCAACTCCAGANGAAGGTGGAATTCCTTTTTATCAGGGTGAAGGTATTCAAGAATCTCCNCGAGTTACTTATTATAATGAAGAATATTCAATTGTTGTTTGGGAAGATGATAGNTNNGGAGANGATGATNTATATGCACAATTTATTNATATGAATGGTTCNGTTTTATATGATTCTTCNGGTATTTTGGTTTCTTCTGCAATTGATAGGCAATATAAACCTAGAGTTAAAGCAAACAATCTAGGTGCTTATGTTGCTTGGTATGATTTAAGAGATAATTTAGGTGCTACTCCAGTTAATAATGATATATATATACAGAGGGTAACCATTGAAAATGGAGTTGAATGGGANAATGAGTTAGCTGTAGCAAGAGGTAGNTTTTTNACAGATTTATCATATATTCCAGATAATACAGAATCTAGATTAACNACAGATTTAAATGGNAATGCATANGTAACGTGGATGAATGATAGTAANGTAGAAGGTGAATATGATATATCATTNCAGTTAATAAATAGTAATGCAGAAACTNTNTTTAGTGAAAATGGATTAATTATTTCNGGTGCAAATAAAAGACAAGAAAGTCCAGTAGTCAGAAGTGATGGTTCAGGAGGTGCTTTTGTTGTTTGGGGTGATAAAAGGAATGGGAGTATAGGTATCTATGCTCAACATATTTATGATAATGGGACTATCTCTATGTTAAATGATGGTACAGAATTTTATTGGGGTATTGATGGTAATACTGTAAGTAGCTATGCTAATAAACCTTCAGCATTATATATGGGAAATAATGAGCTTGTCGTTTCATGGACAGATCAAAGATTCGGTCAAAACTTAAAAAACTTTGGACAAAAAATTTATAGTGGTTGGTTAAACTCTAATATTTCAGATGGATATATTCTAAGTAATGCAGATGCACAAGATTATCCTATATTAGAAAATCTAGATAATAATATTATTCATGTTTTTCCAGATGTTTCAGGAGAAGTTAAATTGAAATATCAAGTATTAGATCAAAACCTGGATCTAATAGGTGGTGAATCCTCTTTAGTTAATCCAAGTTCTTCTTCACCTCAGTTTTATAATTCATTTAGTTTGGTAAATACTGATAATGGAACATTTTTAGCATTTTCAGAACAGGTTTATTTTGCAGCTTTTAATGTGTTTATTCAAAAGTTTGATGATAATGGTAGTGTTTTTTCATCTCCAATTGCATTAACAACAAATTTTTCAGCTGATGAGAATGTAAAGAAGATACATGAAATACCCGGGGAAGGTTTGATTGTTATTTATGATTCTGAAAGCTGGTTAACAGGTAGAAAAGTAAAATTAATGGCTATTGATTATGATGGCAATGTTTTACAAGGGTGGGAAGATGGAATTGATGTATGTGACTATAATTCAAATCAAGATTATTTAGATTCTGTTACTACAGATCAAGGTATTTTTATTATTTGGAATGATGGTAGAGGTGATGGTGATGATATATATGGTCAAATGATTGATATTAATGGAAATTTAGCAGGAGAATCAGATGGAATAGCAATAGCTGCTTATGAAAGCTATCAGCAAAATCCTTCAATTGCTTATAATGATCAATCTACAGTAAATGAAGTATTAATTTGTTGGGAAGACTATATTAATAATAGTTATTATGATATCTCTTGTAAAGCAATTTTAACAGAAACTTTATATGAATCGCCAGTTATTGAAATAGCTAATACTGTTAATTCAAATCAAATAAGTCCATTTGTATATACTACTTTAGATGGTAGTTATTTAGTGACTTGGCAAGATTCTAGAAATTATGCTGGAACTGTTGCTCCAAATGATGATATCTATTTGCAGCAAATAGCAGCTGATGGTATAGTCTTTGAACAAAATGGAATTCCTGTTTGTAATGCTGATTTCTCTCAAAATAATCCGCAAATTGAATTATATGATGAAAGCTCAAATTCTTATTTAATTTATTGGAATGATTTAAGAAGTTCAGGGAAAGCTGATCTTGTTAATATTTATGCTCAATCAATAACAATTAATGATGATTCTTCTTGTTTATCTGGAGATGTGAGTGGAGATGGTGTGATTAATGTTGTGGATGTTATTTCAACAGTTAATCATATTATTGGAAATTCAACTTTAGAAGGCGATGCGTTTTGTTCGGCTGATTTGAATAGTGATGGAATTATAAATGTTACTGATATTATAAGTTTAATAAATATTATTCTATCATAGATTAGAAGAATATAATGAAGCATTTATTTTTAATATTATTTTTTAGTTCTTTAGTTTTATGTCAAAGTTCATTATCTGAAAGATATACTACTTATAATGAGTTGGAGCAAAAATTAAATGAATGGAATAATGATTATGGTTCCAATTCTGATCCATTTCCACAAATCCAAGATGAAGGGATTATATATCACCATGAAATTATAGGATATTCAGGTGTAGATGATTTGCCAATATGGGCAGTTAAATTATCATTTAATGCTGATGTTGATGAAGATGAGCCTAAAATGTTAATTTTGGGTCAATGTCACGCTGAAGAAATTTATGGATTAGAAATTGCTGTTGAACTTATAGAGTGGTTTTTAAACCCTTTTAATTCTGAAAATTCAATTTATCTACAATCAATATTTTCAATAATGTCTAATTCAGAAGTCTGGATTGTCCCTACTCATAATCCTGAAGGTCTAGAAGTTGTACATGGATACTATGATATTAATAATACTTGGCTTCAGGATGAATCATTTAGAAAAAATAAATTTGATGCGAATATGAATGGAGTTTTTGATTTTGTTTTAGGTATCGGGGATGATATTGATGGTGTTGATTTAAATAGAAATTATGATTTTAATTGGGTTTTCGGTGATGATTTTAATCAGCTTGATAGTGGTTGTAGCACTAACCCATCCTATTTATCAAATTTTGATTATTATAGAGGTACTGAGCCTTTTTCAGAGCCTGAAATTCGAGCTATAAGAGATTTTACTTTAGATAATAATTTTTTATTATCTATTGCTTATCATAGTTCTAGGTCTGGATGTGTTTCTGAAAAAGTAATTTATCCTTGGATATGGGAAGATGATAAAAGCGCACCTGATATAGATGTCATATCTGAATTAGGAATTGAAATTTCACAAAAAATACCAACTCAGGATGGTTTAGGTTATTATTATCCAACTAATAGTAGAAGTATGCGAGGAAATGCGCATGATTGGCTTTATGCAAATACAGGATGCATTCAGTATTTAATTGAAGTTGGAACAAGTGATATTCAGTCTGATGATATTGGTGTAATTGAAGATACTATTGGAAGAAATATGCAAGGTCTTTTGCATTTGCTTAAAAAAGGTGCAGGTACTTCTATTCAAAATGGACCAGATGTTTATCAAATTTCAGGATTAGTAAAGGATGTAAATGGAAGTCCTGTAAGTGCTGAAGTTAAGGTTCTAGAAAATCATGGTTCAATGCTTAAACCTAGGTTGACAGATGATTTTGGAAGATTTAGAAGAATTTTAAAGGAAGGTTTGTACACTATTGAAATCTCTTCTTTTGGCTATGAAACATATATTTCTTCAGTAAGCCCATCAAGTAGTTCAGTTACCGAATTGGATATAACATTAAATGAGCTGCCTTATTATAATTTAAGCTTTAATATGCTGAATTATAATAGTGATGAAGATATTTTTGCATATATAACTAGCGAATTTAATGAAATTGAAATAGACCTTAATGATCAAATAAATTTACCTGCAGGAGATTATAAATTATTTATTAACTCTAGTATTTACTTGCCCAAATTTTTAAATATTAATCTTAATCAAAACAGTATTATTGATATAGATATGAAAAATAAAGGTGTTTTTATCTATGATTCTTTTGAAGATTCTAATAATTGGNTAAATAATAATGGTTTAANAATAGATGATAATCAATTAAAAAGCCAAGCNTCTAATTATTATCAATATAANCAAAATAAATCGATAAGAATGAATGAGGATTTATCAGANTTNAGTAATCTTGATTTTATTTTAAAAGTTAGATTGAAGAATGAATTAGAATGGGATAATGATAACTTGATATTTAGACTTTCTTCAGAAGANTCTGACTCTTATTCTGTTTTAGAGAAAATATCTAATCATAATTTTGAATGGCATGATATTTANATTCCTTTTAATNTATTAGATGAAAGAAAATATTTAGAGATAGTTTTAGAAACTGATGGTAGTGTAAATTATAGAGGATTTAATATTGATTATATTGAATTATTTTATGAGTGCAATGGNTTAAAAGGTGATATTGATAATTCTGGGAANTTAAATATTTCAGATATTATTTTAATTGTTGATAGCATTTTATCAAATGATTCAAATGAATTGANTAATTGTTTAATGGATATTAATAATGATAATATTATTAATATTTTTGATTTGATNTTGGTTGTTGAAAATATATTAGAGAATTAAATATGAAAAAAAATATNGTATATGTTNTNTTTNGCTTTTTATTNTCAGGTCCAATANCATTTAAAGCATTTGATTATAATTTAAATGANAATTTTTATGGAAGAGGTGATTATGTNATTGTNTTAGCATCNTCTCAATTAGAAACATANCTNACAAATCCCAATNCTAGTTTGGGAGGAGATTTTGTTAAATTTAAAAATACTCAAGGTTTTAATGTTCATGTTGTTAGTCTAGACCAAGAGGGTTTTTCTTCAGCTGAAGAATTGAAGAACTATTTAATTGAATATGATGAACAGTCAAATGGAATGCTAGAATATGTATTATTAGTTGGTGATGTCAATGGTCAATATACAATACCAACATTTACAATTAATTCATATAATGAACAAGAAATTGACGTTACTGATTATCCTTATACATTTACAGATAATCCATATGAGCCTAAATTTTTTATTGGTAGNTGGCCTATTAGAACAATTCCTGAATTTCTAAATATTAAAAGTAGAAGTGTACAGTATATAACAAATGAAAATTTGTTATTATCAGGTGATGATTTAGAATTTTATAATAATGCTATGCTTGTAGCAGGTAATTATAAAACAGCTGATGGTCTAGAGGTGTCTCCTAATGAATGGCCTGTAACTCCAGTTTGGACATCGTTGTGGTTGCAAGAAGAATTGAATGGTTTTGGTTATGCTCAAGTTGATACAGCTTTTTTCCATCAATATAATTATCAAACTGCTACTTATAATCCTTTGATTGAAGATAAATGGAATCAAGGAGTTGGTGTTATAAATTATAGNGGTTGGGGAGATGCTAATGGTTGGCATAAGCCTTACTTTCATAGAGAGGAAGTGCTTTCTCTTGATAATCAGTGGAGATTACCTGTTGTTATGAGTTTTGTATGTAATACAGGTGATTTTGGAAATGATTATAGTGGTACAGGCTTAGATAAATGTTTTGGAGAAGTTTTGATAACGGCAGGTAGTATTAACTCACCTAAAGGTGCAGCAGCTATGGTAGGGCCTTCAGATTTAGATACTGATACTCGTTTTAATAATGTTATGTGTGGAGTNATGTGGGATGGTTTATTAGAGGGATTAACTCCTGAATTAGGTCCTGCTCTTCATTTGGGAAAACAATCTTTAATTGATGAATTTTCTGGTTTATCAGTTGAGGGAACNNTTATAGATGTTTTTTATCATCATGTTTATAGTGTAATTGGTGATCCAAGTTTACCTGTTACTTTGAAAAAACCTGGTAATATTATATCAGATTTAGATTCATCTGATGATGGTAATGCAGATGAGAATTTACTCTCATCTCATATAGTTACATATGTTTATGATTCTTTTGGGAATCCTATTGAAGATCTAGTTGGTGTTTTATTTAAAAATGGTGAACCTTTTAATGATTCAGAAAACTCTATTTATAGAGGNGTATCAGACTCAAATGGTTTATTGATTATAGATTTTGAATTAAATGAAGAATCAGATTTGCAATTATATCTAAATAAGGCACAGTTTCTTCAAAAATCAATAAATATTTCTTATGATTCAGATAATGGGAATTCTTTAGATGAAATGATTTCAGCTTCATTGGATATTGATATATATGGAGATTTATATGCTGTTCCTGGAGAGTGGTTTGATTTTAATGTTGAAATAANAAATTCCAATGAATTTTCATTAAATAATGTTGATTTATCAATTATGATGGATGATAGTAATACTTTAATAGAGGGATTTGAAATTGGAGCAAATAGNNCTGTTAATTTAATGGGTTATNCAGTTTTAGTATCAGAAGATTATAATGTGGGTGATAAATTAATTTTCAGCACATCATTTGATAGTTCTAATTATAATTTGACTTCAGATAATGTTGAGGTAGTTGTTAGTGANAACGAATCTCTTTATTTGGAAAATTTCCCTTCTCCAAGNTGTGAATATGGATATAGGGCAATAGATAGTAATGATACTGATTTTGATGGTTATCCTNTTTATAATTGGATTGAGTTAAATGAAATAGAAAATGCCCAAAATTTATTGTTGCAAGATGATACTTTGACATCTGTTGCATTGCCATTTGATTTTAAATTTTATGGTNTAGAATANNANGCNGGNNNTCCTTTNACTGTATGCTCAAATGGGTGGATATCTTTNGAGGAAACATTTATAGATTATTTTTGGAATTTTTCTATTCCAAGCCCAATGGGTCCTTCTTCTATGATAGCTCCTTTTATGGATGATTTNGATGATAATGAAGGGACNGAACCATTTGATGTNTATTATTATTATGATATNCAGAATAATAGATTNATTATTGAATGGGATAATGTGTCAAATGGAGAAGATGATCAGAATTGTCCAAATTGTATAAAAGAATCATTTCAGGTTATTCTATTAGATCCNGATTATNATACTACTTCNTCNGGTGATGGNGAAATAATTTTTCAATATAAAGAAATTTANGATATAGATTCAAATGGAAATTATTCAACAATTGGAATTGAATCNCCAGATCAAGATNTAGGNGTAGANTATTTATTTAGTAATCATAAAGGATTNGGTTCATCTTGGGCTAGTGCNCCAAATACATTGATTACAGGTTTGGCTATAAAGTTTACNACTNATGTAAATGATATGCCATGTGTTATGATGGACTTNAATCTTGATGGNTCAGTGAANATNGTNGATGTTATNGGTGTNGTTAATATTATTATNGGGNTATCTAATCCAACAGANNCTCAATTATGTTCAGCAGATATAAATGCAGATGGNACNGTTAATATTGTTGATGTTATAGCTATAGTAAATACAATAATAAGCTTATAAAATATTATATATATTTTCAGGTGGCCTACCTATTACACCCTTTTTTTTATTTAAAATAATNGGTCTTTGCATTATTTTAGGGTATTTNATTATTGATTTGATTAATAATTGAGTATTGTTTAATTCATTTTNAGATAAATNTANTTCTTTNAATTGTTTTTCATTTTNCCTNATNAAATCAATAGCATTTATATTNAAAATATTTAAAATNTTTTTAATAGNGANTCTCNTNAATTGATTCTTTTAAATATTCTATTATTTTAAATGAATNGNATTCTTTTTGAAGAATCTTCACGGATTCTCTTGATTTGCTTCACCTTGGGTTATGGTAGATNNTTATNNTCATNTTTTTTATTTAATAATTAATTTTATTTACTNTAAAATTTAATAAATTTAAATAAATATTAAAAATAATTTATATNATTTGCAGTAAATTGNTTTTTTATTTTAAATTATTAAATCANATTTAAATATAATATATGTTAGATAATAAAGATAANAAAATAATAGATATTTTAAGNGTCTCTGGNAGAGAGCCTGCNTCAAGTATTTCTGAAAAAATAGGCGTATCTGTTCCAACAGTTATTGATAGAATAAAAAAATTACAAGATTTAGGTGTTATTCAAGGATATAAAGCTGTTATTAATAGCAAGAAGATTGGTTTGGATGTGTCGGCTATTATTACCATTATTTCAGAATCTTCATCTCAATACAGTAGTCTTGTTAATAAGGCTATTAAGGAAAAATTCATTGAAAAATGTTTTACAACAACCGGAAATGGTTCACATGTTTTATTAGTAAATGTTGAAAATACAGATTCATTAGAAAAATTATTAAGAAATATCCAGCANTGGCCTGGAGTAAGAAGAACAGAAACACAAATAATATTATCATCTTATAAATAAAAGGAGATAGGAATGAATAAAGTAAAAGCAGAATATATATGGATTGATGGTCATNCACCAACNTCAAAATTAAGAAGTAAAACAAAAATTGTAGATGGCCCTATTAAAGATGTATCTCAATTNCCTGATTGGGGTTTTGATGGTTCAAGTACACAGCAGGCTGAAGGNTCTGATAGTGATTGTTTGTTAAANCCAGTTAGCATATATAAAGATCCTATAAGAGGTGGAGNTGATATTTTAGTAATGTGTGAAGTATTTAATGCAGATGGNAGTGTNCATAAAAGTAATNCNAGGGCAGCTNTAAGAAANTTNTCNGAAAAATTTTNNNNTGAANAATGTTGGTTTGGNATAGANCAAGAATATACTTTNTTTGATGGTATTAANCCTCTTGGTTGGCCAGATAATGGTTTTCCTGCTCCACAAGGTGGNTATTATTGTGGNGTTGGNTCAGATGAAGTTTATGGTAGAGATNTAGTAGAAGATCATTTNGANGCATGTTTNCTTGCTGGTCTTGAAATATCTGGNATTAATGCTGAGGTAATGCCNGCTCAATGGGAATTCCAAGTTGGTCCTGTNGGTCCTCTTGATGTNTCTGATCANCTATGGATAGCNAGATGGCTNTTATATCGTATAGGNGAAGATTATGGNGTAAGTGCAACATTAGACCCTAAACCNGTTAAAGGTGATTGGAATGGAGCNGGAGCTCATACAAATTTNAGNACNAANTCTATGAGAGAAAAAGGTGGTTTANAAGTTATTGAAGCNGCATGTNAAAAATTATCTANAAANCATGANGANCATATNNCTGTATATGGTTCTAGNAATGAAGAGAGATTNACAGGTCTTCATGANACATGTAGTATTANNGATTTTAGATATGGNGTTAGTGATAGAGGTGCTTCAATAAGNATNCCAATGGGAACAGCAAATGATGGNTATGGATATTTAGAAGATAGAAGACCATCGGCAAATATGGATCCATATGAAGTTTGCTATGCATTNATTNATACTATTTGTAATTAATTCTAAAATAAAGGCCTTAATTATTTTATAGAAATTATATTAAATTAATTGATAAGGTCAATATGNTTGAATTAGATTCACAATTATTACAATTTATGATAATCATTACTCTAATGATTATTTCATTTGTATTTGAAATTGTTCCAATGGAAGTTACCGCTTTAGGAACAGTTGGCTTATTATTAATATTTAATATTATTACTATTGATGAAGCTATTGCTGGTTTTAGTAATAAAGCAGTTATAACTATTGGAGCAATTTTTATAATAAGTAAAGCTTTAGTTAAAACTGGTTTTTTAGAAGTTTTATCTCATTATTTATATAAGCTAGGTGGAAATAATAAGTGGTTAACTTTTTCTATTTTCTTTATTACAACAGCTATTATTTCAGGTTTCCTTAATAATACAGCGGCCGTTGCTATATTTATTCCATTAGCATTAAAATTATGTCAAAAATTTCATATTAGTCCAACTAAGATATTATTGCCTTTGTCTTATGCTGCTATTTTTGGTGGTACTCTAACTTTAATTGGGACATCAACTAATTTGATTGTTAATTCTTTTTTAGAAAATCATAGTACAATTGAACCATTTAAAATGTTTGAGTTTACTAAGCTAGGTATTATTTTTTGTTTGGTAGGTATTTTTTATAATTTAATAATTTCTCGATGGATTTTACCATCTAGAGCAATCACATCTTCTTTAACTCAGAAATATCATATGAGTACTTATTTAACAGAATTTAAAATTAAAAAAGATTCAAAATTAATTGGAAAGTCTATTTTTGATTTTAATGTCAAAAAGAAATATGAATTTGATATTGTTAAAATTATAAGGAATAAGATTGATCTGACTATTGCATTAAATGATACTATTATTAGAAAAGATGATGTGTTGTTAATACAAATTAATGTAAAGGATATCTTGAATTTTAAAAAGGAGCTAGGTTTATTATTGCTTTCTGATATTAAATTATCGCAAAATGAATTAACAGGAAGTAATCATGTGCTTGTAGAAGGATTAGTTCCACAAAATTCAAGTATAATTGGAAAAACATTAAGCCAATTAAATTATAGGGAAATGTATAGCTCCTTTGTTTTAGCAATTAGTAGGCAATCTGAATTATTAAGAGATAAAGTTGCTCATATTAAATTGCGATTTTCAGATACTTTGTTAATAATGATTCCAAAAGATAAAATTGATTCAATTAGAGAAAAAAATGAACTCATTATATTGGAGGAGCTTGATATTCACTTAAGATATGAGAGATATTGGTGGTTATCTATACTGCTTTTACCAATTGTAATGATATTAGCCTCTTTTCAGATTATATCAATTACTGAAGGAGCAATATTAGCGGCTATACTATTACTTGTTTTAAAATCAATTTCTATGACTGATGTTTATGAAGCAATTAATTGGCCAGTAATTTTTCTAATTGCATTACTTATTCCAATAGGTACAGCAATGGAAAATACGGGTGCTGCAAATTTTCTAAGCGGTTCAATACTTAGTTACGTAAATAAAATTGATATTGGTATAGAGATGGAGATAAAATATGTTATATCTATTTTATATTTTATTACATTTATAACTTCAGCTTTTATATCTAATGCTGCTGTAGCAATTATACTATCACCATTAGCAATATTATTATCTGAACATTTTCAATCTCTTGATTCAGCATTTGCTGTTGATCCCACAAGAGCTTTTTTAATGGCAATATGCTTTGGTGCTTCTGCAAGCTTTATGACTCCTATAGGATATCAAACTAATTTAATGGTTTTTGGACCAGGTCAATATAAATTTAAAGACTTCTTACTTGCAGGCATTCCTCTAACCCTTATTTTTTGGATTTTAGCTAGCTATTTTATTCCTATTTATTGGCCAATTATAAAATAAATTATTTTTTAATAATTATTATATAGTTTGCGTTACATAATTTTACTTTATTATATTTGCCAGTCCCTCTATTTATTATTATAATTAAAAAGGCAAAAAAGGAGATGCTTTTTATGAAATATTTTACGTTATCTAAGAAAATAATTTTTACTTTAATCTTTTCAACATTTATGTTTGCAGATCCCCCTTCTGATTGGGATACTGATAATGATGGTCTATTTGATGATATAAATTCATATCAAAATAGTGGGTCTATTACTTCAAGAGCATTTTTAGATGGTGTTGAAGTAGGTACTGCTGGTGATGCATTAGCTGCTTTTGTTGATGGTGAGCAAAGAGGTTATGTTCCTGCAAGTGCTGTTCCTCCTTTTTTGGGTGGTGGACATGCATTTTTGCTTTTAGTTTATAGTAACCAATCCTCAGGTGAAACGATAACATTAAAATTTTATGATAGTGAAACAGATACTGTGTATGACGTTGAACCAGTATATGATTTTGTTTCTGATATGGTTCTAGGAGCTGTTAATGATGCAGAGACTTTAACACTTACTTCTTCTTCAGATGATGGCGGAACAACAGGTGGTGACGATTGTGCTAGTGGTGTTTATGATTGTGCTGGAGTATGTGATGGAACTGCAGTAGAAGATTGTGCTGGTACGTGTGATGGTTCAGCAGTTAATGATGACTGCGGTGTATGTGGTGGAGATA
>PAJD01000008.1 GCA_002705605.1 Fidelibacterota bacterium | reverse complement strand
TAAGTTGCACCTCTTATTGATAAACTATTTTGTCTAATTTCAATCCCTACAAAAATAAGAGAACCAATAATTGTTACTATACCTAGGATTTCAATAATTTCTTTTCTAATCATATTTAAATATACAAAATAAAAAAGCCTCTATAAAAGAGGCTTTCTAATTTGTTGTCGAAGTGGCAGGATTCGAACCTGCGACCCCCTGCTCCCAAAGCAGGATGGATTAGTTATATAAATATATTATTCTAAATGATTAAATGTTGAGAAAAATTAAACTCATCTTCTAATTCATTGACTATTTCTCTAATTAACTTCCTTCTTTCATTGTGAGATTGAAAGGTACTTTTAAACCCATTAATAATAATAGTCCTAATTTCACTTTCATTTAAATTGAAATTATTAATTGCAATTTTATATTCATTTGATAGATTTGTATTAGAAATTAACCGATTATCAGTATTTAATGTTACTCTAATTTTTTCATTTATATAGTGCTTAAAAGGATGTGTAGATATGCTTGAAACAGATCTGGTATTTATATTTGAAGTCAAACATATTTCTAATGGAATGCGATGATCATTAATATAGTTTAATAAATCTATATCTTCTATTGCTCTTGTCCCGTGTCCAATCCTATGTGCTCCGCATACATGAATTGCTTGATGAATACTTTTAGGACCATACACCTCCCCTGCATGAAGGGTTGTATTGATGTTATTATTAAGGATTAAATAAAAAGCTTCCTTATGTTTTTTTGCAGGAAAATTTTCTTCAGCTCCAGCTAAATCAAAACCAATAACACCTTTATTTTTATACTCTACTGATAAATTAGCTAATTCTAAAGAATGAGCAGGAGAAATATGTCTAATACCACAAATAATGATACCTGTCAATATTCCACATTCATTAAAGGCTTGTGCTAGTCCTTTTTTTACTGAGTCTACTGTTTCTGATAATTGCATTCCTTTCTTAGTGTGAAGAATTGGAGAATAACGTACTTCTAAATATCGAACTCCATCATCATGACAGTCCATAGCTAATTCAAATGCAGCACGCTCTAAACTTTTTGGTGTTTGTAAAACAGACAGTGTAATATCAAATTTCTTTATATAATCTTCTAATGATTTTTCTGAAGGTCCAATAGATAGGATTTTTAATAAATCATCTTCATTTTTTGAAGGCAATTCTACTCCCTGAATTTCTGCTAATTCAATAATAGTTTTAATACGCAAAGAGCCATCTAAGTGACAGTGCAATTCTGCTTTTGGAAGTTTATTTATTATTTCTGAGGTTAATTTCATTATAAATTAATTTTTGTTCCATTGTAAATAGCCATAAACATTCATACCCAATGTAAAAATACTCATTAATAACATAGGGTTAGAATTAATTAAAACTGCATACAAAATAAATAAAATATTACCTATTCCCCATATGTAAAAACAATATGAATGCTTTTTTGCATTCATATAGTATCCACAAATAATAAACAAGAAACCTATCCAGCCAACTATCTCTATATAATTGATATCCATACTTATAAATCTACAAAATAAAAAAGCCTCTATAAAAGAGGCTTTCTAATTTGTTGTCGAGGTGGCAGGATTCGAACCTGCGACCCCCTGCTCCCAAAGCAGGTGCCTGTTAGTTGATTTTAATCTATATCTGCTGAGGCTAAGAAAATGAACCATCCTATCAATGAACCAAAAGTAACTGCTCTTCTTCTTGATTCCTTACTTCCCTGTTGATAGCCTCTAGCAAATGAATCTTGTTTTTTACAATCTTTATATTCATTATCGAAATTATGATAAGGAGGGAATGTTTTTCCAGAAACTAATGCAAAACCTACACCCCAACCTATAATCCCAAATCCATAACCACCAAGCATAGAAACTAGAGGCAATACTCCTACTGATTCAGTATTACCAATATTATAACCCTTTGAAAAACAATCTATACTTGAAACTGAATTTGAAAAATTAATATTTTTATCAGAAATTAATTTTTCATTTTTTTCAATTTCTATCGAAGATATTTCATTATATTTATATATTAATATTGAACCTCCAGATAATTCAATTTTAATATAATCATTTATTTTATTTTCAATTATTTGACCTTTTATAATACTGCCATTTTTAAGATATAATACATCTATATATTCATTAGGCATTATTAATGAAATAAAAATTACAATATATATTTTACTTAAAATCTTCATAAATTAAATATACAAATAAAAAAGCCTCTATAAAAGAGGCTTTCTAATTNNNTGTCGAGGTGGCAGGATTCGAACCTGCGACCCCCTGCTCCCAAAGCAGGTGCGCTAACCGGACTGCGCTACACCTCGAAAAATTATCAAAAAATACAGACGTAAAATATATAACATTTTTAATTTAATTATAAATAATAATTAATATTATTTCATTCTTATATTTAATACATAGACCTATGAATAAAATAATAAATAGATATATTATAAAAGAATTAACAATCCCATTTGTGAGTTCTTTATTCATATTAATTTTTGTCTTATTATCAAATTTTATATTAAAAAATATGGATAAATTCTTAGGCAAAGGATTATCTCTTGGAACTGTATTNAAATTTTTAGTNTATAATTCNGCNTGGATTATATCATTAGCAATTCCAATGTCAATTCTNATTGCAACTTTAATGGCTTTTGGTAGATTATCATCAGATAATGAAATAACNGCATTTAAAGCATCTGGCATTAGCATGAATAANTTAATNTTACCTGCACTGATTTTTGGATTAGTTGTATTTTCTCTTATCACACCATTCAATTTATGGGTATTACCAGAAATGAATCATAATGTTCGAAAAATTAGTCATGAAATAAGNAGAAATAGACCGGATATAGAATTTAATGAACANTTATTAAATTCATTTTCAGATAAAATCATTTATGTTGGTAAAAGATTAAACACNCACTCTTTCGACAATGTAGTAATTTTTGATAAAGCTCAAAAAGATCATACNACAATTATGGCAGAAAAAGGGAATTTCAAATCTTTTCAAGATGGAATTGTAATTAATTTACAANATGGATCAATTCATGAAGAGTTAGCTAACAATGAATATAGAAAAACTTATTTTGATGTATATAAAATTGCNATACCTTTTGATCAACTTGAATTTAATCTATCAAATAACTTAATAAGNCAAGAAAGAGAATTAAATGTAAATGCTCTATTAAAAAAGATAGCATCCTATAAAACTAATATCAAAAATTCTGAAAANAAGATAACCTTGAACAAAAATAAAATTGATTCATTAAATAAACTTCTAAGTATCCATGAAAATAAAAATAAAAAAAATTTATTAATGATTAATATGATAAAAAANCAAATTGATAATCAGGTATCTNGAAAAGATAAAAACTTTAAACTAATAAAAAATTATAAGAAGCAAATTAATAAATACAGNGTTGAAGTNCATAAAAAGTTTTCTATTCCAATTGCATGTTTTATATTTATTCTACTTGGAACACCTCTNGGAATCATGGCAAAAAACAGCAATATGAGTGTTAGCATAGCAATAAGTATTTTNTTTTTTATAATTTATTGGTCATTTTTAATTGCTGGTGAAGATTTTGCTGATAGAGGAANATTTAATCCTGCATTATCTATGTGGGCACCNAATATATTCCTTGGAATGATTGCATTTTANTTATACTCATTAATCTCAAAAGAAAATATAAATTTTAAATTTAATTTTAAATTTTTGAAGCTATTTAAATCTAAATAATGGATTTGAATACTCTTGGCANGTTTGATTAGGAACATTAGATTCAATAAAATATTCCTTATAAGAATCACACCAATCCGTTCCCAAACAACAAGTATCTTCNCAAATGCTTGCTTCNATAACNCCATTNGGNANNTNCCAATCTTCTTTTGNATTAATTTTTATAATANTNNCNGAATGATAATAGTTNCCTAANTTATANATTTCTNTTATTGTATTAGCAAAAATTGGCATNGCAGCTGTTGAACCATANTGNTTTTCNCCNAANTTCATTTGAGGATCATCCATNCCNACCCANACTCCNATTACAATATNNGGAGTNAAACCAATAAACCATGCATCTGTTTTACTATTAGTTGTTCCTGTTTTACCTGCTAAAGGCGAATANAATTTATATTTCCATCTNATAGAACCACCTGTNCCNTTATCAATNACTGANTTCATCATATCNCTTAANATAAATATCTCTTTTTNATCAGCTACNTCAANAGATTCTGAAGANAATTCTTTAATNGTNAAATCATTATTATCNTTTATNANATTAANAGCTANNGGTTGATTTAANATACCATTNTTTGCAATAGCTGAATATGACATNGTTATATTNAANGGATATACNTCAGATACACCTANNGCTATTGCATCNACTGGNCTAATATTTGTAGAAATACCNANTCTTTCAGATGTNTTTTTAACATCAATAGGACTAATTAATTCTTGAACTACTCTTACAGATATTAAATTTAATGATTTTTTCATTCCTTCTCTAAGAGTTGTTANTAATCCTGTTGANCCATCATGATTTTGAGGNTTCCATCTAGTNGTATCATCAATAAAGAAAACAAGTGGCTGATTTAATAACTGAGTNCANGGNGTATAGCCATTTTCAATTGCAGATAAATAAATAAATGGTTTNAATACTGANCCAGGNTGACGTTTAGCTTGTGTTGCTCTATTAAAATGATCTAAATATTCNTTTTCTGTTCTNCCACCTATCATACCAAGNACACTNCCATGCATNGNNTCAATAACAACTGCTGAACCTTGAACCAACAATTGTTTTCTTAGTGAACGNGGTATTTCAAGATTNTTTTTTAAAATATTTTTTAANGAATCNATAGAAATATTATTCTTTTTAGAAATATATTCTAATNTTTCTTTATTATTTAATAAATCTCNATTAAAAATTTTTTGATTTTTNATCATAGTCTCATTAAAAGCACTTGTCAAAATAGATTGAATTCTACTATCTAAAGAGGTATATATATTTAATCCATCTTTATATAAATTAATTCCTAAATCTGAATCAACTTTTTCTAATTCTCTTCTTACATATTCNGAAAAATGTGGNGCAGGACTACTATCATAATCATATTTACTTACTTTAATTAATTCATTTTTAGCNAACTNATATTCATCATTACTAATNTACCCTAAATCATTCATNACTTTAACTACAAGATTCTTTCTTCTNTCAGCTCTTTCAGGATATTTAACNGGACTNTAAATAGCTGGNGCAGGTAACAACCCTACTAGTAAAGAGGANTCTACTAATGATAAATCTGAAACATCTTTACTAAAATAATAAATTGCNGCAGATTGNACACCNTAAGTTCCATGNCCNAAATAAACTGAATTAAGNTATAATTCTAANATTTCTGATTTTGTATAAGTCTGNTCTATTTTAATAGCAGTTATAAATTCTTTTATTTTTCTTAATATAGAACGTTCCATNCCAATGGATTCATACATAGTTCTTGCTAACTGTTGAGTTAATGTACTTGCACCTTGTTTTGCACTTAAATTAACTAAATCGACTATAACAGCTCGCATAATACCTTTAATATTAATGCCATTATGATTATAAAAATCTCTATCTTCCATTGATAACAAAGCATTTCTTAAATTCTCAGGAATGACATTAATGCTAACCATGTCTCGTTTAGCTACATATAATTTTTTTAATACTTCGCCATCTGAAGATATTATTTTTGAAACTTGATCTGGATTAAATTTTTGCAACTCATCTAAAGAAGGCAAATCTTTAGAAACAAATAAAAGATAGATTATAATACAAATTAAAGAACCAAAACAAAAAAGGAATGTATTAAAAAATATTCTCTTCCAACTAACATTATGCTGAGCCGTATTATCCAAGAGAATTTATTTTGGCTTTATCATCAATTTAGGGTCTAATAATTTTTCAATTTTTTTATCTGATAATATTTTATTTTCTTTTAAAACTTCTCTGATTGTTTTGCCCTTTTTAAAAGCTTCGTAAGCAATTTGAGCTGCTTTATCATAACCTATTTCAGGAACTAAAGATGTACACATTGCTAAACTACCTTCAATATAACCTTCACACTTATCAGAATTAGATCGAATATTAATTAATAGTTTGTCAACAAAAACATTGGTTGAATTTGATAGAATATTAATAGAGAATAACATATTATGCGCTATTAATGGTAACATCAGATTTAATTCAAAAACACTTCCTAATCCACCTAAATTAATAGCTGTATCATTTGCTATTACTTGAGAACAAACCTGAATCATAGATTCACAAATAACAGGATTAACTTTTCCAGGCATAATAGAAGAGCCTGGTTGTACAGGTGGAATAGTTAATTCTCCTAAACCAGATCGTGGACCTGATCCTAACCATCGAATATCATTTGCAATTTTATTTAAACCAATCGCTAAAGTTTTTAATGAACCAGAAAATGCAACCGCCTGATTCTGAGATGATTGAGCTTCAAAATGATTTTTAGTCTTTACAAATTTAATTTTAGTAAATTTTGATATCTCTTTTGCAACTAATACCCCAAAATCTTTATGTGTATTAATCCCAGTACCTACAGCGGTGCCACCCTGTGCTAAACTAGATAATAATTTTTTAGTTTGATTAATTTGATTTAAACTATTTTTAATAATTGATTGATATCCTGAAAATTCTTGGCCTAATGTCATTGGAGTCGCATCTTGTAAATGAGTTCTTCCAATCTTCAAAACTTTATTAAATTCTTTAACTTTTACTGATATTGCTGATTCTAATTTTATTAAAGAAGGGATTAAATTATTTTCAACAGCAATCAAACTTGAAATATGGATAGCAGTTGGTATAACATCATTACTTGATTGACCCATATTAATATGATCATTTGGATGAATTATATTTGCTTTATCTTTAATAAAAGTATTAGCTATAGATGCTAGAACTTCATTTACATTCATATTTGTTGATGTCCCAGAACCTGTTTGAAAAATATCAATAGGAAATTGATCTGTTGGTTTATCAGTTAATAATTTATCGCATGCTTTTACAATCGCCTCACTTCTAACTTTATTAATTAGCTTAAGCTTTAAATTTACTATTGCAGCTGATCTTTTTATAATGACAACTGCAGATATAAAATCATAGTTAAATTTAATACCACTTATAGGAAAATTATCGACAGCTCTTTGAGTTTGCGCACCGTATAATGCAGATGAAGGAACTTTCATTTTGCCCATTGAATCAGAGGTAATACGATATTTTTTTGATTTATTATCTTTTCCCATAAATTAATCTATCTATTAATTATAATTTTTAAATCAGGAGAAGTTTCAAAAAATTATTTTACTTCCCATGTTTCTTGACCATTAATTAATGATTGTAAATCTGGATCCCCTTTTAACTTAATACTCTCTTTAATTTGAGATATCATCATATCTTCATAAGTTAATTTATCTTCTTTATAAAACACACCAAAAGGAACAGGAAGCTTCTCATCATATGTCATTTCACTAATTAAATTAGCAAGGTTTTTATCTTTTACATCATGAACTAATAAATCATCTACTGTATAATCTTTATCAATTTCAACAGCTTTAAGTCTAAATCCATCTAGAATTAAGCCAAAATTATTATCAGGACCAAAAATCATAGGCTGTTTATCTTCTAATAATATTCTTGACATACCTCTTGCTTCTTTATCAGTTAAATTAGCAAATGCCCCATCATTAAAAATATTACAATTTTGATAAATTTCTACAAAGGAAGTTCCTTTATGATCATGGGCTTCACTTATTATTTGCCCCATATGTTTTAATTCTTTATCTATAGCTCTAGCAACAAATGTTCCTCCAGAGCCCAGCGCTAATGAAGGAGGATTAAAAGGATGGTCAAGCGACCCCATTGGTGTTGATACAGTTTTTTTACCAACCTCAGAAGTTGGAGAATATTGTCCTTTAGTTAGACCATAAATTCTATTATTAAATAATAATATATTCATATCTATATTTCTTCTTAATACATGAATAAAATGATTTCCTCCAATACTCATTGCATCTCCATCACCTGTTATTACCCAAACTGATAAATCAGGATTAGATAATTTAGCACCTGTAGCAACAGCAGGAGCTCTTCCATGAATTGAATGGAAACCATAACAATTCATATAATATGGAAATCTGCTTGAACAACCTATACCAGAGACAATTAAAAATTGATGCTTAGGAATCCCTAAATCTGGAAATACTTTTTGAACAGTATTTAAAATTGTATAATCACCACATCCAGGACACCACCTTATATCCTGGTCAGAAACAAAATCTTTTTTCTTTAATTTTTGAACTTCACTCATTTATTTTTCCTTAAGTAATGATTCAATAGTATTAGAAATTACATTAGAACTAAATGGTTTTCCTGCAACCTGATTAAGTCCGACTGCATCTACCAAATATTTAGCTCTTATTATAGTCAATAATTGACCCAAATTCAATTCAGGAATTAATACTTTATCAAAATTTTTCAATACTTTTCCAAGATTTTTTGGAAAAGGATTTATATATCTTAAATGTACATGTGAAACAGAACCCCCAAGTTCTTGAGATTTTTTTACAGCTGATCTAACAGAACCATAAACGCCACCCCAACTTAAAACTAGCAAGTCACCAGATCCTTTACCAAAAACTTCAATATCTGGAATAAAATCTGCTACAGCATCAACCTTTTTCTGCCTTTGTAATGTCATAGCATGATGATTATCAGGATCATAACTTACATTCCCTGATAAACTTTCTTTTTCTAATCCACCAATTCTGTGCTCCAAACCTTCAACTCCAGGAACCGCCCAATCTCTTGCTAATGTTTTTTCATTACGTTTATAAGGCATAAAACCATCATCTTTTGAAGATTTAACTAAATTATTTTTTATCTTTGGTAAATTTTTAACTTCAGGGATTTTCCATGGCTCTGAACCATTTGCTATATATCCATCTGATAATAACATAACAGGCATCATATGTTCAACAGCAATCCTTGCAGCTTCAAAAGCTGTTTCAAAACAATCTGAGGGACTGCTTGCAGCAATTACTACACATGGACACTCTCCATTTCTTCCATACATTGCTTGGAATAAATCAGATTGCTCTGTTTTAGTAGGCAATCCTGTAGAAGGGCCTCCTCTTTGAATATTTATTATAATTAAAGGTAACTCAGTTATTACACCTAACCCAATTGCTTCACCCTTCAAAGCAATCCCTGGACCTGAACTTGCTGTAATAGCAAGATTACCAGCAAATGCAGCTCCTAAAATACTTGTAATCGCAGAAATTTCATCTTCAGCTTGAAAAGTTTTAATCCCAAAATTTTTATAATTAGCTAAAAATTTTAAAATATCACTAGCTGGAGTAATAGGATAACCTCCAAAAAATAATTCTAAATCAGATTTTTGAGATGCAGCCACAAGTCCTAAAGACAGAGCATGATTCCCCATAATATTTCTATATGAACCTTTATCAAACTTTGCTTTATCAACTTTATATGTAGTTTTAATAACTTCTATAGTCTCACCATAATAATACCCTGTTTTTAAAGCTTTAATATTTGACTCTGCTATAATAGGTTTTTTACCAAATTTTTTATTTAAAAAATCAATAGTAGGTTCTAAATCTCTTTCATACAACCAATAGACTAATCCTAAAGCAAACATATTTGTGCTTCTCATTTTTTCTTTAGGGGTTAAATCAAAGTCTTCCAATGCTGTTTTAACTAAGGTTGACATAGGTACAGTAATAGACCTATACTTTGATAATAATTCCTTATCTTCAATTGGATTATCTTCCCATTTTGCAAGCTTTAAATTCTTGGGAGTAAAATTATCTGTGTTTATAATTAATATTCCATTTTCTTGCAATTCTTCTAAATGAACTTTCAATCCAGCGGGATTCATTGCAACTAAAACATTTAAATCATCTCCCGGTGTATATATTTCACGATCACCAAATTGCATTTGAAATGAACTAACACCATATAAAGTTCCTTGTGGTGCTCTTATTTCAGCAGGGAAATCAGGCAAGGTAGATAAATCATTTCCAAATATAGCAGAGGTATTACTAAACTGATTTCCAGTTAGTTGCATCCCATCACCAGAATCTCCTGAGAATCTAATTGTTACTACGTCTGTATTATTTGAAACTTTATTTGCCAATATCGTTTTTTTTTTAATTACACTTGAGTTTAATTTACCTTTATAATAATATTTCAACAAAACGAAATTATTATTAATAGACTAAAAAATTATTTTATAAATTCTAACTATGAATAATACTAAGAAAATAAAGCTTACACAATATTCAAGTGGTGCTGGTTGAGCTTGCAAATTATCTGCAGAAGATCTTACTCAAGTTTTGAGTAAATTAAATTCAATTAGCAATTCAAATAACGATTCAGGTTTTGAAAATTTTGATGATTGCTCAATTTATAAAATCAATGATAAGCAATCAATCATACAAAGCGTAGATTTTTTTACTCCAATTGTTGATGATCCTTATACATTTGGGTTAATTTCTGCTGCTAACTCAATATCCGATATATATGCAATGGGTGGAAAGCCATTGTTTGCACTTAATATCGTTGCTTTTCCATCAGATGATTTGCCTCTAGATATATTATCTGAGATTCTTAGGGGAGGGTTAGATAAGTGCAAAGAAGCAAATATTAATATTTTAGGAGGTCATTCTATAAAAGATAAAACTCCAAAATATGGCCTTGCTGTTACAGGTTTAATTGAAAATGATTTAATTTTAAAAAATAATACTCCAAATGAATCTGATGTCTTATTACTAACAAAGCCTCTTGGTTCTGGAATTTTAACAACAGCTATAAAAAAAGAATTAACAAATGATAAAACAAACTCAGATGTGATAGAACTTATGTCCACGCTTAATCATGACTTGTCAGAACTTAATATTAGAATAAATGCTTGTACTGATATAACAGGATATGGACTATTAGGTCATTTAAATGAAATGACCCAAAATAATAATCTATCTGCAAATATAAATTTTAATAAAGTTCCATTTTTAGATGAAGTTTCTAATTTTGCAAAAAAAGATATTATTCCTGGAGGAACTAGAAAAAATTTGAATTTTTACGAAAAAAATATTCAATTTGATAAATCAATATCTAAATATAAACAGCTTATGATTGCTGATGCTCAAACATCTGGAGGCTTACTTATTTCTACTAATAAAAATAATGCAGAAAAATTAATTGAAACATTAAATAAAAATTCAACATACAAGACCGTTGAGATAGGTTGTTTTTCATCTAAGAAAGAAAAAAATATTATCATTAATAATGAATAAAATTTTCCTTGATAATAATTCTACTACTCCATTAGACCCTAAAGTTTTAGATTCGATGATTCCATTCTTTTTAGAAAAATTTGGAAATTCTTCTAGTAAGACACATTATTATGGATGGGAAGCTGAAGCTGCCGTTGAAATAGCAAGACAACAGATATCAGAATTAATTAATTCTAATGAAGATGAAATCATTTTTACTTCAGGAGCTACTGAATCAAATAATCTTTCATTGCAAAATATAGCTAATTATAAAAATAATCATATTATTACAATGGCAACAGAACATAAAGCAATACTTGATGTTTGCAATCATTTAGAAAAAAAAGGAATTAAATCATCATTCTTATCAGCCAATGAAAATGGTATTATTGACCTAGACAAGTTAAAAGATAGTATAACATCCAAAACTGGTTTAGTTAGTATTATGCATGTTAATAATGAAATCGGAGTTATACAGCCTATTAAGGAAATAGGAAAATTTTGCAAAGATCATAATATTTTATTTCATGTAGACGCAGCTCAATCTTATGGAAAAATAAATATTAATGTAGAACAAATGAATATTGATTTATTATCTATATCTGGCCATAAAATATATGGACCCAAAGGAATTGGAGCATTATATATTAATAAAAAATTAAAAATTAGTCCTATTTTATTTGGAGGCAGTCAAGAAAAATCCATTAGACCAGGAACGCTGCCTATTCCATTAATAGTTGGNCTTGGNAGAGCAANTGAAATTTCAAAAAAATNAATGANTNATGAATCAAAACGTATTCTTCAATTAAGNAATTTACTCATTGATAAAATAAAAGAAGAAATACCTGATNTAATNATAAATGGAGATATAGAAAAAAGGATTNCAGGNAATTTAAATATTAGNTTNCCAAGNCTTANNGGACAATCAATTGTNACATCATTAAGNAANATNGCTGTTTCATCAGGCTCTGCNTGNACTTCNTCAANTCCAAANCCTTCACANGTNTTNCNNANNATAGGNCTNANTANAAAACATATTCAATCATCAATNCGAATAGGCATAGGTAGATTTAATACNAAAAATGAAATTCTAATTGCTGCAAATAATATAATTGAAACGGTTAAAAATAAAACTCAANTTTAATTGTTGCATTATGATTATAAAATATTTCAGCATCTACATTATCTAAATTATCATTATTGTCAAATTNAATTANGTCTTTAAGNCTATTAAATATTTTTCCATTTACACCTTTACTTAAACTATAAACAAAATATAAACTAGAGGAATTATTAAAATTCCATTTAGTTACTAGATTTAACATTAATGAATTATATAATGAGCTATACTTTATTTTATCATTATCAAAATTAATTAACTCAGATGATAATCCAGTGATAAGATTCGGATAAATAAAATTTTCATCTGTTTGTTTAATTTCATACAAGTCACTATTTTCNTCCCAATTATCTNTATGGATGAAATATTCNCCATATAATTGAAAACTTAAATTATTATTATAATATGCTGATAATTGCCCNGTATAATAAACNTCTAGATTATTTGAATTAATAAATAAATAACTATAAGTATCTCTANAANTACTAAAATTATCATTAAATAAATTAATTCCANTTGGNAACTGTCTAATTTTGAGAAAATGATANGTTTCAAAATAATCTAATCTATCATAAGAAAAGCTTAAGTCTATCCATGTTGNTGGTTTAAAAACTATATNAAATAAAATATTATTACCCTTATCATCTATATTACTTTTAAACGTATTGAAATTGATCGAATATGAAAATATATCAGACNTATTATTATTATAATTAAAAGTCATAACNATATCATTTGGAGTTTTAATAATTTTATTTAAATCTAAATTATAATAATCATCATAATATTTATCATTATANTGA
The DNA here is from genome assembly GCA_002705605.1 of Fidelibacterota bacterium. GTDB lineage: Bacteria > Fidelibacterota > Marinisomatia > SCGC-AAA003-L08 > D37C17. The sequence goes on along the minus strand of PAJD01000008.1, from coordinate 6,386 downwards.
TTNCCCTCCNTAGAAATCCCNACNNCAAGAGCTNCAAGATCATTTAGAATAANATTATAGTTTAAAGAAATAATATTNGAGATAACATCTTTAGAATAATTTTCAGCTCTATAATATTGAANNACATATTTNGACTTATTTAATGATTTATAATTATTAATTGAAAAACCCAAATTAACTTCTTTTAAATTATTTCTAAACAAGTAACCTAAATCATCTATATCCAGAGATTTATCATACTGATTNTTTTTTATCCAAAAATCTAAAAATAAATCATTATTATTAAANATGGAAAAAACATCTGTTCTATAACTTAAATCAAAATTTAAACCNTAACCTTTATCAACATTATTATCTGATAAAATATATTGANTATTAATANNCAACTTTTTATCTAGTAGACTTAAAGCATAATCTAATCCATATACATTTGATTTTTTATATTCATNATTATAATTNGTTCCTATAAAACCAATTTTAAAATTATTATTTAAAACAGATTTATTTATTCTAAAAACAGTTGAATAAATATTATTATCAATTAAATCATTATCTTTTGGATTAGNGTNTGCAAATAAAAGTCCATAATTAGAATTATTTATTTTAGAAGTATATTGAAAGGCTGTNTTTAACTCTGTCCTNATGTTAATATTGTTAGATTTAATATAATCACCAATNCTNCTTGAATAGAAGACNTTAATAGGNGTTTCAAAAAACAATNAATTTTCTATAAAAAAACTTCTTTTCTCATCATAATATGTTTCATAGGCTGTATTNTTTACTTCAGAAGCATCTTGATTAATCTGACCAAAATCAGGCTTATATGTGATATTTATAGATGAAAAAGAATTAGGGTTATAATTTAAATCAAAACCTAACTTATTATTAGACTCGATCAAGCTATACACATCTTGGCCATTACTAAAATCAAGACCTGAAATACTACCATCATTTCCTTCTAATAAATAAGGATAATAGCGGTCATCATATTTTTGATTATCATATGCAAAATATGGTTTGATATTAAAACTGCTTTTTTGCTTGAAAACAATATTGTTTAAATGTCCATATTGCGATACAATACCTACTTTTTCTTCTGGTAGAACAACCCACGCCACATATTCATTATTACGTTTTATATATCGAATTAAATTTAATCCCCAAGTTTGATTGGTATCTTTAGAAAATCTAAAAATATCAATAGGTATTCTATACTCTATCGACCAACCAAGATTATTTACAAAAACCTCAGAAACCCACTCAGCATTCCAATTGTCATCTATGTAGTCATCATCATACAACAGGTAGTCTGATTGTACATTTGAGCTATTTACAGCAAATGCATAACTTGTTTGATGATCATGATCAGAATCAAGTTCAACTATAAAATAATCAGAATTTAAATCAAATGTATCTATAAAATCATCATACGAACCGCTTTTAAAAGTAATTTCTTCAGGATTATCATATAATTTCACTCCAATATAAATATTATCGCTATCGCAAACTATTTTTACACTTGTTTGTTTTGATGGAACCTGTTTAGAGCTATAGTTTGTTAACATAAAATCGCTCAACTCCTGAGCATCATCCCAACCAGAGTCATCTAATTTACCATCTACTACAATTTGGCTATCCTTTAATTTTAGCAGACTATAATTTTTTCCACTTTTATATTCCTGATATGGTTCAGAGAATAAAAAAGATATAACCGTTAATAAAAAAAAAATCTTTATAGCATTGTTCATATTATAATTTAATATAAGTAATTATAAATTATTTTAAATAATTAATTTTGTTTTAAATAATAAAAACACCTATATTATACATACCGACTAGTCGGTTTAAAATATAATCTATGAATATTTGCGTATTAATAAAACAAGTAGCATCAGAAGACTCACCATTATTACTTAATGATGATAAGCTTACATTAAAAACTGACAGTATCAATTTTGTGAGCAATGAGCCAGATACCTATGCACTTGAAGAAGCATTGCAGCTTAAAGAAAAAAATGATGCATCCGTTACTGTTTGCACACTAGGACCAGAATCTGCAAGACAAGTACTTAAAGATGCTTTAGCAAAAGGAGCTGATGATGGTATTTTTATTTCAGATGAAGGAATTGACACTTCATCTCCTTTAACTATAGCAAAAACTATCTCTTCCGCACTTAAAGATAATAGCTATGATCTTATACTAAGCGGTCTCCAATCAAATGACATTGGGTTTTCNCAAGTGGGNTTGCTAGTTGCTGAATATTTAAAAACTTCTCACGCATCTTTAGTTATGGGTACTGAAATAATAAACAATGGTACAGATATAAAAGTAAAATTAGAATTAGAAAATGGTTGGTTCCAATGGTCAGAATTAAAGCTGCCAGCAAGCCTAACTATTCAATCAGGTATTAATTCGCCAAGATATGCCACATTAAAAGGTATAATGTCTGTAAAAAATAAAGAAGTAAAAGAATTTAGTAAAGATGATTTATCTGTTTCTGAAGATAATGGATATTCAGTTTTAGAAAAATTCACTCCTGTAAAATCTAAAGAAACAACTATAATTCAAGGCAGTGCTGATGAAATCACTGAACAATTAGCAGATGTATTAAAAAATAAAATAAGGGTGGTTTCATAGTGAAAATTTTATGTTTTATACAAACCCTTGATGGAAAAGCTAATAATAATTCTTTAGAATCATTATGCGCAGCTCAAAGCATTACGAAAAACAATAGTGGTGAACTCCATGCCGTTGTTTTTGATAAAAATGTAGCTGACCAATTAAAAAATTATGAATTAAGCAGTGTTATCTATATTAATAATTCAGAACTTAATAATTATAACCCTGAATACTATCTTAAATCATTAGAATTATTAAATAATGAATTTAATCCTGATTTATTAATTTTTGGTCATAGTTATGAAACAAGAGACTGGGTTCCTAGATTAAGTGCAAGACTAGATAAAGCTTTTGTATCTGATTGCGTTAGCGTTCAATTTAATTCTGACCTGCATTTTATAAGACCAATTTATCAAGCCAAACTGAATGAAAAAATTAAACTTAACAACCAAGGNATAGTATCTTTTCAAGCGGGTTCTTATTCAACTGAAAATATAGTTAACGGCTCATGTAACATAGATGAAAAATCACTTGATTTGTCTAGTATGGAGCTAAGCATTAATCCAGGTGAAAGATTTAAAGAATCAGCTGATGGTGTTGATTTATCTAATGCTGAGGTTATTGTATCAATTGGCAGAGGTGTTGGTAAAATTGAAAATATAGATTTAGTGAAATCCTTAGCTGAAAAATTAAATGCTCAAATCGGAGCATCAAGACCTGTTGTTGATGCTGGATGGCTCGATCACTCCTATCAAATTGGAAGNTCCGGTCAAACTGTATCTCCAAAACTTTATTTAGCTGTTGGAATTTCTGGAGCAATTCAACATTTGGTTGGCATGAAGGGATCAAAAAATATTATTGCAATAAATAAAGACCCCAATGCTCCTATTTTTGAAATTTCAGATTANGCCATTTTAGGTGATATATTTGAAATACTTCCAAAATTGATCGAAGAACTTTAAATTACCTCCATGTCATTTAGTTTTATTGAACAAATCATATTNTTTNTAATGATTCTATTATCTATAGGATCTTTNTCTTTTGAANTTTTCAAAAGATTCGTCATTGTATCTAAAGGAACGGGNACTTTTAACTTTGACTCANTNNGNATAAGANTTAAACGAGTTTTAGTNGAATTTGTTTTACAAAAAAAAGTTATTTCACAACGNTTTTGGCCAGGNCTAATGCATGCTTTTGTTTTTTGGGGNTTNATGTTTTTNTCTNTTATCTACNCTNGATCACTTTTCAATAGGTTTTCATGCACANCTACTATCNGANAACTTTAAATTTTTCTATGGAATTTTGTTTGGAGTACCTTGGGCAATATTTGTTTTAGTTGGAATTTCATCTCTTGCCTATAGAAGATTTATAATTAGGCCAAAGTATTTAGGAGATAAAATATCATACACATCAGGATTTGTAGCCCTATTTATTTCAGTATTAATGATTACATATATTATTGATTATGTATATGTTGGGCATCACAGTACTAGTTTAGCCATGAAAGTAAATTGGTGGATACATGCTGTTTTAATTTTAGGTTTCCTAATATTAATACCCAGATCAAAGCATTTGCACTTAGTATTATCACCGATTAATATTTTTTTTAAACCAATTTTATCACCAAGTCATAGACCAGTTCCTATTGATATGGAAGCTGATGAAGAAGAGCTAGAAAATCTTCTAGGTTCTCTTGATAAATTATCAAAAAATCAAACTTTAGATATTTTTTCTTGCGTAGAATGTGGAAGATGCACCGAGGTTTGCCCTGCTCATCGTGGTGGTGGAAAATTAGATCCCAAAAATCACTTTATATTAAATCTTAAAGACCACCTTTTATCAAATCAACTAGATGCGGTAAATAAAATTGATGTAGAAGCAGGATGGGAATGTACTACATGCCAAGCATGTTCTGAGGTCTGCCCTGTTGGGAATGAAGTTGAAAAATCAGATGAAATAAGAAATCTCCAAGTTTTAGTTGAAGGAAATGTTCCTCAGGAATATCAAAAAATATTTAACAATCTTCAAAATACTGGTAATCCTGATGGTGCAATGTCAAGCGATTTAACAAATGAGCTTCCTGCTTTTGATGGAACTCAAGATTTTGTATTATGGCTTGGATGTTTTGCAAAATATAAAATGGATCCCAAATTTACTTCTTCAGTTTATAGCCTTGTTAAAATATTAGATAGCGCTAATGCAAGTTATGGGATATTAAAAAAAGAACAATGTACTGGAGAACCTGCAAATAGGCTTGGAGACAAATTAACCTACAACATGTTAATGCAAGCTAATTTAGAAGAATTAAAGAATGTTCAAAAAATTATTACAATGTGTCCACACTGCAGTGTTAATTTAGGAATAGAGTACGCAAAATATGCAAAAATTGATTATGAGGTGTATCATCATACTCAAATAATTGAACAATTTATAAACAATGGTGATATTAAAGTAAATAAGAACACTGCAGAAAAAGTAACTTTCCATGATCCCTGCAACCTATCAAGGATGATGGGAGAAGTTGATGCCCCAAGAACAGCTATAAAATCATGCTGCAGTGATTTTTCAGAACTAGAAGAAAATGGTAAGAATACGTTATGCTGCGGTGCAGGTGGTGGATTGTGGTGGAAAAAAGAAACAGGTGGAAAGACTCACCTTCCAAGGGCTCAACAGGTTGTTGACTCTGGTGCTGAAACAGTAGTAACAGGCTGTAATTTTTGCTTTGGAATGATGAATCAGGGATTAGGACCTTTGTTGCCTGAAAATAAAAATCCAATAAAAGTTAAAGATGTTGCTGATATTGTTGCTGAAAACCTTCAATAAATGATAGAATATATTAACAATATTCCCAAATCTGTATTATATAATGTAATGTTTGTGCTAGGGATAACTCTTATCACAATTGCAATAAATCGTATTATAACAAATAAAAAGTGATTTTCATCACATATTTACCTGTATAGACCCTTCATAAATATGCATAATAATTATTTATTTGGATAATATAAAAAATAATATTAGTTTCAGACCTTAGTTGAATCATTCGATTTGGCTATTAAGTAGTTATATTAAAAGTTTGTTTAATTATTGACTTTAATTAATTAAGGAGGAGAAAAATAATGAAACGATTACTAATAATGACGACAGTTTTGATGTCATTTCTACTATCAACTGAACCAGATCCAAGAGGAAATTGGAAACTATCTGGTCTTTCAGTTGATTACTTGCACATTGCAAGAGAAACGACACCATTTTATCTAACTGTTGATTATCCAGAGCTTGCTGGAACATCATTTGCCACAGATAGTGACTGTGGTGAAGCCGGTTCAACAAGTATCTGTGTACATCTTCAGGATGTTCCTGCTGGTGTAATGTTTAACAGATTAACAAATGGTCCATTCACAGATTCAGGTCTTGGTGGGATTGGTGTTAATCTTAATGTTAATATTTATGATGGTGGTAATGGAACAATCGCTCAAGGAAGTTTCTATCCAGACATCGAATTATCTGAAAGTCAAGCATGTGTTACTGATCTTCAAATATTTGCTGTTAATGAAAACTTTTCTTGGGAAGTTGGAACTCAAACTACCTTCAGTGAATCAAATGTACTAGGTATGGAAAATGGCCTTTTATGTACTACTGATGATCCTAACACTCCAGGGGTTGGAGATGAATGTCCTACTAATACAGATGAAGCATGGGGCTTTGGTCTTGTAACAGGATTATTCGATGAAACTCCTTCTACTCCAGTTCCAGTAAGAGTACC